>DIVV01000196.1 GCA_002423385.1 bacterium UBP16_UBA6123
GTCGCGATTGTTGCCGCGGCTTTAGAGCGAGCTTCGATAATATCGCGCATGGTGGAATCGGAATTAACTTTTTTCATCTCTTCAAACGCCATAATAATTCCCTCCTCGCTTCTTAATTCATCAGGCAACATCTGATTATCGCCGTAAAGAGCGTCGCCGAATTTAAGCACGTGAAGCCATTTTTCAAATTTAGTTTGAAGCATTCGCGGCTTATCTATTTTAAATTTAGAAAGTTCAACGAAATGAAGCTCGAACATATCGGTTAACTCGGCCATTGATTTTAAATTAAGCATTTTATATATATTGTGAATTTCGGCTTCCTTATTGAATAATTCGAAATCGATTATTGAAATGCCTATGGTTTTTCTTAAATCTGAATATTTGTCGCCTTCTTTTATCTGGCCCGAATACAGTTTGGTCAGATAATAAAGAGCGCGTTCAACAAATCTGCTGTGGCTTAAAACCTGAACTTCGATCGTGTACAGCGTTCCATTTTCGTCTTTAGCCTTGACATCTACTATCGAAAATTTATCTTCAGCGAATTCCTTTAAATTAAATGGATTTGTAATTTCGGTGACGGTAATTTTATTATCTTTAGGCCTTTCGAGCAAAGCGTTCAATAAATAAGATAATAAATCAGCGTTTTGCTGACGCCCGAAAACATATTTAAAAACAAAATCGTATAGAAACCCATAAATAGGCTGCGACATATATTTATCAACTCCCGCGCTATTACAAACTTATTAATGTCATTATATAACATTTTCAAAATATTTTCAAGCCATTAAAAATCACCAAACTAACCGGAAAACGCCTGACTTAAAAACAATAACAGGCCGAAGAACGAGTTTTATTTTTTCATCTGCGGCTTTCCGGGGCCTTTATCCGGGTCCTTTGTTCTGGAAAATAATACGATATTCGAGCTGTGGTCGGCAATGATAATGTCCTTTACGCCATCGCCGTCGAAATCGGCGAATATAAGATCGTTCGTCCAGGTCGGCCATACGAGATTCCATATTAGTTCGCCTTTTGCGTTAAATATAAAAACTGTGGAATGTGATACGCAGGTGACGCGCGGATTGACCGAGCGCACGATTATTTCCATAACGCCGTCGCCGTCGATATCATATTCGCGTATGCCCATGGTCGAAGTTTTGTAAGTTTTATCGCCGATTTTCAAGTTATTGTGACTTAACACATATTTTTTAGTGGATTCTTCGTAATTTTTCTTTTCGTCGTCAGCTCCGGCTTTTCTGCGATTAATTGCATTTTGCGCATCGGGCGGCGTATCGATTTTTTTCCATGAACTATCCAGCACTACAATCTGGCCTGCCGCTTCGAAAATCAACTCATTGCGTGAGTCGCCATTTATATCTTCTACGGCAAGGCAGGATGGATAAGTATTGACATCGTGCCTGTAAGTCGAGATAAGCCCGTAGCCGATCTTATTGGCGTCTTCGGTCAAAAATCTGTCGTAATCAGGAATACTAATAACAATTTCAGATCCGGGCATCGACGGAAACGCAGAGTCGCCTTCACCGGACGCGGCCGACCCGCCTTTTTGAGCGCAAACCTGCTGCGTGGTAATAAACGACATACAAATAAAAATAAAGACCGTAATAAAATTTTTAAGCATATAATAAAACCTCCATTTATTAGTTAAAAACTTAAGCAACGAACAGTCAAGAACTTCCGGTATTAATCATAAATACGCTTATTACGCTCATTACGCTTATTACTAATTAAGTATATACATCGGATTGGGAATTTTCAGAGTATGAAGCGAATGGCCGCCAAGAAGATCGCTGTCCTGGTCGCCGACGTTCAATATAATCTGGTAGCCCTCTTTTTCCAAAGCGGCGCGAGCGGCCGACTTATAAACTAAAGCTGTTTCGCCGGTAGTATCGTGCGTGATCAATCTTTCATATTTAGTGTAACCGGCCGCATTAAGGTTATTTACAGTCGCGGCGCGAAGGGCTTCGGCGCGCCCGGTAATTAAAAATACATTAATACCTTTACTGACGGCCTCGTCGTAAATTTTTTTAGTGCCGGAAATAGCCGGCGCTTTCGCGCTTGCTATCCAGGCGTTACTTGATTCCTTAACAACCGCGAATTTGTCGGCTTTTAAATTTTCATAATTATCCAGAAGGGTTTCGTCGATATCAAAAACAACCGCCTGTGTGTCATTTTGATTGTATGCGGAACGCAGCAGCGCAACGCCTCTGTCTCCCGCCGACTCGATATCCCTGCCCCAATCGCCGGAATCGCGGTACTGTATAATCATTTGCTTGACCGCGTCGAGATTAGGTACTTCGACTTTTCCGGCGCCGTTACCTACCGCCGCGTCATCACTATTAAAGCAACCCGTTAATAAAAATGCCGACAATAAAACTGAAATGAATATTTTTGATATTTTAATCATCTGATAACTCCTTCTATAAAATTAATAACGCAAATATATCATAAAAGATATCGAATTTCAAGTTTTATTCGACAGTTTATCGACAGTTTATCGACAGTTTATCGGCAGTTTTATAATATTTACCGTCAAATTTTACAGTCAAATTTTACTTGAATTAAGTAAAATTTTATGTTATTACTGTAGTACAAGTATCTTAAAGAAACTTTCTAATAAATATTGAAAAAAATTACCTAAACTTTTATAGAACAGTGGTGAAGTTAAAAAATATGAAAAACGACGCAGCTAAAAACTTAAAGCTGATAAGCGATTATAAGAATAACGATATATTCCGGTCAAATTTCAACAAACTGGCCGGCTTAGTTTTCGGTATAGACTTTGAACCGTGGTACCGGGCCGGATTCTGGAATGATAGATATATCTGCTGCTCGTATGCCAACGGAAATGAAGTCGTTTCGAATGTTTCAGTCAATATGATGGAACTGGTCGTTGACGGCGGGCTGAAAAAAGCGGTCCAGATCGGCACGGTTATGACGCATCCTGATTATCGCAAAAAAGGACTTTCGGCTGAACTTATGAATTTCGCGCTGGCTGAATACGGCGCCGGAGCCGATCTGATTTATCTTTTCGCTAATGAATCAGCCGCCGGTTTTTATCCCGCATTCGGTTTCGAAGAAATCCGCGAAACATCTTTTGAATTAATTCCGGCGCTAAACGATAACAATAACGCCGGTTTAAAAAAACTCGACATCGCCGGCCATAAAGATTTTTCAATACTAAAGCGCCTGGCATTTAACAGAGCGCCCGCATCAAAAAAACTCGGCGTTATAAACGACTCTCATCTAATTATGTTCTACTGCATTAATTATTACACCGATAATATTTATTACTCAGAAAACCTCGACACCGTCGTTATTTACGTCATTGAAAACGGCTCGCTTTACTTATACGATATTTTAAGCGAAAATGATTCGGCCGCTAATAATATCGCTTTATTAAATTCGCTTCGCGAAGCCATGAGCGCATCCGGCGCGGCACAAATCGTTTTTATGTTCACTCCCGATATTATCGCGCCCGGCGTAAAAGGGTTTTATAATCAGAGAGATTACAAACTTTTTATAAAACCGGGTACATGCAAAATTACCGGTGAATTTAACTTTTCGAGGCTTTCACACGCATAATTAGTCGAACAAACACAAATTTTGGCACCTGAACCGGCCGCAAATAAACTTTAATCGTTTTTTATCTGTTCGGCTGTAAAACCCGTCTTTTCAATTATTTTTTCAAGCAGAATGCCGTCTTTATATAATTCGCGGGCTAATTCAAGTTTACCTTCTATTTTGCCTTCGATTTTACCTTCGATTTTACCTTCTATTTTGCCTTCGATCATTCCTTTAACTTTGCCTTTTATAAATTCATCTTCTTTTATAGTCGCAATCGTTGCTGCTGCTTTAGAACGGGCTTCTATAATATCGCGCATGGTGGAATCGGAATTAACTCTTTTCATCTCTTCGAACGCCATAATAATTCCCTCCTCGCTTCTTAATTCATCCGGCAGTATTTGATTATCGCCGTAAAGCGCATCGCCGAATTTAAGCACATGAAGCCATTTTTCAAATTTAGTCTGGAGCATTCGCGGCTTATCTATTTTAAATTTAGAAAGTTCAACGAAATGAAGCTCGAACATATCGGTTAACTCAGCCATTGATTTTAAATTGAGCATTTTATAAATATTGTGAATTTCGGCTTCCTTATTGAACAATTCGAAATCGATTATTGAAATGCCTATGGTTTTTCTTAAATCTGAATATTTGTCGCCTTCTTTTATCTGGCCCGAATACAGTTTGGTCAGATAGTAAAGCGCGCGTTCAATAAATCTGCTGTGGCTCAAAACCTGAACTTCGATCGTGTACAGCGTTCCATTTTCATCTCGAGCCTTGACATCGACTATCGAAAACTTATCTTCAGCGAATTCCTTTAAATTAAATGGGTTTGTAATTTCAGTGACGGTAATTTTATTTTCTTTCGGCCTTTCGAGCAAAGCGTTCAGCAGATAAGACAATAGCTCCACGTTCTGCTGGCGCCCGAAAACGTATTTAAAAACAAAATCGTATAAAAACCCATAAATCGGCTGCGACATAATTTTATCAACCTCCACGCTATTACAAACTTATTTATCTACAATGCTCATTATATAACATTTTCAAAATATTTTCAAGCCATTATAATCAATTTTAAAACGGTTCTAACGATTATTTTTAACTTATTTTTAACTTAAACTTGACAAATTAAAAATCGTCTGATAGAATTGACTCATAAACTTAAAATAAATTCATAAACTTATAAATCAAAGGTGATAACATGAGAATATAATCCCTCTTACATAACGGAAAATTATGCGGCCCCCGGCGAATTTATCGTCGCAGTGGTTATCAATTCTTTTTCCGGCGGGATTATATTCGATAAAAATATATAATATTTTTTGAATATTATAATTAAATTAAACTAAACTCCGACAATAATTAAAATTCGATAATTAAAATTCGATAATTAAAATTATTACCGGAGATAACTAATGAAAATCCCTGCCGGATAAAAACTGGAGGGATTTTTTATGTTGAAAATAAGTTTAAATAAAATCAAAAAATATTACGGCGACAGGCTTTTATTCGAATGCGCGGGTCTTTCAATTTATTCGGGCGAAAAGGTCGCGATCGCCGGCACAAATGGCGCCGGAAAGACCACACTGCTCGACATTATAGCCGGAATCAAAACGCCGGACGAAGGTTTCGCCGACATTCGCGGCAATATTTCATACGCAAGACAGCTTGACGAAGACGATGACGACGAATCAGAAGAAATAAACGCGAGACGAGACAGCGAAGCCGACCATATCAGCGACAAAATCGCCGGAGAATTCGGCGCGCCCGCCGGATATGAAACGCATCTCAGCGGCGGCGAAAAGACGCGGCGCAGAATCGCTTCGGCGCTTGAAAACCCCTGCGGAATATTGCTGCTCGACGAACCGACTTCGAACCTCGATATATCCGCTATAAAGCTGCTCGAAGAAAAACTCGACGCCTTCGACGGCACGCTGATTATCGTATCGCACGACCGCGCGCTGCTCGACAAAGTATGCACGCGCGTCATAGAGATCGAAAATTCTAATATCAACGACTTTGACGGAAACTTCGCGTCATACGAATATCAGAAAAAACTAATATTTGAGCGCGCCGGGTTCGAGCGCGAAAAATACCTCTCCGAAAAAAAACGCCTGGAACGAGCCGTGATCGACAAAAAACAAAAATCGAAGCAAATGAAAAAGGCGCCGAAGCGCATGGGAAATTCCGAAGCGCGCCTTCACACCCGCGCCGTCAACTCGAAAAAGAAAAAACTCGACGGCGCCGCCGACGCCTTAAAATCAAGGTTAGCAAGGCTCGAAGTTAAAGAAAAGCCTTACTGTCCGCCTGAAATAAAGATTGGCGTGCCGGATCACGAACGGATTCACTCGCGCGCCGCGGCATCGTGCGGCTCGCTTTCGAAAAGTTTCGACGGCAGGATACTTTTCGACGGCGCCGCCTTTGAACTGCCGTCCGGTGCTAAAACAGCATTAAGCGGCCCGAACGGTTCGGGCAAAACAACTCTGGTGCGCATGATACTCGAACGCGAAAACGGAATATGGGTATCGGAGCGGGCGCGGATAGGATATTTCAGCCAGGATTTCGAAACTCTCGATTGCGAAAAGACCATACTCGAAAACGTTTCGTCGTCTTCAGCGCATTCGGAAACGACCGTGCGAACGCTGCTTGCCTGCCTTCTTTTCCGCCGCGACGAAGTCTATAAAAAAGCGGCGATGCTAAGCGGCGGCGAGCGCGTAAAGACGGCAATAGCAAAGATACTGCTTGGCGGTTTTAATTTTCTGATCCTCGACGAGCCCACAAACTATCTGGACGTATTTTCACTTGCCGCGCTCGAAGGCGTACTGCGCGATTATGGCGGCGCGATGCTGTTATGCTCGCACGACCGCCGTTTTATAAACGCCGTCGCCGATCGGTGCCTTATTATCGACGAAAAAAACGGGAAGATAATTACCTATGAAGGAAAATATGCCGATTATGATCTGATATCGTTATAGTTTTTTTCAATGAAATATATTCATCAACGGATATTTCAATTTCCTTAAGGATTTTGCATATTAACCCTCATGCTAAATCTTCTCCATGAAACGGCACAACAGTGGTTCGTCCGTCATAATGTTTAAATATTTTATGGCTACCCTGCTGGCGTTTTTCGGTAAAACCCAAATTAACAAGCAACTTAGCCATATCTTTGGATGTAATCAAAGGCAGCCGGCTCATGAAGCTACCTCGACCTGCCATGCGCCGACAAATTCATATTGTTCCATTTCGTCATGTTCGCATTTCAAAGATAATTCAATCGCCTCTTTGACGCGCGGCAATATTTCCTCGAGCGTTTTAGCCTGCGTATGACAACCGCGCAACGCCGGAACTGACGCCACAAAAATGCCGTCTTCATCTTTTTCTATAAGAATAGTAAATTTATGCTTCTTCATTTTACCGCCTCGCTTTATTTTTTACAGCATTAAACCGCCGGCCGCTCAAACGGCACTCAGCTCATCAAGCGCTTTAAGCAATTCTATTTTTTTCACGGTTATTTTCGAAAGTTTCGCCAGATCGCCGGCAAGAGCATCGAGTTCGTTCGCGCTCGAAATATTCTCAATATCCGCGACCAGCGACTTTATTCTTTCAGGCAAAGCCCTTATACCGTCAGGCAGCCAGCTCTTTTGCGCACCGGACTTTTCGTGAGTTTTTCCGACGGATTCCCCCGCCGCCGTGCGTTCCGCCCGCTTCATGGTTGATTTTGCGGCGTTTTTTAGCGGCGTGGCCGGCGGTTCTGATAGTTTGGATAGTTCTACCAGCTCCGGCAGTTCCGGCAGCTCTTCAAATATTATTTTGTCTTCTTTTTCGACATTTTTTTCCGGGGTTAGTTCCGCCTTCGGCGGAAGCGCCGCTGCGGCGGCCGGAGCGGAATCAAAGCCGGCGATATCTATGCCGAAAGTTTCAGCCAGCCCGTCGTCAACAAGTACGCGGCCGGAGCGCGCACCCGCGTTTTTAAGCATATCCTCCGACTTTTTAGCGACCGCGCCGGATATGATATCGCCTATATTTACATTTCTGAGCGTGAAAAAAAGCGAGGGATCTTTATCAAGACGAGCTCCCACACCGTAAAGCACGGCCGCAACATGCTTGCACATAAACGCGTAGTCGGGGCAACTGCATTCAAAATCTATTTCACGCGGGGACGGAAATATACCCTTTTCGCGCGCAGTGAACAGCGTCGAAAGCTCCACGGGAAAGCGTCCTTCGAACAGCTCGCCGAGCGAATGTATCTTTCCGGCGCATTCAGCCGCCATGGCTTTCCATATTTCGTTCTTCAAAGGTTTTATCGAAATTTCGACTTCATAAGGATCGATGTCGCTGCCCTGCACGAGCGCCTCTATGCGGCCCGGAAGTATCTTCAAATCGATCACCGCGCCGTTTTTGACGTACGAGCGCCCGCGTTCGAGCCGGTTATGATAATCGGAATAACTTTCAAGGTTCCGGCACCACTTAATCCCCCACCAGCTCGATGAAATATCTCTTCCGGCAATGATCACCGGCGAAGCGGCGAGCCCTTTTTTCTTGAGTTTATCCAGCGCGCGCGCGGTAGTATTTTTATCGGGTTTGTAGGATTTATAACCCCAGTAATAGCGATCATAAAACGGCATAATAAAATCTCCTTATTTATATTCATATAAATTAAAACTTTACAATAATCAACTATAATTGCAAACGGCCCCGTCACAGCCTGTAAAAAGGCGCGGCCGGAAACGCGATCCGGTCTAATCCTGCCGGCTACGCAGACAGATCGAAAAGTTTCAAGAGCTCTTTATCGCTCATCTCGGTTATAAACGATTCAGAAATATCCGGTATGGCTTCTTTCGAAAGCCTTATCTTATCCTCTATCATCATATCTATTTTTTCTTCGAGCGTGCCTTTCGTTATAAACTTGTGCACGACGACATTTTTCGACTGGCCTATACGGAACGCCCTGTCGGTCGCCTGATTTTCCACCGCCGGATTCCACCACCTGTCAAAATGAACAACATGGCTCGCCGCCGTGAGATTAAGTCCCGTACCGCCCGCTTTGAGCGAGAGCACCATGAACGGAATATAATCGGCCCCCTGGAAGCGCGCCACGACATCCCCGCGCCTCGCGACCGGCGTTCCGCCGTGCAAAACTAAGCCGCCGCGGCCGAAAACGCCCGCCAGAAAATCGGCAAGCGGTTCCGTTATTTCGCGGAATTGAGTGAACACCAGAACGCGTTCGCGCTTTTCGCGTATAGTCTCGCATATCTCACGAAGCCGGGCGAACTTGCCGCTTTCGCTTTCATCATAAGACTTCTGACCGAGATACTGATCGGGATGATTGCATATCTGTTTGAACTTCATCAGCGACGAAAGAATAAGACCCCTTCTTTCAATGCCTTCATCGACGCTTTCGAGCGCCTCTTTAATTTCTTTTACGAGCGAGTCATAAACTGCTGCTTGTTTTTTGCTGAGCGTTGAATAAGTTTTCATTTCGATCTTATCCGGCAGGTCGGATATTATCGATTTATCAGTTTTAAGTCGCCTTAATATAAACGGGCTTGCCGTCTTTTTGAGCCTGGAATAACCTTCCCCGCTATCGCTCAGGCGTCTAGCGAACCCGGCGAATTCGCCCAGCGTGCCAAGCAGGCCGCGGTTGATAAAATCGAATATCGACCACAAATCGGACAGCCTGTTTTCGACCGGCGTACCGGTAAGGGCGACGCGGAACGCCGCCTTCAAACGCTTAACCGCCCGTGTCTGTTTGGTGTTCGGATTTTTTATATTCTGCGCTTCGTCGATAATAAGTGTGTCCCAGTCGATATCGCATAGTTTATGGTATCGTTGCAACATAGCGTAGGTGGTTATTATAACATCGTTGGCGGCTGCGGCTTTTTCGATATCATCCATGCCGCACGCCTTTTCCGCTTTCGCAGACGAATGCAGCAGTTTATATTTTAAAGCCGGCGTAAACCTGTCGATCTCATTCATCCAGTTAGCGATGAGCGAGGCCGGAACCACGAGCAGATTCTTCGCGCGCGCGGCCGCGGAATTCAGCAAAGCGAGCACCTGCACGGTCTTTCCAAGCCCCATATCGTCGGCCAGGCACGCGCCGAGCCCGAGGGTTTTCATTAAATTTAGCCAGTTCAAGCCTTTTTGCTGGTAGGGCCGCAGCGCGCCCCGGAAATTTTTTCCACAGCCTATAATTTCGAGCGTTTCCGGCCGCGTCAATTTTTTTAAAGTGGCGGCAAGCCATTCGCCGTTGCTTATTTCGATAGAAACCACGGTTTCGCCGTCCGCCCCGGCGGCGAACTTATCAGAAGTCATATTGAGTCTCAATGCTTCAAAAAGCGTTATACCGTCTTCGCCGCCAGCGGCACGCGCGGCGCGTTCAAACGCGGCCAGAGCATATTTTAGACGGCCGGCGTCCGCCTCGACCCATTTTCCTTTCAAAAGGACCAGGCCGTCGCTTTCATGCGCGAGTTTTCTAAGTTCGGCCGGCGTTATTCTCACGCCGCCGAGCGATATTTCAGGACTGAAATCGAGCAGCGCGTTGAATCCGACGCGTGAAGGCGCGTTTTCACCGACTTTTATCTTTACCGCCGGCGGGCGCCTGGCTTCTTTCCACCAGTCGGGAATGCGGCACAACACACCCGATTCCTCGTAAAACGGAACTTCTTTTAAAAAAGTGTGGGCTTCCTGCGTGGAAAACGCTATCGGATGAAACAACTCGCCCGTCTCGAGCAGCCCGCCTATAAGCTGACTCTTTTGCGCGGCGCGCGTGACGGCGGATATAAGTTCGAGCAGTTTCTTTTTATCGCCGCCGAACTCGCTTATAGCGTTTTTAAGCGGCAAATGTTTAGTCCGGCCGCCTTCGCCATGTTTTGAATAAGTGGCCATAAAGGCGAAAGGACTACGGCTTTTTTTATTTTCTACCATGTGAAAAAAGACTCGCCCGGCAGGGTGTATCCGGGGGTTATACACGGCAAAAAAACTGTCCGCCCGTCCGTTATACGCGCCCATAAGCCGCCGGAAGGCATCTTCGAAGATCAGCGCGAAATTTTCGAACCAGCTTTCGCCGAGGTGCTCCGCTCCATCGAGATATGGCGCCGCTTCCATGATCGCGGCGGACTCTCCGCTTTCATAGCTCGCGGGCGTTTTCTCACGGAGCGTTTCAAGATCGGGATTTTTGATCAGCCGCTCGCACAGAGGCGCAACGGCGCTTAAAAGAAACGAAAGCGACGGTGAAATTAAAAAACCGCTCTGACGGCCGCTAAGCCCGAGCAGTAAAACGGCCTCGCCGGGATCTTTCGAGTACGACTCAAAAAGCCGCGTTTCAAAAGCGATCCTCGCCGTGGCAATATCTTCGCCGGCGGGCCGCCGTTCGAGGCAGAAACGGCCTTCAGGCTGTATTATGACTATAAGTTCATTATCGTTTGAATTCATGACATACAATCCACATTTATAGCTGATAAACTTTAAACGCTATAAAACGCTATAAAAACGATAAAATTCTAACACATAATACCGCAAAATTCAATTAAAAGTTAAAAATATAAAGTTTAAAGTTAAAAACCGGACATTTCTACTTAAATAGAAACCGGACATTTTTACTTAAACAGTATAACTTAAACTTAACAGTTTATATAGATTGTCAATTATTTTGTATGTAAATTTTTTATATATTTATTCTTGACGGCTATATGCTTTGTATGTATAATATGCCAATTAAAAAAACAGTTTTAAATAGGAGTTTATGAATAGAAAATGCTTAAAACAATATTTATTTTCATCACTTTAATTCACGGCGCCATACATCTTTTAGGTTATAAATATTGGTGGATAATCGCCGCCGCGGGCGTTTTAATATCGCAGGCTCTTATTTTATCATGTTTTAAAGATGCCGGATTCGGCACTATTCCTAATACGTTATTATATAATTTAAAAGAAAGGTGAAAAATAAATGAAACTTGGAATGCCGGCATTGATAGAATACGATAGTTTCGGGCAAAACGTCGAGCTGTGCAAAAGACTTTCACTCGACTTCATAGAATTGAACATGAACCTGCCTTATTGCGATCTGGACGAAGTTCAGGCCTTTGTTCGAAAAAATCCCGAAGCGATGAAAAAAATAGGAATCACTATACATCTGCCCGAAGAGATAGATATAGCGTGCAGTCATAAAACCATAAGAAAAGGATTTCTAAAATTTATTAAGGAAACGGTCGACAGATCGCAGAAACTTAATGTTTCCTCGCTCAATCTTCATGTGCATCCTGGAATTTATTTTACACTGCCGGGCGGCAGAGCGTGGATAAACGAAAAAAATCGGGCTGAATTTCTGAAAATATTCTCCAACTCACTGGCGGAGCTCGACGAATATATGAAAAATAAAGCCTGCAGGCTTTATTTTGAAAACACAGGAATCAACAATTATGTTATAGATTGTTATAGGGAGACAGTAAAATACGATTCGTTCCGTTACACCTGGGATATCGGCCATGATGCTGCTTCGGGGTATATGATATCGGAGTTCATGCTCGAAAATATTTCGAAGGTCGCCCACATGCACCTTCACGATTTCGACGGAAAGAAAGACCATAATCCGCTTTATTCCGGAAACGTCGATATCGCAAAATATTTGGATATCGCATTGGAAAAAGGCGATGAAATGTCAGTAGTCGTAGAGGTTAAGACAGCCGATTCGCTTTCTGAATCGATCAGAAAATTAAGGGCCGCATGGCGTAACCCGCTTTAACAGAGTTTTTCGAATCCGCAGCGATCTTTTCGAAAACGCCGTTGCGGAATCGAGTTCGTAATTTATACATTTCATATCTCATGAGCGTTCTGCGTAACGATGTAAAAGGAGAGACGCACGCTTTTTTGAATTTTGAATACTGGCGGCTTAACTGATCTCCTGTGTTTTTCATTAATGATTATTCCTGATTAATAAGTTCATATACCTTTTCTATTACCTGGATAAGCGTTTTTTCAAACTTTTCGTCCTCGTCGGCCGTGCGTTTCTTCGGGTTCGGCGTCCTGCCGCCCGACCGTCTTACCTTCGCAGATTCGTGCCTGAAGCTCAAAAGAGAGTCTATATTCGAAGAATCATATATAAACCCGTTCTGGCTTAAAACGAAATTCTTTGGCGACATTGCGAGCGCGGCGAGGCCGTGGTCTTGAGTTACGATTATATCACGGGGTTTTATGCAGTTGGCTATGGCGTAATCGACCGAATCGGAATGCTGGTCAACGGTGACGACGGTTGAATAACCGTCGCTTATTACATGGCAGGTGTTGACGAACATGATAACTTCGATAGAGTATCGCCTGGCAGTTCTCACGATTATTTCCTTAACGGGACAGGCGTCAGCGTCAACTAATATTCTCATAATCCGGCCTTCTTTATAACATTCAAAATCAATGCTTATAAATCATGATAAATAAGTTTAACGTCATTTATAAGAATTAAAGCATTATACTACCCAAAATCCTATCACACCGCCTGAAGTTTGTCAATAAGTTTTTAGTTGCGTAAGTTTTTAGCCGCGCATTTAATCGGCGTATTTTAACCAACTTATTTTTTAACCGGCATAACCGGCATATTTTATTGACATTGATTTTTCTTTCTGTTACAATGATTTTACATATGTGGCTGAATCTTCCCGCTAAAAATAAAATAAACATATAACCGTCAGATATATAATTACATTCGCATATGTTAATTTATTTAAAACGATGGTAATTTAATCTATATTAATTGATTATGAAGATCGTGGAATCATATAAAAAATTATATATCGGCCTTTACCTGTGCTTCATCCTGTCGATAGCCGCGGCTGACCGTCCGCTTGAGCTGTTCGAATCATACTCGCTCATCGACGTTCAAAGCATTAAAGCTATAATCGCGCGGATTTCGAAAACGAAAAAGGCGGAAATGAAAGCCGGCGGCGCGAAAACTTTCGGCATGCGCATCGGCGAAAGGGTAAAATACGAACTTCCCCTGCCCGATGGCGGCGCCGATGTAACCGATCAAAAGACGACGCCAGCGGCGGATACTACGGAAATTAACGGCGGCATAAAATCGCAGCCGGCCAGCGGCCCCGTAATGAAGGGCAACCCGCTGCTCGATCAGAACAATTACGCCTTCAAGATGTCGACCTCGCAAGGGCTCGTCGATGTGCTCATCAGCGGCCGCTCCAATGGAAGTTTTTCGATATCTTTCGACAGAAGTTTCGAGAAAAAGGGCGTCGAAAGATATCCGTTTTTATATTTTTTCGGCAAGCATTTCGTAGTATTTGCGCTCTGCGTGATACTGATCATAAGGCTTCTGCCGCTTTATTCATTTAATTTTGCCGGAAGCGCGTCCGGGATGAAGCGGCTTGAAAATATAGTGAACGGCCTTCCGCTTTTCGTGCTGTCGCTAGTCTGGGCGGCGGGCCTGATAAGATTCGCCGTTAATCTCGCGGGCTGCTATGCCGTTCTGAACGAGATACCGGCCGCGGCGCTGGCGCTTTTTACGGTGTCGCTTATCATGTTCGCCGCGCTGACGAGCCTTTTGACAATGGGGTTCACACATGAATATATCAAAAAATATATAGCCGCGCCGTTCTTCGAAAAATACAATCCGTACGGCATCAGGCATGGACTTTCGATAAGCCTTTCAATCAGGTTTTTCATAATAGTGTTTTCAATAGGAATGGCGCCGACAGCCATAGGGCTTTATCTTCCGCTTTCGTTCAACACCGGAATTTTAAACGGCATTTCGTCCATCACCGGCATGCTGGATAATTTTGAAATACTTATCCCGATTCTGATCGCCTCGTTTTTCGCGATGTATTTTTTCGCCATGCAGATCGCTTCGATGTTCTCGTTCAGAAAAAACATCATAGTGCCCGTCAACAAGCTCATCGATCGGATGAAACTCGTTTCTAAAGGCGATTTCAAATGCAAGACCTCGGTGCTTTATATGGACGAGATAGGCCAGCTTAAGGGGCATTTCAACTCGATGCTCGACGGGCTCGCCGAGCGCGAGAAGATCAAGGACACTTTCGGCAGGTTCATCTCGGTCGAAATAGCCGAAAAACTCCTGAAAGAAAAGAAGATCAACCTGATGGGCGAGGAGATCGAGGCCACTATACTGTTTTCGGACATCAGAGACTTCACGCCGCTCAGCGAAAAACTAAGCGCGGCTGAACTCGTCGACTTTCTAAACCTTTACTTTTCGCATGTGGTGAAGCCGATCCACGCTAACGGCGGCGTAGTCAATAAATTCATAGGCGACGCCGTGATGGCCGTTTTCGCGCCCATATTCGGCAACGACGGCCATGAAGAATCCTCAGTCAGGGCCGCGCTTGAAATGAAGCGGGCGCTCGCTGAATTCAACGCGCTCGAAAAATACCCGGCGGTAAAAGCCGGCATAGGCATTCACAGAGGCAGGCTCGTAGCCGGAAACATCGGCACCGAAGAGCGCATGGAATATACTTTCATAGGCGATAACGTCAATATCGCCTCCAGGATCGAAACCGAGACAAAAAATTTCCAGACCGACATTTTATTGAGCGAAGACGTGGTGAACAATATCAAAAAAGAAAATTTCGAGGGTTTTGATTTCGTCAAACTCGGCCCGGTAATGATGAAAGGTAAATCTTTGCCGTTATCGCTTTACGGTATAAAGCAGGCATAAAATTCAGTTTAAGCCGGGAGTTTTTCGTTATAAAATAATAGTGAATTTAATTTAGTTGAAATATATGAATCACTATGTTGGAACATATAACATAGAAACACACATATAAAAAACACATTTGATTTTAAAAGGGATATATGATAAAATTAAATGGACTCATATATCATTACTAAATTTAAAGGCGGTTTTTAATGAAAAAAGAATTGGTCCGCTGCCCCTGGTGCCTATCATGCGATATTTACACCGAATACCACGATAAGGAATGGGGCGTTCCCGTCCACGACGACGCGAAGCATTTCGAATTTTTAGTACTCGAATCGGCTCAAGCTGGCCTCAGTTGGCTGACGGTCCTGAAAAAACGCGAAAATTACAGAAAAGCGTATATGAATTTCGACGCGAAAAAAGTCGCGAAATTCGGGCCGGAAAAGGTCGCTGAATTGATGAATAACGAAGGTCTTATCAGAAATCTTAAAAAGATCGAGGCGTCCATAAATAACGCCGCGCATTTTCTTGAAATACAGAAAGAATTCGGCTCCTTCGATAAATATATATGGGGCTTTACCGGCGGAAAACCAATCATTAACAGGTGGCGCGAATTAAAAGAACTGCCGCCCAGGACGGATTTATCCGACGAAGTCAGTAAGGACCTTAAGAAACGCGGGTTTAAATTTCTCGGATCAACCATTATTTACGCTCATCTGCAGGCTACCGGAATCATAAATGATCATCTGATCGACTGTTTCAAATATAAAGAACTGATTTAACAATATTATTATTTTATAGTATTCAAGATAATCATTACAGGTTATTATCAGCTTAAAAGTTAAGGAGAAATCATGAGCAAAGAAAACGTTAAAAAATTTTTCGCTAAAGTTGAACAGGACGAAAATATCAAAAAAAACTTTTTAACAGCTATGGAAGGCGTTAAACCCGAAATGCAAAATGAAGCCGCCGAAAAAATTATCAAGGTGGCCGCAGCCGCAGGGTTTAATTTCAACTCAAAAGAGCTTTTCGAGGCACGCGCCGAATTAATCGATATGGTCAATTCCAATCCCGAACTCTCCGATAAAGAGCTCGGCGCGGTATCAGGCGGTATTACCGATTCTAAATTCAAAGCAGTAACCGCCAGCGTCACAACCGCCGGCATTGCGTGCGCCGTAATGAGTATCATAGGCGAAGCCACGGTAAATCAAAACAGCGCCGGCTGCGCGGCATGGCTTACCGTTAATAAAAACGTTCATTACTGCAACGGTTAAAAATACGGCTTTGATATAAAAAATATTAAGTAAATATGTTGAGTAGATATTAAGTAGATATTAAGTAGATATTAAGTAGATACTAGGTAGATACTAGATAGATATTAAGTAGATACTAGGTAGATACTAGGTAGATACTAGATAGATATTAAGTAGATACTAGGTAGATACTAGGTAGATACTAGGTAGACACTAAATAAACATAAAATCAGTATAAAGGAGAAAAGTGTGATTACATTCTCGCGCTCAAAAATGATTAGTTTTATTAAATTCATAACCAAGGCGGCAGTTTTTATATTATTTTTCAGCCTCGCCGTAACATCGATGCCCGTTTCCGCCGCTTCGACGGCTCAGGCGGCTGAAACGGCCGGGGCGCCCGAACCGGCGAATCCGGTTAAAACATCACCAGTTGACGCTTCCACAAGTGGAAGTTCGGTCGATGAATTTTCAAACTTCATCAAAGCGCGCGAAAGTAAAAAACTCCCAGCTATCATAAAAGAATATATCAACGAAATTTCCGCGCCCGCCGTTTTCATGGAAATAAGTAAATTAGAAAACGTAAAACCGCCGAAAGCCATCAGTAAACAACAGGCGCTCGAAGATATCGAAATGATAAAATATCTCTTCGATAATGCCTATAGCGGAAGAGAATACTGGCAAAATAACGGCGTCAATTTCACCGCGATGTATAATAAACTCAACGAATACGCTAATAAAAACGAAAGCGTCGAGGTATCGGCTTTAGAATCGATAATATGCGAATCTCTGAGCGAGATATCCGACGGCCATCTTTCAATCGAAGGCAGCGAGCGTTACTCATTTTTTAAGCATAACGACGCTTACTTCGCCGATTTATTGATCGAAAAAAATAACGACGGATATATCGTTATTAAATCCAATGAAGATAAAATCCAGCCTGGCGCTAAATTTACCGACAGCGAAAAACTTTTATTCAAAACGCTTTCCGCGCCGTCCAGACAGCATTATCTGATAGGTAAATTATCACGCAAATATATGCAGAACCTGAAAGTTAAATTCGACTCGGGCGAACGGACTCTTCGCCTGCATAGCTGCAAGATAAGCTCTCCGTGCGAATCTGACGATATTTTTACCGTTAAAGAAATCGACGGCGTTACGGTTTTGAAAGTCAGCTCTTTCGGATCGAACCACGACGATAAATTAACTCAATACTCCCAATACGGAAGTAAACTTCGCGGCGAGCCGCATTTCATTCTCGACCTGAGATTCAATGGCGGCGGCTCTTCAAAATATTCAGAAGAATTTTTCAAGAACCTCAATTCAACGGCGCACTGGCTCAAAGCGGGCGGCGTTTTAAACTCGCCTCCGACCGCGCAGTCCTGGGCTAACGACGATTACGACTCGGCTCCGCCGTTTTTGAAAGAAATTATATTAGAGGCTAGAAACTTAGTTAAAAAGTTAAAAAAGGAACCGTCGAGAACATGGGACCTTTTTTACGAAAACATGGTCCAGAAGATGGGCGACTATAAAGGAAAATCCATTATCATATCGAACCGGAAAGTCGCCTCATCGGGCGAAGCCACTATCGCATATTCCAAATCCGTTCCCGGCAATATTATCATCGGCGAAAATTCCGGCGGCGTAGGCACGTTCGGCGAAGTGCTCACTTATATGCTTAAAAATTCAAAAATTTATTTCAACCTGCCGAGCAAGCTCTTCCTGTCGCCGCAGGTAAAAGAAGGCAGCGGTTATATGCCCGATTTATGGCTCGATTCTTCCGACCCCGCCGCTGAAATCGTTAAATGGCTCAAGCAGGACGAAAATTATCAATTCGAACTTGAACCGAAGCCTGTGCTGCATAACCTTAATTTCGAAAAATTCGACAACGGCCGGCCTGAACATATGAACACCAATATAGGCGCTTATATCTCAAACGAAAATAAGACCAGTTTAATTGAACAGGACAATAAAATATTTATTGAAGGCTCGAGCAGCCTGAAACTTTCCGCCGACGCAGCCACCGCTAAATTTTACGCGCTAAGCTGCAAAATCCCGGACGGACACGATAAATTAACCGCCACCTTTTCGGTGCGCGGCCAGAATTTAAAACAGGAAGGCGAACAATTCGATAATTGCTATATAGGTTTTATTTACAAAAACCATAAAGGCGAAACGATTTTTTGCGTCAAAGAGTATTTAAACAGTTTTGACTGGAAAACCGATTCCATAGCTCTTGACATAAAAAAAGAACGCGCTAGCGAAATTAAGTTTTCTATTTTCAAATGCATTTCCGGCAGCTTCTGGATAGACGACGTGAAATTTAAAGTCGATTAATAATATGTATTGACAACTTCTGTAGTGAATTATAAATGAGTCCGCCCCATAATGTCAAAAATACATCTGAAAATCGTTGAAAAATCGTAGCTAAAATTTTAAAAATCGACTATTTGAAACGAACTCATAAATTCATAATCAAATCAAACCAAATACGAAATCGAAGAATTTCATATATTAGAAAGGATGGACGGATGTTTAAATTTCCAAAAAATCTTTATACCGACGTGCGCATCGAAAGCGTTTATGAAACCGCTATTTCTTATATGCTCAATAAATCCGAAGAAAATAAAATAAAAAAGTACCGCGGCGCTTTTATAAGAATATTCGACGGCGGACGCTGGTATTATTGCGCTACAACCAATATCGACGGGTTGCAGGACGAAATAGATTCTTTAGCCGCGCTCGCTAAAAAAAATCCAGGCATTTTAAAAGATAAAACGATCAAAAAAATGCAGGTAAATAAAGGATCGTGTATCAACTACGCGGCATGTTCCGTCGAAAAAATCAAGCAAGATAAAAAGATATCTTATTTAAACAAACACTTTAACGATTTAAATTCGGAAAAAACCATTAAAATGTGGCGGGCGTCTTATTTAGACAGACGCGTCATAAAAAAATTCGTCTCATCGACGGGAGCCGATCTGGAATTCGACACTCAAAAATGCGGCGTCGTAATACGCTTCGATATGGCTTATAAAGATAAGGCCATGGCCGAATCTTTCCAGACATGTTCAAAAACTTTCGAAGGCCTTTACGGCCAGGAGGAACAACTCAAAGATCACATTAAAAAATGCCTGACGTTTCTCAAAGAATCCGTTCCGGTAAAAGCGGGCAGATATAATGTGGTCCTTTCACCCTTAGCCGCCGGAATATTCGCCCATGAAAGTTTCGGACATAAAAGCGAGGCGGATTTCATGGCCGGCGACGAAACGCTTAAAAAAGAATGGGCCATCGGAAAAAAAGTAGGGGTCGCCTCCCTTTCTATCTGCGATGGCGGAAATCATCCGAACAGCGAAGATATTACTTACGACGACGAAGGAAATTTAAAGCAGGAAACTTATTTGATAAAAAACGGAAAATTAGCCGGCAGGCTGCATAATTCATCCACAGCGGCCGAACTTGGCGAAGATATCACAGGAAACGCCCGCTCGATTAATTTTGAATTCGAACCCATAGTTAGAATGACTACCACATATATTAAACCCGGCAACCTCAGCGTGGAGGAGCTTTTTAAAAAAGTTAAAAACGGGATATACGTCGAAAAATTAAAACACGGTTCGGGAATGTCGGTTTTTACCCTGGCGCCGTCATTAGCTTATGAAATTAAAGACTCTAAAATCGGCCGGCCGCTTAATATTTCGGTAATAACCGGAAACGTGTTTGAAACTTTAAACGATATAAACGGATTGTCTGATGAATTAAAAATATATTCATTCGCGGGGGGCGGCTGTGGTAAAATGGCGCAGCATCCGCTTTCAGTGGCATTCGGCGGGCCTTATACATTTATCAGCAATATGAACGTTCAATAATTTAAAGTTAAAATTTATAACGGTTAACACAAAGATCTAACGGAAATATAAAGCAAAGATAGTGAGGCGTATTTCTTATGATATTAGAAAAATACTTTACCAGGCATAAAATTTCTACTATAAACGTTGAAAATACATTTATCAAATCTTTTAAAAAGCAGGACATCACCAAAACCGCCATCAGGGCTTACGACGGAAAAAGAATCGGAATAAGCGCCTCTATGGGAGCACACGACGAAACGCTCCTCGTACGCGAGGCCGAAAAAGCCCTTAAAAATAATATACCATATCCTTATAAACCGTCAGCCGGCCGCCGTGAATCATTTTCACATACGCCGCAAATAATTAAAGACGAAGAATTATTAAAAGAAACCGAAGAGCTGCTTTCTGAAATACGCGCGCGACAGCCATTATTTTCTTTTTCAAATGGAATAAGCATCGTCGAATTCGAAACCGGCATTTCAAATAACGCCGGCCTGGAGCTATATTTTAAAAACAGAATATTCGAGCTGGGATTTTTGATCCGCGATAAAAAATCGGCTAATATAATGGATTTATTCGTTTCGGCTCAGGGTAAAATATATGACAGAAAAGAATTATTAAAAGAAATAGACCGCGCCTGCAACGCGTTCGGCAAAAATATGAAACTCAACAAGAAAGGCCGCCAGCCTGTGGTGTTTTTATCGGACGACAGGCTTATTTATTCCAAACTCATATCCGAACTCAGCGGGTCAAAAATGGGAACTAAAAGTTCATTATTTAATAATATGCTCGGCAAGAAAGCGTTTTCAAACGATTTTACTTTTATGCAATCCTGCGACCCTTATATCGATCAAATTAATTTTTTCGACGCGGAAGGCGCCGTGAATCCGGGTTATACATGCAGCTTAATTGAAAACGGCTTAATCGTAAAACCGTTTGCCGATAAAAAAAACGCGGCTGAATATAATTTCGAACACACCGCCAGCGCGGGCGGCGATTATGACGAAGTACCGCGCATGAGTTTTTTGAACGCGCGCATTAAATCCTCCGGTAAAACCATTAAAGAGCTCCTCGGCGGCCGCAAAGCGATACTGGTATATATAGGCGCGGGCGGCGACTTCACTCCCGCCGGTGATTTTTCGACGCCGGTGCAACTGGCTTATTATTTCGACGGAATCGATTATATCGGGCGCCTGCCTCAAATTCAAGTAAAATCAAATATTTACGATATGTTCGGCGGCGGCTTCATCGGCGCGTCAGAAGATAAAATCTGCCCGATCACTCCATGCTCCTACATCGCGATGGATATGGACGTATCTTTAATTTAGCGCGCAAAAGATATATGAGTCCGCTCCATAAAATTAAAAAATGTCAAAAATCTGTCTGAAAACTGTTAAAAATAATTGCCAGCATTTAAAAAATCGATTATCTGAAATTTACTCATATATTCAATTAGCAATATATTCAACTAATAAAATATTCCATAAATAATATTTAGAAAGGCCAGTAATGTTATGAAAAAAAAATTAAGAGCAAATATCGCTAATAATCTATTAATTGCCGTTTTTATCGCTTTTATCGCTTTAAACGCCCTCAATGCCCCCGTAACCGCTTTTACATTTTCGCCCGCGTACGCCTTTACGGGCGGCGGCTGTATCGAAACGGGCGGCGGCTGTATCGAAACGGGCGGCAAAGTAATTACCGGTAACGGAACCATCGAAAGCAAAACCGTAGATAACGGAGCGTATTCCAATTTTTTCAAAGCGGCGCCGCAGAAACCGCCAGCCTATATTATCGAATTATTAGGGCGCTATCAAAATATAACTAACGCCAAAGATAATTTTTTAATACTCGAAGACAATAAAATGCTCAAAATGTACGATGGCCGGGCTTTTTTTCCGGTGCTTCAAAAAAACGGACTTGAATATATCTGCATAAAAGACGCCGATATTAATAAAAACGCGCTTGAATTCATTAAAATTCCCGACGCCTCCACCGGCGCGGCCGGCGCTAATAAAATATACTGCACATTCCGCGGCCGGCTTTATCACAAGATTAATTACGGCGCCGAAGACGGCGGCGTTTATAAAATTAAGCCGCTCAAATCCGCCGGCGATTTAAGAAAAGTCGCGCTATCGGCCGTTCCGCCCCACGAAACCGATATTAACATGCGCTCCGACCTTACCGATCTTCGCAAAATCGGCGGCTCGTTTATATTCGATATCCGCTACGCCGGCGTCAATAATTTCATGGGCGAGCGGTTTTACGATTCAGCCTGCGCCTTCCTCCAGAAGCCGGCGGCGCACTCCTTACTCTATGCCGATCGTATGCTTTCGCGTCACGGGCTCGGCGTTATAGTTTACGACGCCTACAGGCCGTGGCACGTAACTAAAATGTTTTACGAGGCAACGCCTGACGCCCAGAAGAACTTCGTCGCCAATCCGACGAAAGGCTCACGCCACAACCGCGGCACGGCGGTCGATATCGGTCTCTACGATTTAAAAACCGGCGAATTAATCGATATGGGCAGCGGCTACGACGAATTCAGCGAACGCGCCTCGCCGTCTTATGCCGGCGGCACTTCATACGGCAGATGGCACCGCAAACTCCTCGAATACTATATGAATAAAGCCGGCTTCACCGTTTACGAAGACGAATGGTGGCACTTCGATTATAAACTCGGTATTTTAAAATATCCGATACTTAATTTGACTTTCGATAATTTAAACTTTTAACAGACTTTAAAACCTCTACTTATTAAAAAATTCGGTAATTTTTATAAAATTTTTATGATCATTACCTCTGATTTAAGATGCGTTTACAATTTCTTCAGATAATTTTCCAGTAGTTTCCGGCCTCCGGCCTTGGCCGATGAACACTCCGAAGTTCAAAAAGTTTATGGTATATTCTATTACATCTGACGCGCACATCATGAAAGTGTGGCTTCTTTTCACTGTTAAGAAATCTGACATGTTTTGTACATGAGTTTCTTTTACTGATACCTTGCCGTCACATTCATCGCCTATGATTGTTATTTTCCGCGAAAAATGGCCG
>DIVV01000029.1 GCA_002423385.1 bacterium UBP16_UBA6123
GGATAATTTATAATCTTGAAAAGTTCCGATATATAATCTTTTATTTTTTTCGATCTCGAGCATCGTGAAACTTCGATTGGTAACGGTTATGCCGCGCGCCACCTCGAGCATTCTGATAGCTTCTTTGGGCATCTTCATATAATCGTACACAAGCGCCAGGTAATAGGCGGTCCTCTGATTATTGGGGCTCATTTTCATCACCGCTTCAAGACTGAGGCGGGCCTGTTGATAAACTCCGTTTTTATAATAGCATAATCCGAGCGTCTGGTAAGCCGAAACGTTAGCTTTATCAAGCGATACGGCCTTGGCCAGTTCAACTATGGCCCGCGAATAATTAGCCTTGTTATACTGGATCACGCCTCTTTCGTAATAATATTTCGAATCGTACATCCTGAAAGTGAAAAACCTGGTTATAACGCCCTCAAAAGCATAATCTACAACTTCATAGGACCTGTAAGCGATCATTAATAAAGAAGCGAGCTGGAGTAAAGATACTAATATAAGCAGTTTATAAAGCCTGAAGATGAGTTCGTAATAATATCCCCTCACTTGCGGCTTAAATTCGACGTTGAGATCCGTCTTAAATTTTAAAGTTTTTATCGCCTGATAGCTTTGAGCGTAATCATGTCTTTCATAGTAAATTTTAGCCAGCAAAAAAAGAACTTTATCTGAAGCGCCGGTAATGCCGAGTGAAAGTTTGAGAAGCGATTCAGCCTCATCATGGCGTTTATTAAACAAATAAAAATTAGCTATCGCGATCATGTGATCGATAAAATTTATTTCTTCGAGCGCGTAACGGCGTAAATCAAAATTTTTATCTTCTTTTTCGAGTATCGCTAAAAGCTTAACGCACAAAGGATCGCCCGGATTCGCCGATAGCTTTTTAGTAAAATCATTTGATAAATTTTGAATTTTAACGAATAATTCGGCGGCTTTTATTTTATCTTCGAAATACGGATTATTAGGATCTTTACTTTTGCACTCCGTAAAAAGTTCGAGCGCGGCTTTAAATTTTTTCTGATTCATCATTTTAAGCGCGCGGGCGGATATTTCTTTTAAGCGTTCACTATCCCACTTTTCTATTGTTTTAATATCTAAGGAAGGGCTATGATAAACTTCGCGCTTTCTTTCGAGAATTTTAAGCTGCTCATCGCATATTTCGAGTTTATCGAGAGCCTGAAGATTAAGCGGATCAATAACTATGACTTTATTAAACACTTTTTTGCTGTCTTCGTATTTTTTTTCCAGAAACAATTGATTACCGCGATCTGTAAGCTCTTTGATATATTCTTTTTTCTTTTTTTCAACAAGTTCCTTTATTTTTTGATAATTAGGGTTATAATCGATGGCGCGCTGATAGGAACCCGCTTCTTCAAAACTTTTAACGGCCAGTTCTATTTTATTGACTTTAATGTATTGTTCACATTTATTTAACGATATATTCTGCAGGTTGATTTCGCGCGCGGGCACGGACGCCTGAGCGTATGCCACGGCGAGCGGAAAAACGGCCGGCGGTTGAATAATAAGCGCCGCCAGCAAATATATTGCAGATATAATAGCGGGCCATACTTTATTTTGACCCCTGTTTTTATTTTTACAATCGCTCATACTAAAATTATATCATTTTATTCAAGCCGCTGTCAATGATAACGGCTATTTTACAATATTACCGGCGCCGGAGCCTTTTTCAATTATGTAATAGTGCTGATGCACCGAATCTGTTTTATGGCATTTAATACACGATTCTTCGCGGGCGGTCGATTCGAGAGGCATTTTATGTTTAATAAAATCGCATTTAGCGTCTATGCCGCCCGAAAACTTCGCCCCTGCGGCATATTCGCGAAACGGGGAAAGCGAAACATGACAACTCATGCAGTATTGATTAATCGTAAAAAAATCCGGGACGGTTTCATGCCCGGCCGATTTTTTATCGAGCGCGCCGCGCAAAGGCGCCGAGCTTTTCTTTTCGGGCGCGTTTCTGAAATCGAGACAATCTTCACAACTGAAACCTTCCGCCGCCATAAACATATAACGCCAGTATTCGTACTGGCGCTCGCGATCCGCGATCGAATTGTCGGCTTTATAATCGAATCTGTTTTGGTGATTATACTTTATCTGACCGGGTTTGGGCGCCATATTAAAAAAATAATCTTCCAGATTTTCTCCCGGCTTGTAGCCGAGCGGGAATTTATATTTTCCGCTTTTATCATAACCGTTGGTGTGGCATGACATACAAATCATATCGCGCCGCCCGGCGTTAATTTTGTTCGGATTAACGATATAGCGGATATCGCTCAGCTCGATATGAGCGCTTCCGGGGCCATGACATGCTTCGCAGGCCACCGCAGGCTCCGCATAAGCGATGCGCGCCTGGCCGCCGGCCGCTCCTTTTTTTTCATAAGCCCCCGTCGTATGGCAGCCGATACACTCGCTTTGATAATCCGAGCGTCTGTAATTAACGTCGTAATAATCGGAAAAGTCATTTGATAATAACGAAAAAAGAAAGGGAGACACCCTGTTATTGGATAACAGATAACGTCTGGTCCAGTGAAAGCCGATGGCATAAACTATTTCAGAGGTTTCGCCGACGGATGAGTGTTTGGCCGCGGCCGCCGGAAACTCGGATAAAAGCGCGAGCCCGCCTTTATCGATAAGCGCTTTAGCGTGCAGTGTGTTTTTCCAGCTTTTATAAACGGTTTCATGGCAGCGCGAACATTGCTTCGAACCCGCATACCTTAATTCGGACACCGCCGGATTCATAGCGGCATAATAAGCCGCACCGGCGACTAAAACAACGACGATAAAAAAAGATAAAAGATTATCTTTGTATTTCATTCATGATCTGCCGGTTCTTTTTTAACGCTTATTTTCTTAATATTTTTTTTCGCCTTTTCTTTTGAACCGCCCGGCTTGCCGCTAAATTCAAGTTCTTCGCCGCGCTCGCGCCAGAAAGAAATTATGGAATCGGCATCAGAAGCATATTGGCTACCGCCGCTCTGATCGAGTATCTGCGCAGTAATGCTTAAAAGTTTTTCGCGGTCTATATTTTCAAGAGCGTGTTCGGAAGCGCGGCACACTTCGGTATTTTTATCGCCGCGCAATAAGTAAAG
The DNA here is from genome assembly GCA_002423385.1 of bacterium UBP16_UBA6123. Lineage (GTDB taxonomy): Bacteria > Muiribacteriota > UBA9980 > UBA9980 > UBA9980 > UBA9980. Next base: position 3,111 of record DIVV01000029.1, read on the forward strand.
TTTTTCCACGATAGGACGCGATATTTCGTAAAGATTAGCTAAAGCTCCGCAGGCGCAGGCGCGCACGAACCACTTTCGATCGGCCAGAGCCCGTAAAATAAGATCGGAAGATTTCGCGCATTTAAAACCGCCGACTATACGCACGCACCAATAGCGGGCGTCATCGCTGGCCTCGTCGCTCCGGTACAACCCGTCTAATTCGTCGAAAATAGGCTCGCCTATGCTGATTAAAGCGTCAGCGGCCGTTTTTCTGATAGTCCACGAAGCGGAGTCCAGCAGTTTTATAAGCGATGAAGAAGCTTTACTGCTGCCGATTTCGCCTAACGCGACGATTGCGGTTTCCGCCCGGTCTTCATCGGCCGTTTCGAGTATTTCGAGCAGAGGCGCTATAGCGCGCTCGTCTTTAATCATGCCTAACAATTTAGCGCACCAGTAAAATTTATCGACATCCTGCACGTATAAAAATTTCAATAAATCGGCCGTGACGGCGGAACCGAGTTTTAAAAGAGCGTCCGCGCAGGCTTTGCGTACGTTCCACACGCCGTCTGAGAGCCCCGATATCAAAAGCTCTTTAAATTCTTCGTCTATTTCATCGCCGGTTATAGCGCCGGCTATACATATTTTATCTTCCGCCCTGGCCGATTTGAATATTTTTTTAATAATCGGCACGACCTGAGCGTCTTTAATTTCGCATAAGGTTTTTATAGACCAGTAACGAATGTTAGCGTCGTCTGAATTAAGAGAAGTTCTTAGCGCCGGCGTTACTTCGGCGATCTGCCTCGATAATTTCTTTAATATATCGCTCGCTTGTTTGCGCACGATCCATTCGTCGTGTCCGAGCGCGTTCAAAAGACTCGCCACTGCGGCGCCTTCGAGTTTGATCAGGCTCTGAGACGCATGAAACCTGACGTCGGGATCGCGGTCTGAAAGCATGGTCACCAGCAGAAAAGCCGAGGCGCGGTTGCCGAAACGCGCGAGCGATTTACACGCCAACGCACGCACGGAGCGGTTTTTGCTTTTAAGATCTTTACGGATATCGTCCATTATCTCTTTTTCATTCACCAGCATTAAGCCCCCCATATTTTATTTTTGCCGCCGGGTTAAAGACACAGACAGTCGCCCGGGCGGTCGTGCCAGGTAAGTAAAAAACCCGGTTTATGAGACTCGCCGTCAAAAATTCCGCGCACCGTTTTTTCGGCGGTTTCATGCGTATTATTTTCACGGCTCAGATGCGCCAGATAAACGTGCGAAAGACCGTCCCAATTAAGCGCGAGCAGCGCGGCCGCGGAGTCTTTATTTGAAAGGTGTCCCTTTTTACCCATTATACGCTTTTTAAGGTACCACGGATAAATCCCGTTTATAAGCATTTCATCGTCGTAATTGGATTCAAATATCAATATATTGGAATGTTTCAAATAATCAAAAACCGCTTTATTGACGTAACCGAGATCGGTAGCCAGCGATATTTTTGCCTCAGCCGATAAAATCGATACGCCGAAGGATTCGTTAGCGTCATGATCGGTTAGAAAAGTATTGACACGGCAATCTTTAACGATTAATTCGCTGTATTGAGTTATAAGCTGAACTTCGCAGTTTTCGCGTAGCGAATCGGCATCATTCAAACCGGCGAAAGTTCCGCGGGTAAGGTATAATTTTTTATGGTATTTTTTTTGAAAAACCCTTAATCCTGAGACATGATCGCAATGTTCGTGCGTTATAAAAACGGCGTCGATTTCTTCAGGCGCCACGCCTATAGATTTGAGCCCGGCTTCTATTCTTTTATTACTGATACCGGCGTCTATAAGTATTTTAGCCCCGCCCGTTTCGACGTACACGCAGTTGCCCGAAGAGCCGGAAGCTATCACGCATACTTTATATTTCGCTCTACTCAATACGTCCACCTTCCATTCACTATAAATAAATTCTACCATTTTAATTGTATTTTTTCAAGACTTTTGTTGAACTTTAACTGATGTTGTGATATAATCTAATTTGATGGATATAAACTTCGAGAGGACGGGTCGTCATTATGCATAAAATCATAAGTAAAAAAAGACCGCATGGCTTTACGCTTATTGAAATACTTACGACCATAGTCATAATAGGGGTTCTTGCGACCGCCGCCGTTCCGATCGGCCAGCTCATGATAATCCGTCAACAGGAAAAGCTTCTTAAAGAGGCCCTTTCCGACACCAGGCGCGCGCTCGATCAATTTTATGACCACTACAAAACTTATCCCGCTTCATTTTCAGAACTGCGCGGCCTCGCCGAGCCTAATTTTACGATAGCCTACCTTCGTGACGCACCTCCAATAAACCCTTTCACCGGCAATCAGTACGACTGGGTAATCGTCGTATCCGGCGTTACCGAATACGGCGGCGCGCCGGGTTTCGAAAGTTCCGGCTGTTACGAAACCGACTGCATCGATTTTATCAATCACAACCGCAAAGTATATCAAAACGAAATCGACACGAATCCGGGCAACCCGTTACACGGAAGCGCCCGCTGCTGCGCCGAATGCACGGGTTACTGGGGAATATGGGACATTAAATATCCTCGCGACGACCGTCTCGCAATCAATGAAACTTTGTATAAAGACTGGTGATATAATTGTTACTTCAATCGATGAAACTAAAAATATTATATAAATCACCCGACAGACGAGCGCTTTCACTTATCGAGCTGCTTACGACCATAGTTATTATGGGCGTTTTGACTACGGCCGCCATCCCTCTCGGTGAGGTCGTTTTTATACGCGACAAAGAACTCGAACTTAAAGAAACGCTTATAACGACGCGTGGGGCCATCGATAAGTTCAACGCCGCCGTCGGTCGTTATCCGCATTCATTCAATGAACTGCGCTGGGTTGAAGGCCAGAAATTACTCGACACGCAGGACCGTTTAGATTATAGGGAAATAGGCGTGCCTTTTTTAAGAAAAAGTCCTCCTATCAATCCGTTTGCCAGTTCAAACCAGGCCTGGATCGTTATTCTTACCAACTCCCCCGCCGGCCTGGAATCGATGACTGTGGCCGATTTTTTAACGGCCCGCGAAAGCGATCTCATAAACCCTGAAAATAACGAATTCAAAGAAATATACGATATTCAATTTCCACCGGACACCCATCCGGCCTTTCAGTATCAAATCACCATTTACACAAGTCTGGAGGGACACCCCTACTCAACATGGTAAACGCATCCGACATTCTTCTTACTTTACGAATAAGGCGGTTTTCAAATGAGAGTTTTTAAAAAATCAACGCTCTTTATTTTTTTATTTATCGTCCCGGCTTTTTTTATTTGCTTTTCAGATTTAAACATCACGACGGCACAGGAATCCGGCGCCAAAAAAAATATAAGCGGAACCGGCGGCGACAAATCTAAAAATACACGCAAAACAACGCCTTCCAAAAAAGAAAAAAACGCACAAGCCGCCCCTGGCAAAATAAAACCGCAATCCGCCGATCAGATATCTAATAAACCCGGCGCCGCCGGCATTCTAAAATCAGGCGAACTCCATTTCATCCTTACTCAGCATGCGGTTAAAATCGGCGATGAAAAATACTCTTACGCCATAAATTCCGACAAAACACTGAAAGCCGCCGCGGAAATAAATATCCGTTCAATTACAGGCATTAACATAACTCAGAGTTATTCTTTAGGCCCCGGGGGCGTTCCGCTCACATACTCAATAAAAGCCATAGTAATGGGCGACACTCAAAAAATAGACTGCGTTTTTAAAGATGATGAAATAAAAGCGCGGGTTTATAAACAGGATACCATCGAAACGGTATCGCTTCGCGCGCCTCAGCCGATTTTTCTTCTCGATAACACTAACGCCAATAATTACCAGCATATTATCGACGCTTATTCGCATAAAACCGGCGGAGTACAAACTTTTAACATATTCGTGCCGCAAAAATTACTTCTGAGCTCACTCGAAGTCGAAAACCGCGGTTTCGTTAAAGGCAGTATAGCAGCTAAAAACGCCGAATTCGTCGAATACAGGGCAGTCGAAAAAAAATACGGCCTTGAAATCTTTATTTACTCTGGTAACGACGGAAACGTCGCGGCCGTCATCATACCGTCCCAGAAATTTTGCATAGCCATCGAAGGCTTCAAGCTCGATAAAACCGTCAGACCGCTTGAAACGAAAAATTATATAAGCGGTGACTACGGCGTAAAAGAAACCGAAATGTACTTTAAAACCGGCGACGGCCTGAAATTATATTCAAAGTTATGCATACCTCAATCTTTGTCGCCGGCGGGTTCCGAACGCTCAAAAGTCCCCGCGGCACTTATTATCGCAGGTTCCGGCCCGACCGACCACGACGGCAATTCCGCGCTAATCGGCGCTCCCATAAACACTCTCAAAGATATCGCGGCACACCTGGCCGCAAACGGCGTAGCCTCTTTCCGATACGATAAAAGAGGCGTCGGAGATTCAGAAGCGGCCGGCGACTCGCCCTTTTCCGCATACGTTTCCGACTCGATCGACGCTTATAATTTTTTAAGCTCCAGGACCGAAATCAATTCGTCTGAAATTTATCTTATAGGCCACTCCGAAGGCGCTATAATAGCCATGAGCGCAGCCGCTAAACTTCGCAAACCCGGAGGCTTGATTTTAATGGCGGCCCCATTTACTCCTTTAGACAAACTCATATTGGAACAGGTTAGATATAACCTCGACTACAGCGTTTCAGTGTCATCTTCCAATAAGCACGAGTTCATTAAACAGCTCTCCGACACCATCGATCAACTAAAAAAAGGACGCACGCCTAAAATAAAAAACTCCGGCAGCGTCCCGAGCATGGCCTCGCTCATTACCAGTTTAACCGCTCAGCCTGAATTCACGGGAGAATATCTTAACATTTCGCCGGCAAAAATAGCGGCGGGCATTAAAATTCCAGTTCTTCTGATAAACGCGGCGCTCGATATCCAGACGCCCGTATCCGATTTCGATCAATACTGCAAACTTTTCGAAAAAAATAAAATTAAATTTAAAAAACTTCTGGTTAATGGAGTTAACCATGTTTTCAAGCCGGCCAAAGAAAAAAACGACACCAGATCATATATATCCGATTCCAGAGTATCTAAAGAAGCGCTTAACGCCATAATCGCTTTCATTAATGAACATCGAAACCGTTAAAACCTTATTTTACGATTGTTATTATTCATTCCGGCGAGAAGGGAATTTATAGAGTGACCAATGATTAAAATTAATGAATTTTTTAAAGACGCATATGTAAAAACAACCCGCTATACCACGACACTGACCTTTTTTGCCTGCCTTTTAATATCGGCCGCCATTTTTTTTGCGCACGATATAAAACTTTGCCTTGCAGTCGAAAGAATCACCGACGATGTTTCAGATTCTCTCGATTTAATTGACGCGCAGAACTTCGGCAGTTTGAATCTCGAAACCGGCGATGTCAACGTTATTTACACGGCTCCGCAGCAGCAACCTCCGCAGCAGCAAACGCAACAACATACCGCGGGTGGCGATAAAACACGTGCGCCTCATACACAATCCACGGGCGCACTGCGGGTAACCCCGGAACCATCCGTTAGCGCAGACGTCGATAAAAGCGCTGAAATCGATTTAATTTCAGCGTTAATTCCCGACGACACTTACGAAATTATAGGCTCTTCCGCGGCCGTCAACCCTCAGGCCGAAGAACACTTCAAAGTGGGAACAGACCTGTTCAACCAGAAAGAATATATAACCGCAAAGGCACACTTCGAAAAAGCGGTTAAATTAGAGCCCGCTAACGACGTTTATCTTTTAGCCCTTGAAATGGTCGTTAACACTATGCGCGCGCAAGGCATTAACGAACCGGCCGTCAAACCCGAAGCCCTGGTAGACGCAGCCGCGCCGCCACAACAGCAACAGCCACAGCGGCCTGACGCACCGGCAATTTCAGGCGAGCCATTTAAAAATCAACATGAGCGCACTTCTGAAGTTCAAATTAAACCTTCACAACCCGCCGTTACGACGACGGCTAAAACCAATAATGGCGCGCCGGTTAAAACGCCCAGACCTGTCGTTAAAACTCAGGTATTCACCTGTTATTTCCAGCAAAGGCTTCCGGCGGGTAATATTATTTTTAACACCGGCATAAACACCGAAATAAAAAAATCGGATATCGACGGTTATTACGTTTTATTCGACAACGAAAAAGAAGCCCTCGCGCTTGCCGCATTCCGGCTTGACTGCGAGCCTAAAAAGGCTATTTTAATCGTCACGCAAAAATTATTTGCCGACGATAATAATTTTGTTTTTCCGCTGACTCTAAAAGTGAACAATTTCGAAGCGCTTAACGGCGCCTTCAGGCTCGCCACTGATTTCAAGCCTTATCAGTTTGATATCACCGGCCGCCTGCACCGCGGTTTTAATCAGATTTTATTCCAGAGCGCGCCGTTTAATACCGCCAATTATGCGCTTTTAAGAGTGGAGATATTTATACAAAACTATTGACATTAACAAGGAGATTAATATGCCACACTCAGAAGCGGCTGCCTCCAAAAAAAAGCTGCTGATCGTTGACGATGAAAAATATATAACACAGCTTTTAACCGAATTGCTAGAAAGCGAATACAGCGTTGAAACTGCCAACGACGGCATACAGGCTTTTAATAAATTAAAAAACGATTCTTTCGATTTAATGCTTACCGATATAAGCATGCCTAATCTCGACGGCATCGAACTGCTCAGGCTCGCGCGCGCTCAGCTTCCCGATATGAACGTCGTTATGATGTCGGGACTCGCGACTACCGAAAACGTTATCGACGCGCTCAATCTGGGAGCATGTCATTTCATCAGAAAGCCTTTTAAAATAGATGACGTAAATAATATCATAAAGCAAAAAATGAGCTTCGGCCCGAACAGTGAAACAGCTTCTGAAATAGACGTTATCATGACCGATATAAATTATTTAATACTTTCGAATAATTACGGCCGGATGACCGATATCAAAAAAATACTGCCTGCCTGCTCTCAGGCTTACTACGACGTTTTAAAAGACGCTCGCGTATCTAAAAATCTTCTGAGAATAAAACAGTTTGACGACGCTATTTACAGGCATTCGCTCGACGTCGGAATAATAGCTTCTATAATATGCGCTTTCAGGCACGTCAAAACCGCTCTTTTAAATGCCATCACGCTCGGCGGTTTTCTACATGACATAGGTAAAATAAATGTGGACTATAATATTTTAAATAAATCCGAAAAACTCACAACTGAAGAATTCGAGCAGATTAAGCTCCACACTTTTTTCGGGCATAATATTCTTCTCGAAGAAGGTTTCAACGACGATATAGCGGGCGTGGCTTTCAAGCACCATGAAAAGCTCGACGGCAGCGGTTATCCGCGCGGCTATACCGAATACGGAATCGACACCGCCTCGCAGTTTATCGCCGTATGCGACATTTATTCGGCGCTTACCGAAAAGAGGCCGTACCGCAAAAAACTCACGCCGCAGGAAGCTCTCGAGCTGATGCATAAAGATTTCGTCTCTAAAATCAATTTCGACGTGGTCAAATTACTGAAATTGTTTATAGAAGGCTAAAATACAAATAAAAAAGGCCGTTTCAAGATTTGGTTTTTGAACGGCCGTTTTTATAAAACTTTATAATCAACTAAATTAATTATTTAAAATTTTCTGAATTTATCTTTGCCTGCGTTGCAGATCGGGCATTTTTCGGGAGCTTCATTTTCCGTCGTGCAGCCACAGATTTCACAGACATGCACCGATGATAATTCGATATCTTTGCCGGTATCGACCGTTTTTTTGGTTTCAAGATAGGCTTTCTGGTGCATTTTTTCGGCTTCGAGCGCAAAATTAATCGAGCGCAACGCGCCCTTTTCGTTTTGAAGTTCGGCCGTAGCCCGATAAGCCGGATACATTTCATCTATTTCGAAAGTTTCGCCTTCAAAAGCCGTTTTTAAATTTTCAGCGGTCGATTTTATTTCGCCTAATTCCCTCAAATGATTGGTGGCGTGCACTTTTTCCGCATAAGCTATCGCTTCGAACAGTTTCGCCGTGTTCGGCTTGCCTTCTACTCTGGCTTTATCGGCGAACGCGAGATATTTCATGTGCGCCTGCGACTCGCCTGCAAATGCTTCTTTTAAAAATTTTTCGGTCATCTGTCTCATTTAGGTGCCTCCATAACTTGATTTATTATGAATTCGATTTTAACAAATACTTGATTAATTGTCAACTGTTTTAGTCTTTTTTTGTTCTTTTTTCGTTCTTTTTTAGTTCTTTTTTCGTTCTTTTTTTGCTCATTTTTTACTCATTCATTTTTTTAACATCAACGCCCGCCTCAGCGCGCGATAATGCCGTCGATAACTTCAAGAACCGTCGCCACTCTTCCAAAAGGCGCCGATATTTGAACGCCCTGCACTATATCTTTAATAACGTTAAGAGCTTCCCTGGCTATTTTGATTCCCTCTTCGCGCTGTTTTTCGGCAGAATCGCATGCTCTCATTCGTTTGATTAAATGATCGGGGATCGCCATTCCGGGCACTTCATTATTCATGAATTCGGCGTTTTTAAGCGAAGCCAGCGGCCAGATTCCGGCCAGGACGGGAATTCGAACATGGCTGATTCTTTTAAGAAAAGTTTCAAGCAGCGCGATATCAAAAACAGGCTGCGTGATGGCAAATTCCGCGCCCGCCTCGACCTTATATTCGAATCTTTTAATCTCGAGATCTAAATCGATAGCTCCGGGGTTCGCGCCCACGCCTATAAAAAACCCGGTAGGCCGGCCTATCGGGTTGCCGCCGAGATCTGAACCGCTGTTTAAACGATGCACCATATTTGTAAGGCCGATCGAATCCACGTCAAATACGGCGGTTGCATCGGGATAATCGCCGAGTTTGGGCGGATCGCCGGTTATAAGCAGAACGTTTTTCAAACCGGAAGCGTAGGCGCCAAGCAGATCGGACTGCATGCCGAGAAGATTACGGTCGCGGCAGCAGTAATGCAGTATCGTTTCGATACCGACGCCGCGCTCGAATATGCCGGCGAGCGCCTGAGGGCTCATTCTGGCGGTCGCGCGCGGGCCGTCCGGTATGTTGATAGCGTCGATTTTATTTTCTCTGGCGTATCTGGCGGCTTCGAGAGACCGCGTGGCGTCGCAGCCTTTAGGCGGCGATATTTCAACGGTGACGACGAATTTATTTTCACATATACTGCGCGCTAACTGCGATTTATTTTCTTTAGCGACGACTTCGACGCGCTGCATAGTCTTTTGAGTTGACTCCCTTACCATTACGCTTATTTTGCGCTCGCCGGTGGTAAACATTCGCACGGCGGAAGCTATAGCCTTGATATGAGCCGGCGTGGTGCCGCAGCAGCCGCCGATAATTTTAACTCCGTTTTGTATAAACCTCTTGGCGTATTCGGCGAAATATTCAGGCGAGGATAAATACATCGTCCGCCCGTCGACTGAAGTCGGAAGACCAGCCGTAGGACGAACCATCAGCTTCTTTTTAGTGAACTCCGCCATCAATTCTATGGTATCGAGCATTATTTTCGGGCCGACGCCGCAATTAAGGCCTATAATATCGGCGCCCCATAAATCGAGATTTTGAGTAAAAACTTCGGGCGTAGTGCCATAAGTAGCATTGCCGTCGCTGCCGATTTTTATCTGCGCGAGAATAGGCAGATCGCATAACGACTTAACCGCCCTTATGGCTTGATGCATTTCGTTAATATCCGAAAAAGTTTCAAGAACGAAAAGATCCACGCCTCCGGCAAGAAGAGCTTCGGCCTGCTCTTTAAAATAATCGCATGCTTCCTCGACGGATGTTTTGCCCCACGGCTCTATTTTAATACCGAGCGGCCCCATCGAGCCTGCGACGTAAACAGGATGCGGCGCAATTTTTGCCGCCTGCACGGCGAGTTTCACGCCCTGATAGTTTATGGCTTCGAGCTGTTCGGCAAAACCGTGCGGGGCCAGTTTGCATCGGTTAGCGCCAAATGTATTGGTTTCAATAACCTGTGCGCCGGCTTTTATATATTCGGCATGTATGTCGCTTATGGCAGTCGGCGCCGAAAGGTTCATTTCATCGAAACAGCGGTTGATATAAATGCCTTTCGAATAAAGCATCGTACCCATCGCACCGTCGAATATAATTATTTTATCTTCATTAAGCAATTCTCTAAATCCCGGTTTATCTATACTCATTTAACGGGGACCTCCATAATATTTATTAAATTAATCACTTCTGATTTACTTTTTTTATAATTCTGGAAAAATGAAAGCGGATATATTAAAAACATCAAAAAAGACGAAACGAAAAAAGCGGCATAAGGATTGGCGAATTCACCGACGGCGAGCGAGGAAATAAAAGAGCCCGATACCACCGACAGCACGGTAAATAAATTTACGAACGAAGAAGCGCCGCCGATTTTTTCGTATTTAAAAGTTGCCGGGATAATGTTGAGCCAATAATATATAAAACACGCATCGCCTATTGAATGAAAAAACTGGTTAAGCAGAGCGCCGCCCAGGCCCGTTATATAAATCATGGATACCTGCGAACCGCCGCTGAAGGCGACGGCGATAAGAAGAGCATTACGAGGCGCAAACCTGAGACCGGTCTTCAAAATTCCGAGCGCGAAAATAATTGCGCTCATTAAAAGCCCTACTTCCAGATAAATATAGGAAATTTCGGAGAGGCCGAGGCCGGCATTTTTGTTGAAAAATATTGTAAAATAAGTTAATTCGGCGCCCCAGTGATAAGTGAATAAAAATAAATTAGCCGCTATAATAAGCGAATCAAAAGACAGAACTTCTTTTTTATAATCGGAAATTTGTATTTTAGCGGCGCGCGTATCGGTAAGAAAGAAAGAGAAAAATATCAACAAAAGAGACATTACAAATAAAGTTTTGAATAAAAAGGCGAAATTGCCCGAATCGCTCAGAAACGCGCCCAGTTTTCCCCCGACGGCATAGGCCATAGTGCCGGTTATAGCGAAAAGAGAGAAAAAAAGACGGCTTTTAATTACCTGCGATTCCTTGTAGTATATTACGTTTGTCGAATTATCTATCATGGTGGCCGAAATTCCCCATAAAATAAAAAGCGCGATGAAATGAATATAGGTGACGGCGAAATTAAGCAATAACATGAAAAAAGAATATATGAAAGTGGCTATTATTACCTGCTGACGGGCTGAAATTTTATCGTTAATAACGCCCGATGGAAGATAAGTAAGAATAGCCATAAAAGACTGCAACGCAAAAAGAAACCCTACGCTTTTTTCCTCAAAACCGCTCGCGGCGAAAAATAAAGGAATATAGGCGTAAAACGACACCGATATTAACAGATAGTAAAATTTAAAAAAAGAGATTATTATGATGCTGATTATATTTTTATCCATAATTACAGCGATATTATACCATAAAAATAAATAAATTCAATGAATTTATTTATTTTTATGACGTTATGGCTATGAACTTAAAATTATAATCAACGAAGAAACTTAACTATGAAACCTTCCTGTACTAATACTCAACTCCGGCCATTACATTGTTTTTAATGAACTCATAACGGTCGGGATGGCTGCGTTTCATCGAGGGGCCGCTCATATAATAAGCGCGGACCGATTCGGCGAAATCTTCCATCGAGTTGCTGTCGCCGTAAGATGAAACCGACTTCGAAACCTGCGTGCCGGTGCCTGAATAACCGTTACGGCCGCCCCAGAACTGAGACTGCCACTGATTAAAGATCTCCGGTTTTGAAAAATGGAAGCAATGCGCCATTTCATGAACTAAAACGAAAGTCATCGAATTTGTGCCATGGTCGGTTATATAAACGCGCGGCGCATTGCTCGAAACGTAACCGCCGACGTTAGCGCCAAGATTTGTAGTCGCAATTCTCTGGAGCATATTTGTTTGACCGATAAACGATGGCGGAAGTTTGGAAAGCGTTTGATAAGCCTGTTGCAACTGGCTTAAACTCCACTGCGAAGTTCCGGTTTCTACGGTTATATTGAATTTATCTTTGAGGGCCCTGACAAGCGACATCGCGTCGTTGGTATCTACTTTCGAGTCTTCTCCAGCGGGGCGTTCGGGATTGGCGGCCTGATTATTATTGACCGGTGGAGTGGTAGCATTACCGACGCCGTTATTATCGGCGGCATTCGAATTATCGGGCTCCTGCGGAAGAACGGGATCGGAACCGGCATTATCTGATGAATTATCATCGGCGGCCGTATTATTCGCGGTGTCGGCGGTAGTATCATTTGCCGCNNGGCGGACTGATCGGTGCAATTATTTACGGAATTGGAAAGACTGCCAGTGCATCCTTTAAAAACATCGGAAAGCTGCTGAATAAATTGTTTGAAAAGCGAAAACAGGCTCTGAAAAAAAGATTTGAAAATAGGCTTAACTTCATTAAAAAAACTTTTACACGAACTTTTAAGTTTATTGCACGATTCAGCAAGGCTCTGCTGATTGCAGCCGCCTGATGCCTGAACCGCATTCTCCGCCGTATTCGGGGCATTTTCAACCTGCGCGGCCCCGCCGCCTTCGGCTGTTATCTGACTCGAATTTAAATTCTGCTGCAAGGCGTTAATTGATTCAGCGCCGGCAGGAACCGTTGCAACCAGTATAAATGAAAATATGATGACAAACGCTAAAAAGCTGATCTTATTTTTCATACTAAATGCCCCTTTCTTTTTTTAAAAATCTTACTTCATTATACTATAATCGTCCGTTAAAGTTCCACAGATTTTTTTAAAAAAAGAAGTTTTTTTATTTTAACCCGCATTTTTCACTTATTATCTTGAATAAAATCCCTTTTTGTAATATAATTATATCATGAGATAGCAATATTCAAAGGAGCGTTTATGAGCCTTAAAAATAAATTTTTCTCGGCGGTATTAATTATCGCGTTTGTCGCTGCATTTACGAGCGTTTTCCCGGCGGCCGCTTTGAGTTCTCAATCATCCCTTTCAGATAGCGAAATGATTATTATGAGGCCTCATAAAACCGGGCCGGCCGATACTTTAGTTTATATGAAAGACGATTCCGATTCTCAAATAAGCAAAATACTACGCGAAAATCCTGAATTCGTCAAACAGGTCCGCCTGTATCAAAAGTATCAAAAAGATAAATTCATTAAAGGCCTCAAATCCAATTTCAGTTTAAACGATTCTCAAATAAATAAAATACTCGCGGGCTACAAACCCGATCCGGTTTATATGGTCGTCAACGAAGGGCTTGTAAAAAGCGTAAGTTTCGCCACCAATAAGCCTTTTGGAATACTAGAAACCGGCGCTAACGGCAAGACCTCGCTCAGCATTAAGGCCGCGCCGTTAGTAACCCTTTCGGCCGCGACCATAAACGAATTAAAAACAGGCGACCGCTGGGGCTACGAAACCGTATGCCACGAAATCGGCCATGTGATGATGTATCCCACCCACGGACTTCTCGCATATCCGCAGGACATAACCGAAAATATCATCGAAGCGATTAAAAAGGAAGGCCACTGGAAAAATAAAGTTACAACGCCTGTTTTCGCCATGCTCGAAGGCTGGGCCGAATTTAACGGGGCGTTTTTCACCGGCCGCTCCATCGGCGATTATACTAAAATCGACGGGCGCCTTAAAACCGAAGACGAAATGCTCAGAACCGAAGGACTTACGGCTAAAATAATGCTGGATATCTGTCTTAATCCCGATATAAATCCAGATAAAGACGGAGGGTACGAAAAAATTACCAATACAATGATGACTCATAAATCGCGAACTCTTAATTCTTTTCTGAAAGACTACATCAAAGACTACCCTCAAGATCGGGACGCCGTCGAAAAAATAGTAAAAGACAATACCGGCGGAGTGGTAAAAATCGATTATAACTACGGATTAAAAGACTGGTGGGCCGACAAATCTCAAGACCTGAAAAAAACCTTCATCGTTATTAAAGATTGGGTCTCCGGCTTATTCGGCAAAAAAAATCTAACGGCCGGTAAAACTTCCGGTTCAGGCATCGGTCCGGCTGTTTCAACCGCGCCGCTCAAAAACTCCTCAGCTTTATTCGTCAACCAATCATCCGCCGCCTCAGACCCGCTCGTATCGAACGTAGAAAGCGGCAATGCAAATACCGCCGATACCATCGATATAAATAAAACGCGAAAATCACTCTACGATAAATATAAAAAGGCTCTAGAAACCAACGACAAAATGCTCGCGAATGAAATTTTCGAAAAAATAATTAAATTGAACGGAAACCTGAAATAAATGATTAAAAACAATAAGCTAAATTGCCTGCTGTGCTTATTATTATCGGCGGCGCTTATATTTATTCAACTCAACTCGGGCTGCGGCGGAAGCGGCGGGGGAGTTTCAGGTACGCCCATTCCTCCACAGCCTCAGCCCGTTTCAAAATTTATCGAAATCAACGGCACTGCCGGGCCGGAGCCTCAATCTGCGCCGGCTTCCTCATCCGCCGCTTATCAGATTAACTTCTTAAACGATTACACCATTTCAGCCTCCGATATAAACGGAATCGCTATAGCCGGAACAAGCGGAGCTTTTCTCGACGCCACCTCCTTTAAGGTAGTAGCGCCGCTCGAGGCTTCGTCTAAAATATTAATGCTGAGCGTTAAACATAAAAGCGGCAATATCATATACAAAAAACTTATAGGTAAAATGCCTGCCGCCATGGATATTGCCGAAGATAATAAAATCATTAGAATTACCAATGCACGCATTAACGAAGACAGCACGGTCAAAGCCCTTGTCGCGCTCAGCGAACCCTCAAAAATGCCCGACATCTTAATTAATTCGACCGAAACCGGAAAAACCGATTTTGAAACCGAAATCGATATGAGCTTAAACGACGATGACGGCTCGCAATATATTAACCAGCTCAAAACCGTTTTCAATACTATCGTTAAGGTACTTAATTCAAGCAATATACGAATGCAGAGCGTTAAAAACTTTTTTTTAACCGATTTAAAAACTTTTTTAAATTCGTACGTCGAAGTAGGGCAAATTTATCAAAGCGACGAAAATATAAAACAACTGATTAACGAGCCGCCGGCAATAACAATCAAAGGCGTTTCCATCAACTACAATTCACGGCCGGCCGACGTTAATGCCGCCGCGGCAAATATAGTTTCGAGCGTAACGGCGGTTGCCAGGCCGCCGGTTTTTTCGCCCGGCTCCGGGCTTTATAAAAGCGCTCAAAGCGTTATTATCACTTCAGCCACCGAAGGCGCTTCAATTAAATACACCGAAGACGGATCGCAGCCCTCACGCGGAAATGGCACTCTTTACGGCTCGCCGATTAAAATATCAGCGCCGGTAACGCTTAAAGCTTTTGCTTTCAAAGATTCAACAAGAGACTCTAAAATCACTTCCGCAAATTATAATTTCGACATTCCCGTAAAACCTTCTTCACCTTTAGTTTTAAATAATATAGCCGCCGGCGCCTCAGCATTCGAGCTTAAAAATATTTACGACAACGGCCAGCCGCTGACTCAAAGTTTAAGCACTCTCAATCCTTATTTTGAAATAGTGCTTCGTCGTGCCGACTCGCAGCCTTTTTCATTGGATAATAACCCGGCCGCTCTTAAAATTAAACTTAGAGTGGTTAAAACCATAAATACGGTTCCCGTCATTAAAACTTTCGTTTACGGATTCACGCCTCTTATCGACGAAACTTTATGGGAGGAAGAATTTGGCGCGCCGGCAATCAGCTCCGAACGCATATTTTTCAGCGTAAAAAACGGCCAGTCGCATTTCACCGAAGACAGCAGTTATAATATTCAACTTTTAGACTTAGAAGGCGTTTCATATACGGCCGAAGGCGCGCCGCGAGTTTATTTCATTCTGCCGGCCGGCGTTTCGGGCATTTTAAATATCAAATCGGGATCATCTACTAAAACCTCGACGCCGATTATTTCACCCGCGGGCGGCCTGCATATTTCATCGCGCACCGTATCGATAAGCTCTTCTACGGCCAGCGCGGTTATTTATTATACGCAGGACGGCTCGCAGCCGACCGTTAACAGCATCCTTTATTCAGGCGCCTTCGTACTGGAACGCACACTGACAATCAAAGCCATAGCGGTTAAAACCGGACTCGATCCTTCCGAAACAGCTATGGCTGTTTTTACCATTAAATGCGCGGCGCCCGTTTTCGAACCGGCCGGCGGCACTTACGATTCAGCCCGTCAGATCATAATTTCATGCGCCACGCCGGGCGTCCGCATCTATTATACCGAAGACGGCTCACAGCCTTCAGAATCCTCGGGCACACTTTATTCCGTGCCCGTAACGGTTTCTTCGAGCCGCACCATAAAAGCGGCGGCGGTTAAAAACGGGACGCTGGATTCAGACATCGCAAGCGCAACTTATAATATAACCCCAACTTCAAAAACGGCCCAACCAGTGTTTTATCCGGCGCCGGGCTCTTACTCCACGGCACAGAGCGTTACCATCACCTGCGCCACGCCGGGCGCGCTCATACGCTATACGACCGACGGCTCCGACCCGCTATCCTCTTCAAGTTCAAACCAGTACTCTGCGCCGGTCAATATAAACATCACCACCACGCTCAAAGCGGCCGCGCAAAAAGCCGGAAACGACGATTCCAACATTACAACCGGACTATACACTATCAAAGCTGCCGCGCCTTCGTTCAATCCGCCGGCAGACAGTTACAGCGGCGCACAGCAGGTAATTATTTCAACGGCGACGCAAGGCGCATCCATCTATTATACCACCGACGGAACCGAACCTTCGGTAGCCAGCAATCTTTATAACGGCGCGGTAACGGTTTCAGAATCACTTGTAATTAAAGCCATAGCGGTTAAAACCGGGCTCGCCAACTCCGACATCGCGCCGGCCGCTTACAGTATAAACCAGATACCCGCGGTATCAGCCGTAACATTTACACCGACCGGCGGAAGTTTCATTGGCGGCGCACAGACCATAACGCTTTCGTGCGCTACGGCGGGAGCCGCCATACGCTATACTCTTGACGGCGCCGACCCGTCTTCGACTTCAGGCACGCTTTATTCAGCCCCCTTCACGCTTAGCGCGTCCGTAACGCTTAAAGCTATAGCTTATAAAACCGGCATGCTCAATTCCGCCGTTTCATCGGCAATATACAGATTCGTGCCTAAGGTAAACAACGTCCGCTTCGACGAGCCGACTAAAATTCTCAGATGGGACGCCGTTTCCGTCCCCGGTTCCGCCGCGGTCAAATATTACGTCAACGGCACCGCCAGCGCCTTCGGCATGAGTAAACCCATCGACGACACTCTCGGCACTACCGAAACCAGCCTCAACGCAACAGGTCTAATTCCCGATGAATACGCCGGCGTACCTATTAACGTATCAATCAACGTTACGGCTGCGGCGGTCAAACCCGACGGCGGAGAAGTACGCGGCGAAAAATCCGCCCAGTGCGAATTCAGCGTCACCAAATAAATCGAATGGAGGAAGCGATGATAAAAACCGCCCTTAACAATCAAAAATATATATTTTCAATTCTGTTAATATTTTCGGCTGCCGCCCTGTTATATTCATCTGTAATCAGCGGCTGCGGCGGCGGGGGCGGCACAAGCGCGCCCGCGAGCAATTCATTCACCCCTAAATCTTTAGAAGTCAGCGGTTCGATGGAAGGCGCCGCGCTGTCTTCGGCCTCATCGCTTAATACAAACTCTTTACACGCGCCGACGCCGATTAATTTTGCCTCCGAATGTGAAATTAAAGCCTTCGATATAAACGGCGCGCCGATTTACGGGGCAAACGGCTACTTCGCCGGCAACAATTTTTTTCTTTCGATGCCGCTTACCGAAGATTACGGCAGGTATTTACTCGTAGTTATAAGGCTTAAAACCGGCCATGAATTATATAAACGGCTTTTAGGCAGAATCCCACGCTACGACGACGCTCCTTCTTCTTCGATTAGCGTTTCTAATTTAAAACTTAACGAAGAAACCACCGCTAAGGCGCTCGTGCTGCTCGAAGACTCCTCAAAATTACCGGCGGTCGAAATCAGCGGCGCAAGCATCAGAACGCACTTTGAAATAGAATCTGAGGCATTGCTAAACGACGCGGATTCCACCAGGATAATATCTCCTTTAAAAACAGCCATAGCCACGGTTATCAAAGTTATGAAAGTGGATAAAACGTCTATTAACGCGGCAAAAACTAATTATCTATCCAGCGTTTCATCGCTTTTAAATTCATACGTCACCATCGCTAAAGCCCGCGAAACCGACGCCGACATAAAATCGATAATAACCGAAACTCCTCAAATAACGCTTAACGGTAAAATCATATCATCAGCCTCCAGCTCCGCCGATATAAACGACGCCGTTGAAAGCGTTAAAGAAACCATCAAACCGGCCGGAGTCGAAACGCCTTTATTTTCGCCGGCGGGCGGCAGTGTTTTCGAAAAACCGCAGAGCATAGTTATAACCTGCGCCACCGAAGGCGCAACAATTAAATACGCGCTATACGGCAATACGCCGAATGACAATTACGGAATTATTTACAGCGGCCCCATCAGCATTAAAGAATCGAGTGTCATTAAGGCCGTCGCGATTAAAAACGGCCTTAAAAATTCCGCGATCGCCGAAGCCGCTTATACCATTCTCAATACCTCGGTATCGCCCTTAATTTTAGACGGCATAAGCATAGGAGATCAAAACGGGCCGATCGACTACATATATAAAAACGGAACGCAGGCCCTTAAAAATTATGAAATAACCAGGCCCTATTTTGAAATAGAATTCAAAAGAGAAGACGGAAATGATTTTACGCTTAATCAAACGCCTCTTTTACGCCTGAAACTCTCCATCACTAAAATAAAAAACGGAGTAGTTTCAAGCGTCAATTACTCCTACGGCTCCCTGCCGGGATCCGGCGAAACCGATTTCAGCGAAGATTTCAGCGCGCCTTCAATATCGGGCCGCCGTATTAAATTTAATTATAAATCCAACCCGGCGCGACCGATCGAAGACGCCTCATACGAATTAAAAATCAATGATATTCAAAATGTCTCATATACGAATTCAAGCGGTCTGCTATCGCCTAATTACTCGGTAACGCAAAATATATCCGGCAGCTTCACTATCTACACCGCGGCGCAAACCCTGGTTTCAAATCCTGTATTTTCACCGGCCGGCGGAAGTTTTAACGACGAAATATACATAAGCCTCTCCTGCGCCACTGCGGGCGCATCTATTCGCTACACGCTGGATTCGAGCAGCCCTTCAAGCACTAACGGAACCGTTTTTAATAACATTCCGATTTTAATTTCATCTTCAACCGTCGTTAAAGCCATAGCCTATAAAACCGCGATGACAAACTCCGAAATTATAGAGGCTTCATATATAATCAACAAAGCCGCCGCGCCGCAATTCAATCCGCCGCCCGGCGTTTACGCGGGCGAACGCCAGATAACCATTACGAGCAAGACGCCTGGCGCATCCATTTACTATACGCTCGACGGCAGCTCCAATCCTTCGCGTACGAGCGCTTTATATGTCGGGCCCATAATCGTTTCATCATCCAGACTCATTAAAACCATCGCGGTCAAAGACGGAATGAAAGACTCTATTATCACTTCTGGCGAATATATCATAAATAAAACCGAACCGCCGCAATTCAACCCGCCCGCGGGCACTTACGCCGGAGCTCAAAACATAACTTTATTCACATCCACTCCAGGCGCTTCGATACATTACACGCTCGACGGCAGCACGCCCGGCCGCTTCAGTCCCGCTTACTCCGGCCCCGTTGCACTTTCAACTTACGGCACCAGCGAAATTAAAGCTATAGCTTATAAAACCGATATGGCAGATTCAGCCGTCGCCGGCGCGGTTTATTTAATACTCGAAAGGGCGGCCGCGCCGCAGTTCAATCCGGTTGCAGGCGTTTACGATTCGGCGCGCAGCGTAACTATAACCTCCGCGACGCCGGGCGCATCTATTTACTACACGCTCGACGGCTCGGCGCCTAATCGCTTCAGCACGCTTTATTCCGCGTCGCTCGAAATAAAAACGAGCCTGAAATTAAGGGCGGTAGCGCTTAAAGACGGCATGGCCGATTCTTTCATCAGCGACGCGGCATACACCATAAACACGCCGCAAGTCGCTAAACCCGTTATTTATCCTTCCACCGGCACTTACGGCGGCATCCAGCACGTTACCATAACCACGGCGACGCCTGGCGCATCTATTTTTTACACGCTCGATGAAAGCGCTCCTTCAGCTTCTTCAATACCGTATTCCGGCACTATAGAAGTAAACCAGACTTCATACATAAAGGCCATAGCCCTTAAAGCCGCGATGCTCGATTCGCAAATCAGCGAATCATACATAACCATAAATATGCCCCGACCGAAAGTCGAAGACCCGCAATTTTCACCGGCCGCAGGAACCCATACAGGCTCTCAACAATTGACGCTTACATGCGCGACTGCCGGCGCCTCGATTTATTACACGCTCGACGGCTCGCGCCCGACGACGGCTAAAACCCGCTACAACGCACCGTTTACTATCAGCGCGAATTCGACGGTAAAAGCGATAGCCGTTAAGCAACCCGATTTAAGCGACTCAAACGTAGTAACCGCGGAATATCTAATAAAAGTCCCCGCGCCCGCATTCAGCGTGGCGGGCGGCACATATTCCGAAGAAAAAACTGTCGCCATAACAAGCGGAGTAACCGGCGCCTCGATTTATTACACCACCAACGGCGCGACGCCGACCGCCGATCAGCAATATCTTTACGGCGGCCCCGTCGCGGTCGGCCGTTCGATGACACTCAAAGCCATAGCCGTTAAATCCGGCATGCTTTTTTCCGAGGTAACGCAGGCGCAGTATGTCATTAAAGTAAAAACTCCCGAATTTAATCCGGCGCCGGGTAATTATACCGACACGCAATCGGTCACAATCACCTGCCAGACGATAAATTCATCGATCCATTACACCCTCGACGGCACGAACCCAACGGCGACTTCGGGCGCTCTATATACCGCGCCCATAACGGTTTCGGCCAATACCACGATAAAAGCCATAGGCATTAAAAGCGGCCTTGAAAATTCGGATATTGCCTCGGGCGTTTATACGGTTCAACCGAAAGCGGCTAAGCCCTTTATGGTTCCGCCCGGCGGAATTTACAATTCCGCGCGCAGCGTCACTATAGCCACTCTTACGACAGGCGCCGTTATTAAATATACAACCAATGGCACAGTCCCGACGGCAGCGAGCGCCACATACTCTTCGCCCATTACGGTATCAGCCACCAGCGAAGTTAAAGCTATTGCGATTAAATCCTTAATGCTCGATTCCGATGTCGCCAGCGAATCATATATAATCGACACAAACCTCCAGCAGGCGGCCGCGCCGTCATTTAACCCGCCGGCCGGAAGCTATAACGAGCCGCAGGCGGTATTTATCACATCAGCCACGGCGGGCGCTTCGATCTATTACACTCTCGATGGCACATATCCTTCGGTCAGTAGCCTTAAATATTTAACCCCTATTACGATAAATTCATCCGCCGCCATAAGAGCGATAGCGGCTAAAAGCGGCATGGCGCAGTCTTCCGACTCATCGGCGGCCTATGTGATCAAAGCGGCCGCGCCTTCTTTCAATCCGCCGGCCGGCACATACGACGCGACGCAGAATGTTACGATATCATCCACCACGGCGGGCTCCATAATCAGATACACCACCGACGGCAGCAACCCTTCGCTCGTTAACGGCCATACTTATTCCGCGCCGGTGGCCGTCGTTGAAAATACCTCACTGAAGGCTATTGCCATTAAAACGGGCATGGCGAATTCCGATATTTCACAGGCAGCTTACTCGATCCGCGTTGCCTCGCCCGTTATGAGTTTAGAAACCGGCTCCTACGAAGGCGATCAAAACATCACCATAACTACGGCCACCAATGGCGCTTCCATCCGATACACAACCGACGGCAGCGAACCGTCTTCTACCGCCGGCACGCTTTATTCAACGGCGGTGAGCGTAACGACTACAACTACATTGCGGGCTATCGCCTATAAAAACAATATGCTCGATTCAACCGTCACGACTAAAACATATACGCTTAAAACCGCCGCGCCAATATTTTCGCCGATCGCCGGAACTTACGAAGGCCCGAAACCCATCGCTATAACCTGCGCCACCGCTGGCGCAATTATATATTACACCACCGACGGCACGACGCCCACTACAACCAGCGCCCAGTACGGCGCGCCATTTAATATCGATTCTTCACAGACCATAAAAGCTTTCGCTCAAAAAACCGGACTGGCGGCTTCTAATGTAACCACCGCCGCTTACGTGATTTCGGTCCCTGCGCCCACGTTCAATCCGGCGCCCGGCACTTATCAAAACGCACAGGCAGTCACGCTCACATGCGCGATGAACGGAGCGAGCATACATTACACAACCGACGCATCGACGCCCACTGCGGCCAGCACACAATATAGCTCCGCCATAGCGGTTTCAACGACTACCACGATAAAAGCCATTGCCATTAAAGCGGGGGCGCAAACTTCCAGCGTTGCAACGGGTGTTTATACCATAGGCATTCCCGCCGCCGCGCCCGTTTTTAATCCGCCGGCCGGCGCCTACACCGGCGCGCAGTCAGTCGCAATAACCTCTTCTACAAGCGGCGCTTCTATTTACTACACCACAAACGGCAGCGAACCGACTACAGCCAGCACGCTATACAGCGCGCCAATAACGGTTTCAACAACCACGACGCTGAAGGCAATAGCAGTTAAAGCCGGAATGCTCAACTCCGCGGTATCCAGCGCGGCCTACACCATTACCATCGCACAAACTGCGGCGCCGGTATTTTCACCCGCCGCCGGAACCTACACGAGCGCGCAAACCGTCGCAATTACTTCCACGACAGGCGACGCTTCAATTTACTACACCACAAACGGCAGCGAACCGACTACAGCCAGCACGCTATACAGCGCACCCATTACAATTTCGACAACCACGACACTAAAGGCAATAGCCACGAAAGCCGGCATGAACAATTCCACAGTCACTACCGCCGTCTATACTATAAACGCGGCACAACAGGTGGCTGCGCCCGTTTTTAATCCGGCCGGCGGTACTTACTTAGGATCACAAACCGTTTCAATAAGCTGTTCGACTGACGGCGCAGTTATCTACTTCACTTCCGACGGCAGCACTCCAAACGCGTCAAGTTCGCAATACAACACTCCAATAGCCATAGGAGCAAGCGTTACATTTAAAGCTATCGCCATTAAAAGCGGCATGAACGACTCCGCCGTTACAACTGCTGAGTATATCATCAGTTCGGTTCCAAAAGTCACAAACGTAACCTATGCAGAAGCCACTAAAACACTTTCATGGGCGCCTGTAACCATTCCCGGCGCCGATTCGGTCAAATATTTTATCAACGGCCGCGCCGGCGTTGGCGTACCTTCACAGGATATACCCGAACAGGAAACGACTGAAACTTCCCTTAACGCCGGCGGACTAATACCCGCTCAATATACCGGAATCCCTCTCGCGGTTTCAATAACGATAACTGCCGGAGCAGTTAAAAATGGAAACGTGACCAAAGGATTACCTTCCGACGCATGCAATTTTAATATAATCAAATGACCATCAAAGCGAATCGGCTAATTAATATTTATAGTCGTGAATAAAAAACATATTTTAGTATTTTTAAAACAAGGGAGGAAGAGAAAGGGTTAGCAACCCTTTC
>DIVV01000193.1 GCA_002423385.1 bacterium UBP16_UBA6123
TTATTTCGGGCGGTATTTCATGCCGACTTCGAAGTTTTTCTTTTATTTCGTATTATAAAGATCCTGCCATTCTTTCTCTCTTCTCTTCTCTTCTTTCCTCTTCTCTTCTTTCCTCTTCTCTTCTCTTCTTTCCTCTTCTCTTCTCTTCTTTCCTCTTCTCTTCTTTCCTTTCCTCTTCTCTTTTTTTCTTTTTTATCTTCTTTTGCTGTCATAAAGTTTTTTCATGCCTATAGTGAGTTTTGCCTTCGCGCGCAGCGCGCTCGAAGGCGTACTATTTACGCACCGCCGGAACTTAATAATAACGCTTACGGTAATGCACTAAAAGATAACAACTTTTACTATACAACAGTATCATAAACTTTATTTATTTTAATTTAACTTGATCAAGCAAAATTACGAGGAGTATCGTCACATGCTATTTAGTTAATTTTTAGCAGTGCGATTATTAGAATTGATTTGCAACAGTTTTTACCGCGAGCCTCAAAGCATAGTTGCTGTAGTGCCATTATTGCACCGCATTTGCGTACGAAGTACGCAAATGCAAACAAACAAGCTGGCAAACAAATAAATAAAAAGCAGGAAACGGAAGAAAACAGAAGAAAAATATAAAGCTAACGATAAAGCGTCAGGCAAATTAAAGTTTTTTCATGCCTATAGTGAGTTTTGCCTTCGCGCGCAGCGCGCTCGAAGGCGTACTATTTACGCACCGCCGGAACTTAATAATAACGCTTACGGTAATGCACTAAAAGATAACAACTTTTACTATACAACAGTATCATAAACTTTATTTATTTTAATTCTTGATCAAGCAAAATTACGAAGAGTATCGTCACATGCTATTTAGTTAATTTTTAGCAGTGCGATTATTAGAATCGATTTGCAACAGTTTTTACCGTGAGCCGCATGGTATATTTGCTGTAGTGCCATTATTGCACCGCATTTGCGTACGAAGTACGCAAATGCAAACAAACAAGCTGGCAGGAAACCAGTAAAAGACAAGAAACAAGAAGCAAGAAGCAAGAAATAAAAAGAAAAAGAAAATAAAGCCCCGACCAAAAAAGCTATCGATAAAAAAGCGATAAAGCGTCAGGCAAATTGCGGATTGAGGGTGGGGCATGGGGAGGGAGAAAGGGTTGCTAACCTTTTCTCCCTCCCTTCAAAAAAAATACAGTTTATTAATAGTTGCAATAATAGCGACAATCGTAAAAATCGTAACAACAGCAAAATAGAATTTTATTTTTTAAATTATTTAAAATTACTCATTAAAAATACTTTTAATAAATATTAAAAATTATTTTTTCTTGACAATAAAATTTCAATTTTATATAATATAACCAAAAATATTGAAGATTAAAGGAAGGTATTTAAAATGAATATCCTTGTTCTTGTTAAGCAGACGCCGGACACGGAATCCAGGATTAAGCTGAATTCAGATAATACCGCCATTGAAACTGGCGATTTAAAGTATATAATAAATCCCTATGACGAATACGCCATAGAAGAAGCGATTAAATTATCCGAAAAATTCGAAGGCACGAAGGTAACTCTTGTTACTCTCGGCAGCGCCGCGCTTAAAGAAACCACAGAAACGCTTCGTAAGGGGCTCGCTATGGGCGCCACCGATGCCGTGTTGATAGATTCCGCGGGTTTGAATACAACCTGCCCTTATTTGACGGCTAATGCGCTTTATCAGGGGATCGCCGGGATGCACTACGATATCATATTAGCCGGCATGAAAGCCGTCGATGACGATTATGCAAGCGTACCGACGCTGCTTGCCGGTATGCTCAATATCGCCGTAGTTAACGCCATAGTTAAGCTCAATATATCGCCTGATCTTAAAAACGCAGAGTGCGAGCGCGAAGGCGATAACGGCCGCGAAGTAATGACCTGCGGGCTTCCCGCTCTTTTCAGCGCGCAAAAAGGCTTGAACGAACCGCGTTATCCTTCCTTAAAGGGCATAATGGCCGCTAAGAAAAAAGAAATTATAAATAAAAAAGCCGAAACACTCGGCCCTAAAATTAAAATAGTTAAATTAAGCACGCCGCCGCCCCGCCCGGCAGGTAAAATAGTCAAAGGCGAATTTCCCGCCAACGTAAAAGAATTAGTAACGCTTTTAAGAAGCGAAGCTAAGGTTATATAGGGCAAAACACATAGTATAAAAGACAAATTTGATAGAACATAAACAAAAGTCATTAAAGGAGTTTAAGATGAAACTCGATTCTAAAACGGTTTTAATATATGTCGAACACGACGGAACTAAAATTAAAAAGAATACGCTGGAACTTATAACGGCCGTTAAAAAAGCTGCGCCTGCAGCCGAAGTGAACGGTATTTTATTATGCGTTCCAGCCGGACGCGCTAAATTATGCTCTGAAATTGAAAAATTAAATTTAAAAAAAGTATTCGTAATTGAAAATAATTCATTTTCCATGTTTTCTAAAGAAACTTTCGCTCTCGCGGTTAAAAGCGTTACTGATAAACTTAATCCGGCGCTTACCGTATTTTCGCATACAACTAATTCGTCGGAAACCGCTAAAATGTTAGCCAGCCGCACCGGCGCCGCGCTGATTTGCGATTCGATAAGTTTCGCCGCTTACGAAGACGGCGAATTTGTGGCGGTCCACCCGGTATATGCCGGCAAAATTCGCGCCCACGTTAAATTTGAAAATCAATCGTGCGGAATTGTAACTTTACGTCCGAACGTCGTCGAGGTATGTGAATCGGCGTCCGGCTCCTGCTCCGAATTTGAGACGGTCGAATTTGCGCCTCAGGCCGATAACGCCGTTAAAATTTTAAATATCATAGCAGACGCTTCTAAAAAAATAGATTTAAGCGAGGCCGACATTATCGTTGCAGGCGGCCGTGGAATCGGTTCTAAAGATAATTTCAAGGTACTTGAAGACCTTGCCGCCGCTATAAACGGTGTTGTAGGCGCATCGCGCGCCGCGGTCGATGCCGGCTGGCGCGAGCATCACGATCAGGTCGGTCAGACCGGAAAGATAGTAAATCCGAAAATATATATAGCGTGCGGGATATCCGGCGCGATTCAGCATACCGTCGGAATGCAGACTGCAAAATGTATAATAGCCGTTAACAAAGATCCTGAAGCAAATATATTCAAAATAGCTGATTACGGTATAGTCGGCGATCTGTTTCAGGTCGTCCCGGAGCTGGCTTCCGAGATTAAAAAATTAATTAACGCCTGAAAGTGAGGTAAATAAATGGCAGAAAAAGTCGATGTCGTCGTAGTTGGCGGCGGTCCCGCCGGAATAGCGTGCGCTTATACGCTCGCCAAGGCCGGAGTTGAAACCATAGTTTTTGAGCGCGGCGGATATCCGGGCTCTAAAAACGTGATGGGCGGCATATTATTTACCAACGCGCTCGCTAAATTAATACCTGATTTTCGTGAACACGCGCCCGTTGAAAGGCCCGTAACTAAAAGAAAGTTTCTGGCTATAAGCGAAAAAGACGCGCTGGGCGTCGAAACCGGTTTCAGCGATTTCAGCAGGCCGCCGCATAATAATAATTTTACGGTCCTGCGCGCGCGCTTCGATCAGTGGTTCGCTAACCAGGCTGAAGACGCCGGCGCCATGATATTAAGTGAAACGGTAGTTGACGATTTTATTTACGACGATAATAAAAAGATAATAGGCGTTAAAACGCGCCGTGACGACGGTGATATACTCTGCAATTGCGTGGTTCTCGCCGACGGGGTTAATTCGCTCTTAGCAAAAAAAGCCGGATTGCGTTCGGAATTCAAGCCTAAAGATTTCGTGCTCGGCGTTAAAATGGTTTTAGGCCTGCCTGCCGAAAAAATATGCGAACGCTTTTCGCTCGAATCAAAAAACGACGGCGCGGCTTATGAATTTTTCGGCGCCGTAACTAATAATATTCTCGGTTCGGGTTTTATATACACCAATCTCGAGTCGGTATCGATAGGCCTCGGCGTCGCCCTTGACGGCGCATGTAAATTAGGTTTGCGGCCCTATGAACTCTTGGATAAATTTATGGACCATCCTTATGTGCGTCCGCTCATTAAAGATTCCGAACCGATCGAATATTCGGCGCATCTGCTGCCGGAGGGCGGTTATCACGGCATGCCGCACGTATTCCACGATAATGTTTTAGTGTGCGGCGATGCGGCTTCTTTCGTAAATACCTCCATTTATCATGAAGGCTCCAACCTGGCCATGGAATCCGGTATCCTTGCGGCTAAAGCCGTTATGCAGGCGCGCGGCCGCGGCGATTTCTCCGCCAAGTCGCTTATGAAATACGCTGAATACCTTCAGGAGTCTATCGTTATAAAAGATCTTAAAAAATATGAAAGGCTGCCTGGATTTTTACATTCATCTCCTCATCTTTTTAATAATTATCTCGATCTGGCCATCGAACTGGCTAAAGATTACTTTATCGTCGATGAGCTTTCAAAAGGCGAACGGCAGAAGTTAATGTTTAAAAAAGCGTGGGGAAGAGTATCCGTAATGCAGTTAATTGGCGATGCTTATAAAAGCTTCCGCTCGTTTATCTGGAATTAGCGTCTGGAGGATCGATATTAATGAAAAAATTAAGCATTGAAGATAAAATAGGGCTCGTTAAATTTAAAGTGGATACGGGCAAGCCTCATATTAAAATAAAGCCTGAAATCTGTAAAACCTGCCCGGAAAAATACTGCGTAACCATCTGTCCGGTCGAAAATTATAAGCTCGACGAACAAGGTAATGTAATTTTTGCTTTCGAAGGCTGTTATGAATGCGGCACCTGCCGCATCGTATGCACAAAATGCGGCCTGGAGTGGGATTATCCTCTTGGCGGCTACGGCGTGTGCTTTCGCGAAGGTTAATTAACGATAGCTTTTATCATCGAATAATTTTCGAATAACGGATTGAATATATTGTCGAAGTTATTAGAAGTTTCGAGAACGTTAAGCAGCATCGAATGGTTCGAATATCCTTTTTCGATTAGCGCGACGGCTTTTTTGATATCTTCCGCCTTGACCGCGTCGTCTTTTCTTTGTACGGCATAGGCTTTTGCGTACCATTTAATAAGCGCGTAAAATAAAGTCATGTATTGATATTCTTTTAATATGCCGCCCGAATAAAAAGATCTTTTTCTGTAAATAAAATGACTGATAAACTTTTCGACCAATGAGCTTAATTCAGGGTTTTGCATATCGAATTTAATGAGCGAATGCAGTTTGAAGCTGAAATTAAAGCCGTCTTGCGGTGATTTAAAATTGCCGTATTTAGTAGAACATTTAAACATATTTAATAAAATCGTGAATCCTTTTTTAAAACCGGATAATTCTTTACGGCCCACCTGGTGAAGGCTTATAAAAGCCATTAAAATCAGATGGCCAAAGTTTTTAGATGCGCTGTTTTCATAAATTTCACAACATTTTTCGATCAGTTTTTTCATCACCGTTTTATTGCCGAGCTCGCCCCTGAATTTATTGAGATAATCCATAGGGTCGTCCTGCTTTAACTTAGCGGCTAATCTTGAAAGAAAAAGCACGGTATAAAGTGAAACCGATATGCGCTTATCAAAATCGAGCGCCGAGCCGTAATTATTCCACAGATCGTCGTCGCGCTTATAATTGATATCGTTTAAATGGCTCGCGTTATTTTTATCGAATAAAAAATCCGATATGAAATGGTTTATTTCGAGCATATCGCTATATTCGATTTCGACGCCTTTAACGAATTCAAGGCGCGAGCCGGCAACGGTTCTGTCGTTGTCGCATGCGATTAATTTTTCGATTTCGGAAATATTATCGGCCGGCTTACCGTCGCCGAATACGCCGGGACAGAAAAACGAATAGTTAACCTGGATCACGTTATCGGGCAGGTATAAAAGTTTAATGGGAAAACTCTTGCAGGTAAAGGCTTTATAGTCGAATTCCTTTTCCGCGTGCATATGGCAGAGATTGTCTTTTTTTAAAAATACGCAGCATTTGTCGGAGCGCATTTTTAAATTATATTTAAGCGAGGATTCAAAATTTAAATAACTCTGTTTTTTAAATTCTATCTTTATTTCCTCGCGGTTTTCGTAAACCGATTCGCGCACTAAATCGGCTTCGGGCATTGCCGCGCGGCCGAAAGATGAATGCCAGTCGGTTTGGGCAAAGCG
Source organism: bacterium UBP16_UBA6123 (assembly GCA_002423385.1). Classification (GTDB taxonomy): domain Bacteria; phylum Muiribacteriota; class UBA9980; order UBA9980; family UBA9980; genus UBA9980. The sequence goes on from DIVV01000193.1 coordinate 6,130, forward strand.
GGCGGCTTCTTCATCGCTTATCGGAATCTGCCACTTCTGGCAGCAGGCGCCGCAGCAAATACATGAATAATTTAAATTAGATGGAAAGATTATTTTATATTCCGACATTTTATCTCCTTTAAATATAGGCTATCACAATTGAAATTATAACGATGCCGGAGCCGATGAACTGATTGGCGCTGACCGGTTCGTTTAAAAGTATATAACCGCAAAGCATGGCGAAAGCCGGAGTGAGGTTGCTAAATGTCATCGTTGTGACAGGGCCGGTATTTTTAATACATTTATTCCAGAAGATCATAGGCAGTATCGTCGAAAAAAAGATCGAAAATACGAATGATGCGTAAACGAATACCGGAAGCTCGAGCCAGTTGGTTGCGGCAAGTTCGTTATAGGCGAATGGAACCATCATAAACGAAGAAATAAAAATAGCGTTGGCCGTTAAAACTATCGGAGAATATTTTGACAGCAGAGGTTTTGAAAAAATAGAGTAAATCGACCAGGCTATCGTTGAAAAAAAAGCGAGAGCCATGCCGTAATAATAATCAGGCCCTGCCAGGGCGGCCGATTGCGCGTCCATAAAAATATAATAAACTCCGAACAGTGAAAGCAAGATAGCGCAGAATTTTTTGACGCAGAATTTATCTATTTTAAAAAAAGGCGCTATTATAAGAGTTATAAGCGGCGAAGTGGATAAAATAATCGAAGTTGTAGAAGCCAGAGTATATTTGAGCGCGACGGCCATTAACAGATTACTCGCGCCGAAGCCGCCGAAAGAGATCAAAGCGAGCATGGCTAAGTCTTTTTTATCGGTTATAAAAGGGCTGTAACCGAGTTTGTAATAAGCGGCGAGCATAAGTAAAGCTCCGGCCGCTAAAAACCGCGATGCGCAATATGAAAAAGGCGTTATCGCCGAATATACGTTTTTAACTATAACGTAATTTAATCCCCACGCGAATGCAATAAGCAATAAAATTATTATTTGAGAGTTTATTATATTTTTATTTTTAAGTATCGGCGTTGTCTGCATATCGAATCAAGTTCCATTCTATTTTATAACATATTAAACATAAACATAAACATAAACTAAACTTTTAATTTAATAATGCGCGTAACGCCGTAATCGGGCGTTCGCGCATATACCGTTATGATTTATTAACGCGCGCGGAGCATTATCAAACGCCCGGCGCGCATGCTGAAAAACCGGCGTTACCGGTTTAATTGCGGTAATTGTTTTGTATTCATTTTACCTTCGTTTTTATCGGCTGAAAGCACGGCGAAGGCTATGGTGCTCGTAGAAGCGGAAAGATTGCCGCCGACGTAATAAGACGCATCGAGAACAAAACCGCCGTCGGGAGCTTCTTCGCAAGATCCGATATAAAGCGTCTGGCCTGCCGCGGTTATTTCATATACTTTGATGATATCGCCTTTAAAACCAAAGCCCGAACCCGTTATTTTAACCGATGCGGCGGTATCGTCCCATAACATATTTTCGGCGGGCGAGGGGCCTGGAACGCCGTTGCCGGGAACGCTGGTGACTAAAGTGGATTCGTTTCCGGCGCCCGCGGCTTCATTCGCTGGAACTACGTAAGAAAGTTTTAAAATGCCGCCCCCGGTCGATAAAAACTCATATAATCCGTTGGCGTCTTTGCTCTCTGCGGTTATATAAGAGCCGGTTGACGGCGTCGATTCCATGCCGATTACCGTCGATTTGCGAATGCGGCCGAGCAGCGCCGGTTCTGAAGTTGATGCGCCCGGGAAGTTTTCAACGATAACGCGCAGATCGTTTAGTAGAGTTACGGAAGATGTATTGCTTATATTAGCGAGCGCGTAATTTGGAATATCGTAGCGCAGTCGGAGCTGTCCGGTAATTTCGAGCGGCGGCGCGGGGACGATGCCGTCGGAAACGATAAGCGATTCGACGTTAAGCGGTGATATTATAGAATACATTATTGTGCCGCCCGATTCAAAAGAAGTTTCTGAAATCACCACCGAAGTGCCAGGCGCGAAACCGCCTGCTGGAGCGGCTGGCGATTGTCCTTTGAAGGCGACTGAGCCGGGAGTCGTTGAATAATAAACGAATACTCTGTCGTTTTGATTTCCGAGCGGTGCGCCGCCAACTTTAAACGCGCGCGCGGCATTACTCCAGCTCATATTTTCAACTGCCGGCGGCGCGGGTATCACTCCATAGACGCCCCACTGCGATATATTTCCGGCGCGGTCTTTAAAGCGGTAGTAAACGCTGCCACCCGCAATCGGCGTAAACCCTGAAATTATAATATCGCTTTTCGCATGGCCTTTAACCGAAAGCATTTCCGTGGCGGCCGGCTGCGTGGTTGAATCGGGAGCGGCCGTGCCGGCATAAAATTCGAGCTGCGACATTTCGGCATATTTAACCGCATCGACGGCGAGGATAAAACCCTGGCCGCTGCTAAACATTAGTTTAGATAAAATTAGCGAATCGGGAGCCGGCGGGGCCGTTTCGTCTTTTGCCAGTGCGATAGCGCCGGCGGTTACCGCTTCAACGCCTGTGGCCAGAGATTTTATTCCGCAGCCGGCGCTTAATTCAATTCCTCTGCCTGCCGCCGCCGCGATGCCGTTAACCTGGTCTTCGAGGCTAAAATCATTTGCCAGCGTTAGAAAAGCGGCTGACTGAGAAATCGCGGTTTTTATTTCGAGCGTGTCGGCGGAAGTAAGCGGTGTCGAATTTAAAAATACTTTTGATGCATTGAATTGCGTAATATCTATATTTTCACTGAATTCAAGTCTTACGGTGTTTTCGGATATTATTCTTGCCGTTACGACCGGGACCGGTTTGGAATTAATTACGCTCATTACCAGGGCGGTTTCCTTGCTTACGCCATTTTCGGTATAGGTGGCATCGATGACGTAATAGCCTGTTACCGCCGGCGCCGTGTAAATATTGCCGGAAAGCTCGCCGTGTGAAGGATCCACGCTCCAGATAACGCTGATTTCTTTAGTGGTAAAATTAGAATAAAGCGCGAATGCTCTTATCACGGATAGATCGTATGAAGAACTTACTTCGATGGTATCGGTGTGGCGGCTTAAAATGATCCCTTCGTAAGTGACCTGTTTAGTAACTATCATGCTCATTCCCGCGCTTACGGTTTCTCCATTTTCGGTATAAGAGGCCTCGAGCAGGTAAACGCCTTCGGTGTCGGGCGAGCCGTATTTATTATCGAGGCTTATGGTTCCGCCGTTAGTTGCGCGCCATGAAACTGCGACTTCACGGCTTGAATTATCGGAATAATACCCGGTGGCCTTTATTAAGCCGAGATCGTAGATAGAATTCGTAAGCATCGAGTCGTTTTCTTTGCTTAATACGAGTGAAGAAAGCGTTACTTTAGCAGTTACCGTAATCGTAAAATCAACGGTTTTAATTATTCCGTTCTCTGAATGCGATGCCGTTAAAATTACCGTGCCGGCCTGAGCGGGCGCAGTGTAATAAGAGCCGTTAATTACGCCGCCGCCGCTTTTAATGCTCCAGGCGGGAGTAACCGGCGCGCTCGTGCCGTCGGAATAGGCCGCTACAGAGTTTATCGAAGCGAGGCCGAACTGTTCGCCGGCTAAAATCTGAGCGCTGGAAGGCGATATTGAAATTGAAACGAGCTGTTTGACGATGATGATCGGACTTATTTCGAAAACAAGGCCGCTGTAGTCAAAACCGTAATCATTAGCGCCAATGTAAATATCGGTGTCATCGAATGAATAGCCGGATTTAACCGCTTCGATTCTGTAGGCGCCTTCGGGGAAGGGGCCGTTAATTTTGAAAAAGCCGGCTGCGTCGGTTTGCGCGGCGGCGCCGCCCGGACTTACCGATAAAGTTGCGCCGCTGATGCCTGAGACCGGTTCACCAAAAGCTGGTTTTTTAATAACGCGGCCGTTTATAGTGAGAGCGCCCGTCGAAGATTGCCTGATTTCGGCTATTTTAGCGTCTATCTGTTGCTTAAGCAATTCTAAGGGTATGACGCCGCCGAAGGCTCCTATATCTTTCATGGCGAGACAGCCGTGGTCGGGTGAAGAAAAGGTGACGTTGGCAGCGTAAAGTTTAGAGGCCAAAAGAAGGGTTTCGGTGCTGTCCCAGTTGCCGGAAGGGCCTATAATGCTTAATTTAGCGATTGTCGGGGACGCGTTTATCAAAACGTCGAATTTATAAAAACCGTTTGAATCGGTTACTGTTTCGTACAAACGGCCTTCTACGGCTATCGAGCAGGCTCTTCCAGGCGCGGGCGATCTGAGCGCGGCTGATTTATCGTTGAATGTGAAATCCAGATAACCCGCCAAAGTGGTATTGGGCGCATCGGTAATAGAGGCTTTTATGGCCTGGCTCAATGCCGAATAAGCGCCGTAGGAGGCTTTAAGGTAAACGTTTCCTGAAGCGTCCGGCGTAAGGCTCGAAACGCTTAACTGAGAAAAAGAAGCGGCCCCGTTAATTACCTGCGCTGATGTTTCGCCGATGAGAGTTCCAGTAACCAGACTTAACGTAATCGGCGACGGCGCGCTCAATATGGCAAAGCCATACTGATCGGTCATTTTAACGCTAAAAGAAGGTATCGATGCGCCGGGAGTAAGACCGGAAACCGGAAGTGCCGGTTCAAAAACGATAACTGACGGCACGATTTGAATAGTTTCGTAATGCGAAAAAACCAGGCCTATATTAAGCGTGTTAATCTCGGGATTTTTAAGAAGTTCTTCATTCGAAGACAGCTTAAAATGAGGCGCGCTGCCGGTCCAGACTTCGAGAGTATCGCCTGATGCGGTTTTTAATTTAGCGGTGATTGAAACCGAGTAAGTATCGTTAGCTAAAAGTTCGTTTTCAAAAACCATATAACCGTTATTATAAGATACGCTTTTACTCACTTTACGCGCGGCGTCTTTTAACGAGGTAACGGTAACGCTGATTTCGCCGGCCGCGCTCGAAGGGACTAAATAACCAGGAGCGTCCGAAGTACTGCCGAGCATCTGAAGTTTGAACGAAAAAGGCGCGTAGTCCGGTGAAGTTGTTGCGTCCGTTAAGGCGGAACCTCCTCCTCCCCCGCCGCAGCCCGATATAATAAAACAGAAAATTACCGTTAAAATAAGGAAAAAATTGCTTTTTTTATTGTTTCCAGCAATCATTTGAACACTCCTCGTATATAAATATTTGATATAACCGAACATCAGATGAAAAATAAGGTATTACACCAGTATGCTATGTTATCAAACTATAAATTAAATGTCAATGAAAGCTGAAAAAAAGCTGAAAAAAAGGTTAAAAAATATAAATAATATAAATAAGGGAGGGAGAAAAGGTTA
>DIVV01000059.1 GCA_002423385.1 bacterium UBP16_UBA6123
AATACTTTTTGGACAGGACTCATAAATAATGCTCTATTTCGTTTCACTATAATTTTTTCTATATTTTTCAACATTTTAGTTTTATTGACTCACCAACTATGCAATTTGTTAATCAAATTCTATAAGTAATCTTAAAATCAGCATCAACTTACACAGCCGAGGAGCCGGCAGATATCAGTATTTAACTTTCTTTATGCCTGATAATGATTGTCGTGCCGCATAATTTTATGCTAATTAATTTACACTTTCAACATAAAATAAAATTATAATTGACATCGCATAATAAATTTGATAAAATAAACTGTAACCGTGAATTAAATACATCATGAAAAAATCTGATTTTTTTGCAATATTGCGCAATTGAACATACATATTGATAGCTATTTTCAAAAAAATCTGACCATAATGTTCAAGCAAAATCAGCGGTTTTAAACAATTATGAAATTAAAGTATATATTTAATGAAACTAATTTTAAAAAATACATACTGGTTCTGGCTATTTTTGCCTTTATTTTAATAACACCCGTTCCATCCGCCGGAATTGGATTATTTTTAAAAGCAGATAAAATATCCGGGCTTGATTTTCTTTCTGAAACTATGCAGCCAAATAGTTTTAGAACTTACTTTTACGTTTGTATGTCCTATATTAACGGCATCCAAAAAATGCGGATTAAATTTGAAGCGAAAGATTTTTGTGATTTTGACGACAACATTTTATTAATAATGCCGGTGAATGGGTCGGTAGATAATGTAAAAGTTGAGCTTTCGACTGGCGAGACCGAACTTTTTCCTCACGGCTATGCAACTAACAATGTAAGAAATATAAAAGAATATTTATTACCATATTTTATAACGGCCTGGGCTAACCAGATTTATCCGGTGTTTTCTTTAATTCCGATTGATTATATTCTTGTTTGCTTTCCTTTTGCCGCTTATAGGGTTGCCGCTCAACCAGCGCACAATCAAATATCCCGGGATGTTGAAATTGAAAATATTGATAAGACCGTATTTAATAGCCAGGATGATTTTTCAAGTTATATTATTAAAAAATATAAATGTAAAATCAACGAAAAATTTTTAAAACGATTTACGCCATATCTTATTAAATATAAAAATTTTATTATAATAAATATTTCGAACGCAAGAAACGGGTTAAACTACAGCAAATGGATTGACATAGAACATTCGGATAATAAAATCATCTTGTTGTTAAAAATACTGGAAGCTGACATATACAGGCCTACAATGTGCAAGATCGACATACGTGGCGCTTATAAATTTGTTGAAACACCAAAAAACATGGAATTTCGAGATATTTATTCATCGGAGAATCAGGCGGATTCTTTACGTTTTGCTGAAGATCCCGAAAAAATGTTTTACTATGCGACCGCAAAGAGTGAACCGGGAGCTTCTTTAAAATTTAAAGCGGATGCCGACATACACACACACATTTCTTATAGCAGGGATGGAGGCCGCTATGTATCCGATATGGCCCTGGAACCAATAAAGTCCGCCGCGTTTGAATTTGGTTTTACCTTAAGCAATCTTTACCAGGTTTACTATCCACTTTCTATTTTTATATTGTTTTTGTTTATTGTTATAACTACATCGTATATAAGCGGCGGTCTGGCCGGACTGGCAATCTTCAATAAGTGGAATAAATATGCTTTAATTGGCATAAGCAATACTTTTACTTACCCCTTTTTTATATATACCGTTCAACATGCCGGTAAAAATAATCAAGAAATATTAACCAAAACATGTGAAATTAAAATAATAAATAGATTTTTTAAATTATACTGTTTAATCGTGGCCATATTGCGATTTATGAATCCATTTTCGTCTTATATGTTTTACAAATACATAGTTAAAAAGGTGTTACCCGATATAAATTTATATGATATAAAACCTAATTTTATGTTCATATTTTCGTTTTTTTATTTATCGATATTAACGATTGAAATATCATTAATGATAAATTTTTCGTTTGTAATTAATATGTACAAGATTCTTTTTAATAATTGGCTTGTATTTTAAGAAGGCGTAATAATAAATAGCCGCATTATATTATCAATTTTTTGAAGAAGAATACGGAATGCGCTTATAATGTTCCACTCATAATGATAAAATGGAGGCTGAATTAATATAATGAAAAATGTATTATTGACAATTATTCTTTTGATGTTCGTAATTTTCTCGCCAGCATTGGCTTCAGACTCGTGCGAGAATTTGTTGATCGATCTCGGCGGCGGCGTTACGCTCGAAATGGTTAAATTACCGCAGGGCTTTTATATCGGCAAATATGAAGTTACGCAGGGACAGTGGAAAAAGATAACGGGAAGCAATCCGGGCAATTTAGACGGCGGAGATAATTTTCCCGTTGAGAATGTATCGTGGAACGATATATGTAATACAGACGGCTTTCTTGAAAAAATAAACGCGTTAAAGCCGTCCGGTTATGATAAATTCAGACTGCCGACTGAGGCCGAATGGGAGTATGCGTGCCGCGCGGGAACGAAAACAAAATTTTATTTCGGCGATGATTCTGCAAATGAATTGATAGGCAAGTATGCCTGGTACGCCGGTAATTCAGGTTTAAGAACGCATCCGCTCGGGCAAAAGAAGCCCAATGCTTTCGGATTATATGACATTTCGGGAAATGTTTCGGAATGGTGCAGCGACAATAATGACAAGCCGGACGCGGCGGCTAATTCCTCAACTTTAGCCTCTCCCGAACGCGTCGCACGCGGCGGCACATGTGAAAGCGAAGCCAAAAACTGCCATTCAGCCAGCCGCCATGTTAATGGCACCGCTGATCGATTCAGCAACGTCGGGGTTCGGCTTGTTCTTTCCAGTAGCTTGTAGAACGGCGCGTTGACTCATATAAAAAATAATGGAAAATAATGAAAAATTTAAATGAAAAATTTTATTGCTAAAAATCCGTTATTGATGTATAATTAAATTGTAATAAAAAGAAAAACTATACTAAATTAGTCAACTAAAACAGATTTATTTATGAGGAGTTTAACATGAAAGAAAGAGTTCAGAAAATAATCGAAAAAATAAGGCCTATGTTAAATGCCGACGGCGGCGATATCGAACTTATAGACGTAGTCGATAACGTGGTTAAAGTTAAACTTAAAGGCGCCTGCCATGGCTGCCCGTGCGCGGCGATGACTCTTCAAAACGGCGTGGAAAAAACTATAAAAAAAGAAATCCCCGAAATTATAAGAGTGGAAAACGTAGGTTAATATTAGCCTATTAAGCGTTAAGCATTTTTTAGGATAATTATTATCAATACAATTAAGCCTTAAGATAATTGAGTCAAGCATTAATGCAATAAGCATCAAGACGATCAAGTGAATAAAGAAAAAGTATTTAAAATTTTATCTATATTCGGAACGCGGCCGGAAGCCATTAAAATGGCCCCGGTCGTTTCCCGTCTAGACGCTCTTGCGGCCGGTTCCGGCGGCGCGATTGAATCCCGAACCCTCATAACGGCCCAACATCGCCAGATGCTCGACGACGCGCTGAGAATTTTTGATATCAAAGCCGGCGCCGATCTTGATTTGATGAGCGAAAACCAGTCGCTGCACGATCTTACCTCTAAAATATTAATTAAAACCTCCGAATATCTCATCGCGGAAAAACCCGATTTAGTCCTCGTTCACGGCGATACCACCACGACCATGGCTGCCGCGCTCGCCGCTTTTTATCAAAAAATCCGGGTGGCCCACGTAGAAGCCGGGCTGCGCACCCGAGATATTTACGCCCCTTTTCCAGAGGAAATAAACCGCCGCGTGTGCGATGTTATAGCCAATATACACTTCGCTCCGACCGAAACCGCCCGTAAAAATCTTATAAAAGACGGAATCGCCCCTGAAGGTATTTACGTCACCGGAAATACCGTGGTGGACGCACTTTATTATATTTTAAAAAATAAGGCGATACCCGTTAAGTCGCCGCGTGTGCAAAAAGCATTATCCGAAAATAAAAAAATAATATTAGTCACCGCACACAGACGCGAAAATTTTGGCGGCCCGTTCGAACGCATCTGCGACGCTTTTTATAAAATTGTAAACGAAAACCCTGAAGCCGTAATAGTTTATCCGGTCCATATGAACCCGAACGTTAAAAACGCGGTCGAAGGCAAATTCAACGAATTCAAAGGGGCCGCGAAAGAACGCATCATACTCGAATCGCCTATGCCCTATCTTGAATTCGTAACTCTTATGAACCAGGCTTATATTATACTTACCGATTCCGGCGGCATTCAGGAAGAAGGCGCCACCCTATCGAAACCCGTCCTTGTAATGCGCGAAGACACCGAGCGCCCCGAAGTTATCGAGGCCGGCTGCGCTATATTAGTCGGAAGTGATATAGATAAAATAGCGGGCGCAGTTAAACAGTTGATAGAATCGAAGACGGCATACGATAAAATGGCCTGCGGCTCCAAATGCTACGGCAATGGCGACGCGTCGGTTAAAATAGCGGCTGTCATAGAAAAACTTGCCACCGGTATAAAAAAATAATTTTTGAAATAAGGGAGGGGAAAAAGGTTGCCTAACCCTTTCTCCCTCACTTAAACCCTCCCACTTTCTGCAAA
>DIVV01000063.1 GCA_002423385.1 bacterium UBP16_UBA6123
AATGCGGCTATTACGCTTGGTCAGGTCGGCGGTTATTATATCATAGCTACCACTAAAGAAGCTTTTGAAAAAGCTGCCGGCGCTGCCGCTAAAAAAGAAACAAGCCTCGCTGAAAATGCCGAATTCAAAGCTCTTTCGATTTTCGATCCGTCGTGCTTCATTTCTTATTTCATGGATTCCGAAAAACTCACGAAAATAGCCAATGAAATCGCTCCCATGAAAGAACAGTCAAAAGCTAACGAAGTTTTGAAATATTTCGCGGCTAACGCGAGCCTTCAGGGTAACGACATTACCGGTTCGTTTATCATGAAAACCGATCTTGGCAAAATCACTCCTGAAATCGTATCGCAGTTTTTAAAAGACGTTATGGAAAAATCAAATAAAAAAGCTCCCGCTTCCATCGACGCTAAACCCGCTGAAGATAAAAAAGAAGCGGCAGAACCTAAAAAAGACGAAGCTAAAGACGAAGCTAAAGACGAAAGCGACGAAGAATAATTTTGCGTACGGATTCGTAAAAAAAATATCATAAATTAATTAATCATTAATTTATAAAACTATATTCAAAACCGGGCGGCCGATATATCGGAAGCCCGGTTTTGATTTTTAGATGTGTGTATTTTATTTAAAATAAAAATTGCGCGGCAAATGTTATTCCGGGTTGTATTTAAATCCGTTTATATCTAAGTTTACAGGCAGGGTATTAAATTCGACGCCCGAAGCGTCTAAAAGCGCGTTGCACAGAGCGGCCGCTACGGGTACCGTCGAAATTTCGCCGATGCCGCGCGCGCCGTAAGGGCCTTCGGGGTGGGGCGTTTCTATAATTATCGGCGTTATCGGCGGAATGTCGCGGGCTTTTAAAAGTCCGGTTCCGGCAAGGCCGCGCTTGTCCGGCAGGCCGTTTTCTACCTTTAAGTTTTCAGATACCGCGTAGCCTAATCCCATCACGACTCCGCCGATTATCTGGCCTTCGAGCGCCGCCGGATTAAGGGCGAGCCCGGCGTCGTGAGCGGCGATTATTTTTAATATTTTAAATTTTTTGCTTTCGAGATCGACTTCTACGATGATTCCGTGCGCGGCGTAACTGTAGCCGAAATGGCTTTTAAAGCCTTCGATTCCGGCTTTATCTAATTCGGAAGTGGACGGCGCGTCGTAGCGGAAAGTAAGACTTATTTCAGCTTTTTCGATTTTATTAATATAATCCCAGATCGTATAAAGGCCGTCGGGATTTTTGAAATTATCTGGAAATACAATTTGGCCGCCGTCAAGCGAGACGTCGGCTTTTTCAATATTATATTTTTGAGTGATTTTATTTATCAGTAAATCTTTGAAGTTAATGACCGCTTTTAACACGGCGTTGCCGCTCATGAAAGTCTGGCGCGATGCCGAGGTAACGCCCGCGGGCGGAGCGTTTTGCGTTGAGCCCCATGAAATTTTTATTGAATCGGAGCTTAAGCCTGACGCTTCGGCGGCTATCTGTTTTAATATGTTATATAATCCCTGGCCGATTTCGGACGCCGCCGTATAAATTATTAGTTTATTAACTCCCGGCGCCGCCGAGATTTTAACCGAGCAGTTGTCGCGCGGCGAATTATTGCCGAGCCCCATGTTTTTATAGGCGAGCGCTATGCCCGCGCCTCTTTTTTTTGCGGTGTTTTGCCGGTTGAATGAATCGAGCGCGCCGCGGTCTATATGCTTAAGCACTGCGTCGAAAGATTTTTTGAGTCCCGATGAATCCATGGCGATTTCACCGAGCCCCATAATTTTTCCGTCTTCGATCATATTTAAACGCCTTATTTTTTCGGCGCTTATGCCAAGTTTCGCCGCCAGACGATCTATCATCGATTCGACGGCGTAGCAGGCCTGGTTGACGCCGAAACCGCGCATGGCGCCGGCTATTAAATTATTAGTCCGCGCCCCCGTGACCGAAATGTCGTACGCCCGCCATGTATAGGGCCCCAGAATATGCGTGGCGAAACGAGTCAGCACTATACGGCTTAAAGATTCGTAAGGGCCGGCGTTAGAGATCGCTTCGACCGTGATGCCGCCGAAAACGCCCGTGTTATCGGCTGAAACGCTTATTTTAATATCGAAGGGATGTTTTTTAGTCGAGCATAATAACGATTCTTCGCGCGTCATTAAATATTTGCAAGGCCTTTTGGTGAAGTAAGCCGCCAGGGCTGAATAAGGCTGAGTGGTAAGGTCTTCTTTTCCGCCAAAGCCGCCGCCGGTATGCGTAAGCTGGATTTCAACTTTTTGCGCCGGGACGCCTAAAATTAAGGCGATCTCTTCTTTTTCCGTATGAATATTCTGCGATCCGGCATAAATAATTATTTTATCATTTTTTTCGTCATAATAAGCCGTCGAACACTCCGGTTCCATATAAGCGTGCTCTATCGCCCCCATCGTAAAAAATCCCGAGACCGTCGCGAAGCCTTTTTTTTCTGAAAAAAAAGCGGCGGCATCTTCGGCGGATTTAAGTTTTATTTCGCATAAAATATTATTCTCGCCGCACAGTATCGGAGCGTCTTTGGCGAGCGCTTCGGCGGCTTCGAAAATCGTCTTCAGCGGCCGGTATTCGACTTTTATCAAATCGGCTGCCGCTTTTGCCTGCTCTAAAGTTTCGGCGGCTATCAAAGCTATCGCGTCGCCGCGGAATAAAACCTTTTCGGAGCATAAAACCGGCTGGTCGTGCCTGAGCGCGCCGAAGTTTTTCGCGCCGCAAAGATCTTTATGCGTCATTACAAGCGCTACGCCCGCGGCGGCTTTTGCGTCCGCCGTATCTATGGATATTATCTCGGCGTGGGCGTATTGCGATCTTAAAATATACACGCGCAGCATGTTTTCAAATTCGATGTCATCGGCGTAGAGCGCGCTCCCTTTTAACTTTTCGGCCGAGTCTTCGCGCACCGGCGAGCCGCATATATTTTTAAAGCCTTCCGGGGCAAGATAATCAGCGGCCAGCGTCCTGTCTAAAACCGCGTCAATTATTGGTTTATATCCGGTGCAGCGGCATATGTGGCCGTCAAGAGCCTTTATTACGTCGTTTTCAGACGGAGTCACAACGTTTTTTAATTTAGCTTCCAGCGACGCGCTTATGCCCGGAAAGCAGAATCCGCACTGCAGCGCGCCATGTTTATGCAGGAGCGCGGCGTATTTTGAAAGTTCGGGTGAATTTATAAAACCTGGAGTTAATATTACCGCGCCGTCTATATTTTTGATTTTTATTACGCAGGATTTTTTTGCCTCGCCGTTGAGTATAAGCGTACACGAACCGCAATAGCCTTTATTGCATCCGCATTTAACGTCTTTTTGCCCGAGATTTTCGCGTATGTAATTTAAAAGCGTTTTATTTAAAAGCGCTTCGTCTTCTATGCAAATGCGGATATCGTTTATGGTCAAGTTTATATTTTTTTTGATGTTTTCGACCGGTTCGGGCATTATAAACCTCCAATAATAGCAGCCAGTATTAGTAATGACAGCGCTGGAAAAATAAGCATCTTATAAAAATTTAAAGTATTTGCTTTGAAATAATTCAAGGTTAATACCAGGCATAAATGCACCGGTGATACCATAACGCCGGCCATTCCTGAAATATAGGCAAGCGTGACGCTTTTAACGGTAAGGCCTCCGGCGAGCCCCGCTAAAATCGGAAACGCCAGTCCTACGAACGCGGTATTTATTCCGGTTAAAACCGCCAGTATAAAAGGCATCGCCATAAAAATCACGAAAAGCGGTATATTGAGCCGGACGAAGGTGTCGGGGATAGCTCGCGAAGCGCCTGAATCTTCTAAAATGCCGGCGAAACCCATTATGGCGATTATAAGCATAAGATTTTGCGAATATAGCGTATCCACGAGGACTTTTTTCAAATCTTTCGCTCCGGAGCCGGTCTGGATGAAAGTCCAGCTTATGGCGGCGATAATCAGAATTATCATATTTATTTTAAAAAACAGCGCGCCGCAGATAACTATGAGTATCGGCAGAAGGTTAACGATGAGATCGAAGATGACCCCGAAGTTAATTTTAATGGTTTCGCCCGGCGCCTCCGCATCCGGCCTGTATTTTATTTTTTTTGAAAAAACCATAATGCTTCCGGCTAAAACGCTTACCACGACGGCTGGAGACATGCTCCATGCGAGGGTATAAAGCGGTATTTTAGACATGGCCGCCGCGAGTATCAGGCCTGGAAAAAGCGGAAATATCGTTTCCCATATATGCCGAAACCAGAAGTTGATAAAACTTTTTTCTTCCAGCGTTAATTCAAGATTTTTAGAAGCCTCCGCGACTAAGGGCGCCGAAAAAAGGGCTCCGCCGGGCGAGGGAAGAAAGCCGAGAAAAGCCGGAAGCATTCCTAAGACCAGGCGGTCGTCGCGAAACACCTTTTTTAAATTAACTATTAATTTATTAAGCATTCCGCTTATCCTGAGGGTGTATTCAAAAACGGCGATTCCGTAGAGTATGAAAAGTATTTCGATTGTTTTAGCGTCGGTGGAGGTTTTAATTAATGTAGCGGCGATAGCGGCCGGGCCCATTCCGAAAAAGAGCCCGATCAAAACTGCGCCGGCCGTGAGACAAATCCAGAGCTTGAGTTTTAAAAACCGCGAAGCGCCGAGCACGAGAGCAAAGATTAGAAGAATAATCACTAAGGGCATTTTATACCATCTTTCTAGCTTGAAGCGAGTATATTCTATAAAAATACCTTAAATTTGTCAACCGCTTGACAAAAAAAAGTAATTTAAGTATAATTCTATCCTGAAACTATTTTAATTGATACGATACCCGTTCGACTTATTATTAATTTTATTAAATTTTGTAAAGGGGCCGTAAGGGCGATGATAGATAAAAAAGAATTTGTCAGGGTCCGCATTGGCGTTTTGATATATGAACGCGATTCTATTTTGCTTGTCCATCATAAAAAAGACGATCGTGATTACTGGCTTTTACCGGGCGGCGGTCTCGAAGCCGGCGAATCGATAGAAGAATGCGCTAAGCGCGAGCTTATCGAGGAAACCGGTTATGAAATCCGGCTCGGAAAATTAATTTTTACATCCGAAACTCTTTATCCCGGCCGCAAACGCCATATCGTGCATATGAATTTCCTGGCGTCGATAATCGGCGGAACGCCCCAAACGCCTTCTGAAGAACGAATAGCCGGCCATGAATTTGTCGCGCTTCAGAAGTTCGGCGATTATACTTTTTACCCGAATATTAAAAAAGAAATTATTCAGGCCGCCCGTAATAATTTTGAACAGGGCGCGCAGCATTTAGGATTAAGGTGGGAATAGAATGTTAAATAAAGAATATGACGGCATAATTAAATCACGGCTGCGCGAGTTCGAAGACGACGCCGAAAATCCCGAAACCAGCTATCAGATAGCTAAATTATTCGAAATGCGCGGCATGATAGATGAAGCGGTCAATTATTATAAACTTACCATCCAGCTTCGGCCGGACGATTCCTACGCTTATAATTTTTTGGGGCTCTGCTATAAAAACAGAGGCATGTTCAAAGAAGCTAAAATCGCCTTCAAGCGCGCCATCAAACTAAAACCCCACTATTCTTTCGCGCACTGCAATCTCGGCATTATTTATCTAATGGAAGGCTCTATAGACGAGGCTATCGTCCAGTTTCACGAGGCTATTTCAATAAACCCGAATTACGCCTACGCGCATACTCATTTAGGCCGCGCGCTGAGAATGAAAGGCGAGCTCGAAGAGTCGATATCATCGCTTAGAAGGGCGGTTAAACTTAATCATGATTACGCCTACGCGCATTATAATCTCGCACTTTCCTACGAGCAGAAGAATCAGTTCGATAAAGCTATCCTTCAGCTTCGAAAAGCCGTTATATTAAATCCTAACGACGCTTTCGCGCTTACTCGCCTCGGTATGTCGTATTTTTCGAAAGGCAATATCCCATCCGCTGAAAAATATTGTAAACGCGCTATAATCACCGATAAAAACTTTATTTATGCTCATATCAATCTCGGTGTGGTTTTAAGCGAGCAGAATAAGCACGAAGAGGCCATAACCGAATTCAAGCGCGCCATATCCATAAATAAAGATAATCCAGACGCTCATTTTTACCTGGGCCTTTCATATTACAAACGCGGGATGAGCGATACGGCTAAGCTCGAATTTCAAAAAACTCTGTCGCTCGCCTCTAAATATCCGTACTGCAATTACTGGCTCGGCATGATAGCCCGTAAAAAGGGAAATCTCGAAGACGCCATAATATATTTTTTGAAATCGATAGAAATCACTCCGGCCGACGCGCTGGCGCATCTTTCGCTCGCTACGGTTTACAGAGATAAAAGCATGTTCTCTGAAGCGCAGGCCGAAGCGCTGCGCGCGATTTCACTTAACACCATATTAGCCGACGCTTACGATCTGCTCGGTAATCTTCACGATATTAAAAACGAATACGACGAGGCGCTTGCCTGCTGGAAAAAAGCGGACGAACTTAAAAAGCATTACGGCGAAAAAAATTATCACCGCCAGACCAAAGACGAAATAGAAATGCAGATCGAAGAATTAAAAAAACACCTGCTGGTTAATCCTCATGACGCCGACGCGCATTATCGTCTCGCCTGCTCCTATAAAAGCAAAGGCCTTCTCGACGAAGCGGTTATCGAGTACGAAAAAGTTCTCGACGCTCGCCCCGACGATAAATATTCGCAGTATTATATCGAAACCATAATGCGTCAGCAGGGCGTATTTGACAATACTATACAGGATTGTAAACGAAAGGCCGAGATGCACCCGGAAAATTACGACGCTCATTACCAGCTCGGCCTGGCTTACCGCGATAACGGCCTTCTCGACGAAGCTATATGCGAGTTTGAAAAAACAGCCGCGATAAATCCTGCGCATATAGAGGCCGTTTGCGAGCTCGGGATAGCCTATCGAAATAAAGGCGAGACTATCGAGGCTATAAACAGGTTCCTGCGCGTTATAGAGCTTAATTCTAAATATTACGAGGCGTTTTTCCAGCTCGGTCTCATTCATTTAAATCGCGGCCAGGCCGAAGACGCCGTCAAATCATTTAAAAAAGTCATCGATTTAAGGCCCGATTATATACAGGCCTATCAACTGCTCGGCATTACCTATAAAAATTGCGGCGAGCTGCAAACTGCCATGGATACCTTTAAAGCCGCGCTCGAAATAAAGCCTGACGATCCCGAGCTTCATTATTTTATCGGAAATCTTTACCGCGCAAGTAATTTAAACGATAACGCGCTGTTAGAATTCGAACATTGCCTTAATCTAAAACCCGATCACGCCTTCGCCCTTTACGGCATGGGCGCCGTTTATAAGAAACGCGGCGAATTTTTGGCCGCCGTTAAATATTTCGAGCGCTCGTTGATGATAAACCCTGATGATGAATTCGCTAATTACAGCCTCGGTATTTGCTATAAAAATGTCGGTGAGACCGAAAAAGCCATTAGTTTTTTCCAGAAATCCCTGTCGCTTAACCCGGACGACGTTTACGCGCATACCAATATCGGAATTTTATTTTACGATCTCGGACAGTACGATAACGCCATTAAAGAATTTCAGCGCGCATGCATAATCAATCCAGAAGACGAATACTCTCTTTATCATTTAGGCCTCGCTTATTATGAAAAAGGCCAGTTGGACCGCGCGGTCAAGGTATGGACGAAAGCCGTCTCCATAAATCCAAAAGACGCCTACGTTCATTATAATCTCGGCCTGGCTTACGAAGAACTTACCGATTACGAAAAGGCCGTCGAAGAATGGAAGGCCACGCTGAGACTCGTGCCTGAAGGCTCTAAATTAGCTAATTTCGCGCAGGAATCCCTCGGCAAATCAACTGAAAAAATAAAAACGAAAGTGAAACAGTAATTTATGAAGGCCATTATTTTCTGCGCCGGCGCGCTCGGTTTTTTAAAGCGTCATTTCTTAATTTCTGGCGCAAATAAAAAAAGCTGAATGGGTTGAATTATTTGATAAATTCCGATGATTTACAAAAAAAAGATGATTTAAAAGGCGCGCGGCCTTATTCGCTCGTTTTAATCAATGCAGCGGCCTTTGCCGCGGCGTATTTTGCTTGCGGAGGCCTGAACGCGCCTTTGCTTATTTTGCTTATGGCGCTTAATTTATTGTTCGCGATTTATTTTCGCGCTGACGGCGCATGGCTTTCATCGGCCCTTATTTCATATTCATATTTAATGATATTTGCATATATCGTTTCTAATTTTTATTACATCGATATATTCAATGTATTGTGTTTTATCGCATCCATTATGCTAATCCTGTATTCCTACGTTATAGATAAAGCCTTTATGGTTTTCTTTTTTTTGATGTTCGCCCAGATTTCCGCCTTAAATATTTATTTTGATTATTTTAATATTAACGCTCTTTACAGCGGTTTGAACGCGCTTGGCGAAATCATACTGATGCCGCTTATCTTTATTCCGCTTATACTTATGGCGTTTTATCACAAGTTAAAATCTGAAACTGCTTATAGCGGAGCTTATTTGACCGTGCTTATTACGGGCCTTTCATTTTACCTTTTTATAGTTAATTTAAATCCGGCTTCCGGCGCCGTAGCGCTTCTCGGCGCGGGTTTCGTTCTGGCTTTTACGGTTTTTATATTGCCGTCGGGCGCGGCGGGACTTTCCCAAAAGCGAAATGACGCGCAAAGGCATGATAAACTTGATGATAATGCCGCCGTCGATGATGACATCGAAGTTTTACAACGCAGGGAAACCGGCATTATCTGCCGCAGCGCGGCCGGGGTTTCCTGCGCTATGGCGCTTAATTTAATAATGATTTTTATCGCGGCCGCAATATATGCGTATTCGTTAAATCATATATACTATTGCGATACTTCGTTCGAGTTTTATTCCCGCGGCGCTTCGCTTTACCATGACGCCGCGGCCGGATATTACGCCAGATTCAACGCGCCGTTTAGTAATATTTGGGTTAAAGCCGATTTACACGGGGCGTCAAAAATTTATGGCGGAAAAAATTTTAAAGTCAGCCCGCTGCCGCCTCGTAAAATAAATTTAGACGATAAATTATCTTCGCCCGGATTTTTTATCAACGCAGCCGCCGTTGACGTCAGAGCGGTCGGTGATAATCTAAAATCGGTAACTTTCGATTATCCTTTTTTAAATATATTAATCGACGAGAAAAAAGCGGCTTCGATATCGCCGCGTTTCGTTTATAAGCTGAAAGTCGGAGTCAATAAAGACGGAAGCTCGGTTCTTATGAATTATTCGCTTGCCGGCGATAGATTTTTAATGCTCGATGAAAATAATCCTTATAATAAATTCGGCACTCAGGCCAAAAATTTCTTCGCAGTGTCCTCTGGTGGAGCGTTTGCGGCTATATACGATTTTTCAGGCAACGTCAGGATCGTCGGAACAGCCGATTCTAAAACTATTATGGTGATAAGCGGCCTTAAAGAGTTTAAAAGCGTTGCCAATTACGGCGCCAGCGATTTTTTGATTTTATGCGGCGCGGCGCTTTATAAAGTTTCGGTTTCATCTAAAATAGTAGAGTGCCTGCTGGTTTACGATGATAAAAATGACGATAATAGCGGCGATTTTGCCGGCGGTTTTAAAGATTTATGTTCATCGCGCCTCGGGCCGGCCGTTATCGCCTGCCGCGAAAAAAGTCTTATTATGAGCGCTGGCGGCTTTGAAAGACTTCCTTCGGCAATTAATCTCAATGATTCTAACCGGGCTGTTTATTATGACGGTGAAATTCTTGCCTGCTGCGATTATTTTTCTCAAACGCTTAATTTATATAAGCTCAAAGCGGGATCATCGGAATGTGAAATTATCGCATCCGCGGTTCATAAATTGTTGAGCGATTCGACGGTTAAATTGATTTCTTGCGACGCAAAAAAAAGCTCGGCTGATATTATCACGGCAGAATACAGTTTTAAAGAAAATGCCGTAATATTAAATGAATTCAACCGGTCGCGCTTTGCGTTGATAAGGAGCAGAAAAATATATATCAACGGCGGTCTTAAAGATTTTAATATGTGCGTGAATAAAAAAACGCCCCTGATAATAGCCGCCAGTGAAGACTCGGCGCGTATTATTAAAAGCGGTTTTTTTTATGACGATGAATCGTATTTAACTCTGGATTCTTTTTACGAGCACAACGCGGGCCCGCCGTTACCTTCGAAACTTGAAATTATTGAAAATACAGCGTTCTGGGCTGCCCATAACCGCGTGTATGTTCTTGATTTAATCGAAAATAAAATCAAAAAAATACTCGAGGCTTCGCAATAAATCTGCCTCGTAGTAAATTTCGGATATATAATCTCAGAATGTATTGATTATACCGTGATATTAATCTTCTGGCCTACGCCTGCGGGAGTCATTGATTGTTGCTGCGGTTGGACGGCGTTCGCTGCCGAAGGAGTCGTCGCCTGCTGCGTTACTGGTTGATATTGCGCGCGGTTTACGTCTTCAGCGGATGAAGGCCTGGAATTCTGGCCAGTTTGCATATCGAGGATATTGACGGAATAACCATTTGATGGTGTTACATTGCCGGTTTGCATATTTAATCCTCCCTTTTGTTTTTTACCATATACTTTAATTAGATTATATCACAATTTTCAGCTTTTGTCAAATTAAAGGCGAGCCGTTTTGTCGGGTATTAAAAAAAGATTGACATTTTCTTTTATCTATGTTAAAATCGCTACCGTACAAACTAAAAAGAAATTAAATGATCGAATACAAAATAAAGGAGGTGGAACATTTGAAAAAAACTTTATTGTTAGCTATCGTGATTTTATTCGCAGCTTCGTTCTTTATGGGCAACGCTTATGCGGCTTATTATCCGAACGTGACCGGCTTAAAGCCTTTTACGTCGCAGACTGCTTACCTCTCTTTAATAGGTTACATCCAGTATCTTTCGAAGAACCAGGATGGTCAAGAAATATCGAGAGAAGAAGCTGTTCGCGTTTTACACTCACAGAAATCCGGCGATTCAACCGAGCCTGTGAAAGTGAAAAAAATGAAAAAAGTCAAAAAACATAAAGCTGCTAAAAGAGCTCACGCTGTTGAAACGCAAGTTGAAACAGCCGAACCCGCTGCCGAAACTACACATGTAGAAGCGGCTCCCGCGGTTGAGCAAGCTCCTAAAGTAGAGGCTCCTGCGGCAGAAGCTGCTCCAGTAGTGGAAGAAGCTCCTGAAGTAGAAGAAAAAAACTAAAATATTTTATTTATATAAAATGTTTGGATAAAAAAACAGGTGAGTAACTAGTTATTCACCTGTTTTTATTTATATTGCCTATAAAATAAAATATCCGCCTAAATTAGTTACGAACCATATAAAAGTGGAAAGATCCGGTTCCTGTTTGATATAATCGAATACTGGCACTTTGCTTTTATTAACATCGCCTTTAAAGTAATAAAGAGTCGATTCCATCATCAGCGCCATTTTACTGAATTTACTTTGTTTTAATACTTTTAAATCAGCCTCTAATTCATCGATGCCTTCCTGATCGGTGTTCTTATATTCGCTGTTATCGAAACTGCCTATACTTTTTTTGATCGCGGCTATATTGCCGAGATTATTTTTAATGGCGTTCTTCGCGCCTAATTTAAAAGCGCTGATGCAGCATTTTAAAACTTTTTCCTCGTCTGATGCGCCGGTTTCGGGTAATTTATAAGAAAGTATTTTGAGCGAGAGCGGCATCATTAAATATGAATTTACGGCTATGCCGGCT
The DNA here is from genome assembly GCA_002423385.1 of bacterium UBP16_UBA6123. GTDB lineage: Bacteria > Muiribacteriota > UBA9980 > UBA9980 > UBA9980 > UBA9980. The sequence goes on from DIVV01000063.1 coordinate 11,717, forward strand.
GAGGCGGCGCGGACTAACAGAAATATATTGTCCGGTTCGATCTTTAACGCTTCCATCGTAAAGGCAAGAGATGCGTTTATATCGCCTTCAAATTGAGATTTCAAAGATCGTTCGTATAATTTTTTCACGCCGGAATCTTTGATGAAAAAATTAACTAATGCGCGCGCTTCGCCTTTTTCTTCGAGATTTTTATAATATTCTTCGGTTAAAGAGTTTTTAAGAAAAAACTCGTAACTTTCAAATAAAGAATATTCCGGCCTTACCGAAAACGGATTTATCGACTGAATGTCTTTTACGACGAATTTGGGCGGCGTTTTATCGGCTAAAAAGGCGAATAATCCGTTTAAACCTGCCGTTACCTTGCTCATTTCGCCGCATCTTAAAGCCGAATGTATATAGCAGAGGTGCTGATGCGCGAAAGGCCATATTAAAGAAGCGCTCTGGCGAACAGCGTTATTGAACGATTCAGTGGAGACCGCTTCTGGAGCGTTTTGGGCGCACATTTTAAACAGTTCGAGGGCGCGTTTGTTATCGCCCGATTTTGAATGCGCCATGGCCAGTATATAAGCGGTCGAGAAAGAATTGCCGCTTTGCTCGAGAGCTTTAGTGCCAAATTCTATGGCTTGTTTATAAGCGCCGTTGTAGTAATGAAAAAGCGCTATTTTTGAAAGCAGTTCGGCGTCGCCCGGATACTTTTCGCTTAGTTCGGTGAAGAAATTAATGGCGGTGATAAACATTTTTTCTTTAAAAAAAGCGGCTTCCATTTCGCGAAGCAGTAATTTACTGTTCGCAGTGGTGCTTTTAGCCAGCTCGATTTTCATATTATCGACGGCTTCTACAATCCGCCCGGTTTTTATACATGAAAGCGCCAGATAATAATGCGTTTTGCTTTCGACGTATTCTTTGAATTCGTCGATATAGTTTTTAAGGTACGCATACGCTTTGTCGTATTGCTGGCTGTCGAATAAAAGCCGGCCTTTCAGCCAGTGCGCCCTTGTATTTTGCGGCAGGTCTTTCAATAGTTTATCAATTAATACCGACGCGGTTTCATGCGCGCCGCTGATAAGGTTTAATTCGGCTACCATCGTGTTTACCGCTATATCGTCCGGTTTTTCTCTGGCTATTCGCTCGAATTCGGCCAGAGCGGTTTCAAAATTATCGTTTCTCATCGATTGATAAAACAGGCTTTTTAAACTCGCTTCGTCAGTCGAGTAGTTCTGGATATTTTTTTGAATAATCGGCATGGTTTTACCAAATGCGCCGGTTTTTTGAGAAATTAAAGTGAGATAGTCTTTGTAAAGATCGTCCTGTGGATATTTTTGCATTTCTTCTTCAAGAACTTTTAACGCGTCGTCAACTTTTCCAGAACATAAATGAACGTCGATAAGCTGCGATTTAATTCTTTTTTCGATGTCGGTCGCAGGTTTCTTATCGAGCTGGCTTTTGATTATTTCGAGCGCCTCGTTGTAACGCCCGGATTTTGAAAATATTACGGGCGCGCAGCTCAGGTAAAAATCGTTCGAAGGAAATATAATGTTTAATTTATCGAGAAGTTTGGCGGCGTCTTTAGTTTTTTGCTTTGAATCAAGATGCGATACTAAAAGAAAAAGCGGCTGTATATTCGAGCCGGCCTGTATATTATCGAATGATGCGTAAAAAGAGGTGATGTGGTCGAGATCTTTGACTATACCAGTTTCTAACAGAAGAGCATAGTTATCGTAAGCGATTTTGCGCTTTTCAATATCGGAGGCTGAACTTAATTCGCGGCACTCTTTTAACGCCTGTTCGTAATTTTTAGCTTCAATGAGCGACTGCACGCTTATTTTGTTTTTAACGGGAGCGGCCGGCGCTTTTTTTGCCTGCGAATAAGCCGGGGCGCCCTGGAGTATAAGTGAAATAAAAAATAAAACGGTCAGCGCGAGACGAAAATTTGATTTAAATTTATTGGTCATAAATCACCTCATAATTATTCAAAATATCAAATATCATCCAAATTGTAGCATTAATTGGTTTCTAAGTCAAGCAGATAATACTCATTTTTTATATGCACCATAAGTTGAACGTCTATTCGTAAAATAAACCTGAATCGCTTTAATGGCCGATAACGATAATAAAAATATAATAAATTTATTGACAAAGCTGGCGTTTGATTATAAAATATAATCGCCTGCAGTGAGTGAGCTTATAAAAAACAATATGAAAGGGTGTATTATTATGTTTTCATCAGCGCGTGAACTAATTAAATTTATCAATAATTCAAAGATCGATATGCTCGATTTTAAAGCCACGGATTTAAGAGGAAAGATGCGTCACGTTACCATTCCCGCTTCACGCGTCACGGAGAAAATGCTCGAAGAAGGCGTCGGAATTGACGGCTATTCCTACGGCTTCGTTAATATTGAACGATCCGACATGGTTTTGATCCCCGATATTAAAACCGCTTTTATCGACCCTTTTTACGATACGCCGACCGTTTCGGTTTTTTCGAATATATGGAGCGTCGAAGGCGATGAAAGCCACCATCCGCAATGTCCCCGTAATATAGCTAAAAAAACCGAAAAATTTATTGCCGAATCTAAAATAGGCGATAATATTCTACTTGGACCCGAATACGAATTTTATGTTTTTGATAACGTCGAATACTTAAACGAAGCGCGCGGCTCCTCATACTCGATATTCACCAAATCACAGCCCCTCACCTCCGATCCAGCCAAATACGACGGTTATAAGATGGCAGTAAAAGGCGGCTATCACGCCTGCAACCCGATGGATTCTCTTTATGAATTCCGCTCGCAGGCTTCGTTGCTGCTCGAAAAATGCGGCGTCGCCGTTAAATACCATCATCACGAAGTCGGCGGTGCCGGCCAGGTTGAAATTGAAACGGCTTTTGACTCGGTAGTTAAAATGGCCGATGCTACAATGTTAGTTAAATATATAGTTTTTAATCTGGCTAAAAAGATGGGCAAAACCGCTACATTCATGCCTAAACCTATGTACGGCGAAGCCGGCAGCGGACTCCACGTTCACTTTAAACTTCTGCAGGACGGCAAAAACCTTTTTTATGACTCTAAAGGCTATTCAGGCATGTCTAAAACAGCCCTCAGCTTCATCGGCGGTATATTAAAACATGCCGGCGCCCTTACGGCTTTTGCGAACCCTTCGACTAATTCATATAAACGCCTCGTGCCCGGCTTCGAAGCGCCCACCTGTATAGCTTTCGCCACTTCGAACCGCTCGGCCGCCATCAGAATTCCCGGTTACGTCAAGTCGATGGAAGATAAGCGCTTTGAATACAGGCCCCAGGACGCTACATGTAATCCGTATCTTTCATTCTCGGCGCTGGTTATG
>DIVV01000210.1 GCA_002423385.1 bacterium UBP16_UBA6123
GCTGAGCGCGATTGCAGATAACGCCTGAAAATGCGATGAAAATTTCGTGCAATAGAGTTCTGTCGGAGTGAGGGTGGATGGCAATGGTGTTGAAAATGGTTAATAATATTGATTTAACGATGGAATGTTCGGGTTTGAAAAAGTATGTGGTTTAGTGGAGGAAGATATTTTCGCTTTTTGGGAAGAAATGGGATGATGGACGAAAAGAATTTCGCTTTTAGTCATTTGTAAAAATGGCATTTGATTTTTCGTTGTTTGGGATATAACCCCGTCGGCTTGTTTTATGGTTGAAGAGTGGCTTGCGTGTCGAATTGAATTAAAATTTGTTTGTGCGGGAAATTCTTGTGCGCCAGATTGGATTAAAATTCAGGACGCGTGCGTAGGATTGTTCTTTTAGTCAGAAATTGTGGCACGGCGAAAAGGTTTGCGCCTCTGAGCGTGAGGAGCGCAAGCGCATTTTTTTTGCATAGGCTGCCTTTTAAGACGCGAAGAATTTAATAGAAACATGGATGAGTCCGGGTTATATATGACTCTATTTTAAATAATCGATTTTTTGAATTTTGATAACGATTTTTCAATAGTTTTCAGGCACATTTTAGCCATTTTTTTGCCTTTCAGGAGTGAACTCATAGTGCGGAGTTATCTCAGCCCGTCTTTTAAACAACTCAAAGAGTTTGCCGACTTCCGGAAAGTTAAATTATTAATGGCGAATAGGATAGCTTAATTAAACGTTAATTAATTTGCTGCCGGCCGTTGTTTCAGTACAATATTTAGTTGGATAAACTTTTATGTCTCCTTTTTGGATTTAAAGAAAAATTAAAGGCTTTTTACTTTAATATATTATCGAGCGGGCTGACGATTTTTTCGATATGTTTGGTGCTTATGTGTGTGTAAATTTCAGTCGTTTTTAAGTTAACGTGACCGAGCAGTTGCTGAATATAGCGAATATCGACGCCGCTTTCGAGAAGGTGCGTGGCGAACGAATGTCTGAGAGCGTGAATGGCGGCGTTCTTTTTAATTTGTGCTTTTTTAAGAGCCGTTTTAAAAATATATTCGGCGGTGCGCGTCGTAATGGGCTTTTTTGCATCCGTGCCAGGAAAGATCCAGTCGCCGGGTTTATAAGTTTGCATATGAATTTTGAGGTTGTCGAGCGCCGCATTCGAGATTATAGTGTAGCGGTCTTTGCGTCCCTTGCCGGCGCAGACCTTCAGCATGCGCCGGTCGAAATCGATATCCTGGAATTTAAGATTTACAGCTTCGCCGACTCGCAGGCCGCTTGAATAGATGATTTTAAGCAGCAGGTTATGTTTGAAATTAATAACGGCCGCGAGCAGTTTTTTTATTTCTTCGCAACTGAGGATGACCGGCAGTTTTTTATCTTTGCGCGGCCGCTTGATAACGCTTATGATATAATTCTTTTCAAGCACTTCAGATAAGAAAAATTTAATTGCGTTAATGGCTATATTCATCGATGAAGTTGAAAAATTGCTATCTTTAGCTAAAGTAAGTACGTATGATTTAATATCGTCTTCCGTGGTGTAACAGGACGGTTTAGCTATAAATTCGATGAATTTTTCAACGTGATAGATATAGGATTTTACTGTAGATTTGCTATAACGTCTTGATCTGAGCTCGTTTTCAAGTTTTTTAATGGCGTTCTCGCGGGCGGCGTTTTCGTCACGATCGCGGCCCGGGATTTCCGGCAGTTCATTTTGGTTTATAAGCGCTCCGGCGGCCTTGTTTGGGTTATTTAAACGGACAGCTTCATCGATGCGGGTTTTGAGCATATTTTTTTCCGCTTCGTCTTCTGAGGATATATCAATGTATGATTTATAGGTATCGTATCCGGATTCTTCGTCGAACTCGTCGTCGAAGTCGTCCCCGGTGTTAAACACTGGAATAAATTCAGCCGGTCTGATATCTTTTTTTCGCCTGGGTTTATATGAATTAACGGTGCGTGATTTATTGGATGAGGCGCGGGTTACTGAAATATCGAGTTTTTGAGGCCCGGCAAGATTTCGGGCCACCGGTTTTTCGTCAGATGGATCATGGCTGCCGGTTTTATTGTCTGGTGGGGTGAATTGATGGGATGCGAGTCTGTTCTGGTAAATGCCGCCGGTTTTATTGTCGGATGGCGCAATTTTTGAAGATGCGGGTCTGTTCGAAGCAACGCAGTCGTAATCTTCGCTTGGGGTCGGTTTGCCTTGAACGCTGCTGCTGTCATTTGGGCTGCTGCCATTGCCGTTGCCGCAATCTTTGCGGGCTGCCGGTCCGTTCGAAGCGCCTGAGCCGCCGCCGGTGTGCTTGTTTGCTGCCGGTCCGTTCGAAGCGCCTGTGCCTAAGTTTGTCTCGCTGCCGTTGTTTTCCTCAGATGTTAGTTTGGCCTCGACTCGCCTGCCGGCGCCTTCGGGCGTGAGGTCGTAATCATCGATATCGATATTTGACAACCGGAAAACTTCAGTCATTTTAATAAAATTTTCATAAGTGTTAGGGATAACGAAGCATTTAAGTTCCGCGGCGTAGTGATAGCCGCGGATTTTTTTTAGCTCTGCGATTATTTTAGAATTATAAGGTGTTTTAATTTTTATTATATCGCCTCTTAACGCATAGATTGATTTAAACATTTAGCACCTCTTTATAATTTATCTGTTGATGATAACATTATAGATATTTGGGCGGCTATGCTTGTTGCAGTGTAACTTTAGACCGGCATCGGGATATAAATTAAAAGTTTATAATAAAAAAACGGCCCTGATTCAGCGGGTTGAGAGGAGACGAGGCCTTACTGGATGAACTGGACTGAAGCGAACTAAACCGAACTGGATGAACCGAACTGGACGGAGCCTGTAATGGTGGAGTGAACTTGGCGAACCGGGCCGGAGTGAATCGGATGGGGCTTTCTGGACGAACTGGATCTTGACGGGGTGAGAAGGGGCATGGCATGGCATGGCAAGTCATGGCGCGGCGTAGTGGTGGGGGCGGGCAGAAGCGGGACGGCCGGCGTCAGCCCGATTGCTTCGACGCCGTGATACCGTCCGCGCGCTGCCGTGTTTATGAAAAAAATTACATAACAAGCGCCATAACGGCTTTTTGTGCATGGAGGCGGTTTTCTGCCTCGTCGTAAATTACTGAATGGGTTCCGTCGATAACTTCGGCGGAAACTTCCTCGCCGCGGTGTGCGGGGAGGCAGTGGAGGAATATATAGTCGTCTTTGGCGGTTTTGATGGTTTTGGAATTTACCTGGAAGCCTTCGAAGGCTTTAACGCGCAGTTGTTGTTCTTTTTCCTGGCCCATCGAAGCCCAGACGTCGGTGTAGATGACGTCTGCGTCTTTGGAGGCTTTTTCGACGCTGTTGGTCACTTCGACGCTCGAGCCGAATTTAGCGGCCTGTTCGGCGGCTTTTTTAACTACTTCTTTAGCGGGTTCGTAGCCTTTAGGCGAAGCGACGGAGATATTCATTCCGACGAGTGCGCAACCGAAAAGCAGTGAGTTGCAGACGTTATTGCCGTCGCCGACGTATGTGAGTTTAAGGCCTTCGAGTTTGCGTTTCTTTTCCATAATGGTCTGGAAATCGGCGAGTATCTGGCAAGGGTGTTCGTAATCGCAGAGGCCGTTAATAACCGGCACGCGGCTGTATTTAGCGAGATCCGCGACGGTCTGGTGTTTGAATACGCGCGCCATAATGCCGTCAAGATAGCGGCTGAGAACGGATGCGGTATCGCTGACGGGTTCGCCGCGGCCTATCTGCAGGTCGTTCGAGCTCAAAAAGAGGCCATAGCCGCCGAGCTGATAAATACCGGTTTCGAATGAAACGCGCGTGCGCGTGGATGATTTTTCGAATATCATACCGAGCGTTTTACCTTTAAGAAGGTGATGAGTTTCGCCGCTGTACTGTTTAAGTTTTAAGTTGGAAGCGGTTTCGAGTATCTGGTATATTTCTTCGGTGGTAAGGTCTAACATTGATAGAAGGTCTCTGCCTTTGAGATTAACTGCCATTTTTTACTACTCCTTTTATTTCACACAGCGCGACGTTTATGTAACCGCCGCGCTGTGATTATATTTAATTAGAACCGGGTGAAGCGGTCGCCGCGTAATTTAAAATCGCTTTTAAAAAGCGCGCCGCGCTTTTATTTAACGGGCTTTGAAGCCGGTCGTTCCAGAAAGACCGGGGCCGCCTGTTCGCCCGCCTTTATTTTTTGCCTTTAGTGCCGCTTTTGGCTTTAGGAGCGCATTTAGCGTCTTTGCAGCCGCAAAGCATCGGGTGGTTGTGTAAAACGGTTTCCAGGTTGGGTGTTCCGATTTCCTGGAGTTCGTATCCAACCTGTACGGCCGGTTTATTTATTTTAACGATTTTTCTGAGATCGATCGGGGTTGCGATTATAACGACGTCGCATTTAGTTTTATTGATTGTGGTTTCGAGGTCTTTGATTTGTTTCGGCGAGTAGCCCATAGCGGGCAGAAGCGCGCCGATTTCGGGATATTTTTTGAAAGTTTCGGTGATAGTTCCGACGGTGTATGGGCGCGGGTCAACCTGTTCGCGCGCGCCGTATTTAATGGCGGCGACTACGCCTGCGCCTATCTGCATTTCGCCGTGGGTAAGTGTCGGGCCGTCTTCGATGACTAAAGCCGATTTATTGCGGATGAGTTCGGGGTTATCGACTGTAAGCGGAGAAGCAGCGTCGATGATTATAGCGTCGGGATTGACGGCGCGCACATTTGCGCGAACTTCTTCGACTTCTTCGGGAGAAGCCGAGTCGATTTTATTGATAACGATGACATCGGCGCGGCGCACGTTAGTTTCGCCGGGGTGATACATAACTTCGTGGCCAGCGCGAAGCGGGTCAACTACGACTATTTCGCAATCGGAGTGGTAGAACGGGAAGTCGTTATTTCCGCCGTCCCAGAGGATAACGTCGGCTTCTTTTTCAGCCTGGCGGATAATGGTTTCGTAATCGACGCCGCAGTAAACGACGATGCCGCGGTTGATGTGCGGTTCGAATTCTTCGCGTTCTTCGATGGTGCATTTGTACTTATCGAGGTCGCTGTATTTTTCGAATCTCATGCATTCCTGTTTAACTAAGTCGCCGTAAGGCATTGGATGGCGGATAGCCACGACTTTTTTACCC
>DIVV01000047.1 GCA_002423385.1 bacterium UBP16_UBA6123
TTTTCCCCCGTCGCGGTCTTATAAAGGTTTGGCGATGTAGGTATGTTTAAATTATTAATTCCGTTAATTTTTTTCCGTTAATTTTTTTCTTTAATTGTTTTAAGAATTTTGATATAATGGTTTTTGTTCTTATACGATATAACATAGCTGTTGAAACTATTGAAAAAGTTATTTTAACGGAGGCTGCGATGAATTGTCCAAAATGCTTATGTGCGCTTATAGACACATATACGCCGAAGGGTGTTGTTGTGGATTATTGTCCGTCCTGTCAGGGGATATGGTTTGATAAGGGTGAGCTTAATCATTTTTCTAAATCGCCGATGGCTTTTTCAAAAATTCTTCAGGCGGGCCTTATAAATCCTCATGCATCTTCGTGCGCTTGTCCGCGTTGCGGCGTTGCGATGCAGGAAGGCGGCTTTATAAAAGAAGAGCTGCTCATAGACGGATGCCCGTCCTGTGGCGGATTATGGCTCGACGCTCAGGAACTTACGGCCATGCAGCTTGCCGAAGGTGAAGCGCGCGGGCTGGATGCTTCAAAACTTTTTTCAAAGTCTTATAAAGCGGCTTCTGCTATTGAAGAGCTTACCGGCGCTAAAATGCAGGGGTCTTCGTCCGGCGCATTTTCGAAAGCCAAAATGCCGCTTCCGGCGCTTCCAAATCTTGTAATACGTTCGATCGGGACTATGGTGGTTTTATACGCCATGCTTGGCGTGGTGATGATAATACTCGCGGAGACTGAAGTTCTTACGACCGAAGTTGCCGTTATTTCAACGGTGGTTTTTATCTTTATAAATTTTTTATTGAGTCCTTATTTTCTGGACTTTTTTATGGGCTGGTTTCAGAGTCTCACTTTTGTCGAGCCTGAAGCTCTGCCGCACGGCCTTAAAAATTTCGTCGCCGGAATATGCCAGAAAGAGAATATTCCATTTCCGCGCTTCGGAATAATAGACGACGGAACGCCCAATGCCTTCACTTACGGTCATTATCCCGGTAACGCGCGAGTCGTGATAACGCGCGGCCTGATCGAAAAATTGTCGCCGGAGGAATTAAACGCCGTAGTGGCTCACGAAATTGGTCATGCCGTCCACTGGGATATTCTGGTTATGACTCTGGCTTCGGTGGTTCCCATTCTGCTTTATTACATATCTAAAGCACTTATGAAAGCGCGTTCGAGCGGCCGCGGCGGTAAAAATCCTCTGCCGGCTATCGGGATAATAGCCTATTTGATGTATGTTATAGCTCAGTACGCGGTGCTTTTTTTATCTCGCACCCGCGAGTACTGGGCCGACCGTTATTCGGCTGAAGCCACCGGCGCGCCCAACGCTTTATCGAGCGCGCTTATTAAAGTGGCTTACGGGCTTGCCGCCGAATCCTCGCGCGAGGCTGAATACGCCGCGCACGACGGTGAAAGCCGTCTGGAGCCGCGTCATAAAGCATTAGGCGCTCTGGGTATATTCGATTCGACAAGCGCCAAAGCTTTAGTGGCCACCAGCATTAAAAAAATCGACCGCAATTCGCTTTCGCCCGAGGACGAGCAGATATCAAAAGAGAATATAGCGGGCGCCATGCAGTGGGATTTGTGGAATCCCTGGGCGCTTTACTACGAGCTTCATTCTACGCATCCGCTTCCGGCGCGCCGCATAGAGGCGCTTGCCGCGCATGCGGTTAACCTCGATCAGACGCCTTATATCGTTTTTAACCGTGAGAAGCCCGAAAGTTACTGGGACGATTTTTTCGTCGATTTCGCCGTGCAGTATCTTCCGCTGTTCGCGTTTCTGGCGGCCACTATAATGGCGGGCGCGGGAAGCGCTAATTTCGGTTTAATTCCGATTTTAACCGGAGCGGCTTATCTGTTCCAGGTTTTTTACAGCTATCCGAACGCCGATTATCCCGATCATAGCGTGGCTTCGCTGTTAAAATATATTAAAGTGTCCGCGGTAAGGCCGGTGCCGGCTACTATCAGGGGTCGCATTATAGGCAAGGGCGTTGCGGGGCTCATATATTCCGAAGATTTAGTCATGCAGGATAGTACCGGTTATATATTTTTAAATTACGAACAGCCGCTCAATATTTTTAATTTTCTTTTCGGCCTTAAAAATACGGCTTATATAGGCACGGAGGTCGTGGTCACGNNTGGTCACCGGATGGTATCGAAGGGCGCCCGTTCCGTATTTTGAAATTTATAAGCTTCAGGCTTTCGACGGAGTTAATACCTGCTATATTTACTGGTATAAAATTTTATTCGCTTTATTTTTAATCGGGCTTGGAATATTTATCGTAGCGGGTTTTTAAGTTAAGGAGTTATTTATAATCATGTTAAATTTCGGTTTTGGCGATATGAGCGTAACTATAATCATATTGATAGCGCTTTCATTTTATTCGCTTTCATTTTATCTGGAAAAATTATATACCGTGATAAGGCTCGCCCGTAAAAACGGCGAAGATCTTAAAAAGATATCAGCCGTGGTTTTTAGCGGCGCTCACGCCAAAATGGATGGCAAAGAATCCGTCAGCGAGCTTTTCAACGAATTGATCGCTGAAAATAATCTTGTGTTAACTAAAAACGCCCGCAGTCTAATATTCAATTATAATATCGAGGCGGATATCGCGGTCGAAAAAATAAAGGTTTCAATTTCAAAACTCGGCTCCATAGCTGTTTTGGCGCCATATATAGGACTTTTTGGCACGGTTATGGGAATCATAGAGGCATTCGCGGTTATCGCCAGAACTGGTTCTTCGAATTTCGCCTATGTGTCTAAAGGCATATCGGAGGCGCTTGTCGCAACGGCGGCTGGATTATTTTTAGCTATAATGGCTTCTTTTTTTTATAACCATTTACTTTCGAAGTTAAAATTAATGCAAACTTTTAAAGATTGCTTTATCGACCGTCTTGAAAACGAATTAAAAGAAAGGTCGATAAATGAGTAAGCGATCCAGACGCGGCGATGATTTTATCGCCGATATTAATATAACTCCTTTTACCGACGTAGTTTTAGTGCTTTTAATAATCTTTATGGTCGCCGCGCCTTATATACCAAAAAGTGCCATGACGCTTAATCTTCCCGAATCGGCGCAGTCATCTGAAATAAAGGACGGCGAAAAAAAGGTTTACGATATTATAGTTTTGAGTTCGGCTGAAGTAATATTAAATGAAAGCACTATTGAAATAGAGGCGCTTGAAAAAAATATAGAGCTGATAAACGCGGCGGGCACTGCTGAAGTGTTCGCGGTTTCCGCGGAGGCTTCAGCGAGTTACCAGCAGGTTATAAAGGTTTTAGATATACTTAAAAAACAGAAAATAAAAGATGTTTATTTAAAGACGGAATCAGATGCCGGCGGGGTTAAAGGTTTTTAATAATGTATTTAATTATTTTTGGGCGTGACACAGAATTTTATGATCAGCGTTAAGAAAAAATATATATTTTTAATTTATCTGTATTCGCTGGTGGCTCATATCGCCCTGGTATTCGCCGCCGGTTCGTTCGTCGCGGAAGTTAAAAAATCAATGAATTCAGATGAAACCGCCGATTTATTGAAGGAGTCTCGCGCGCCTCTGGCTTTTAAAGTATCGCTTATCGGGCGGCGCGGAAATTCTTATGACGAATCTAAAATAGATTCGGCGGTTAAATTCGATGAAATTAAAAAATTAATATCTCGTAATTTGCCGCGGTTAGTTGAAAAAATTATCGAGCCGCCGCTGGCGAGGGAATCTGTGAATGATTCGGCAGTCGTGGCTATTACCCCCGTAATAAAACCGACGTTTGTCGAAGAGGTTAAAAAGAAATCCGAACGCGCCGCGGCCGGTAAGACCTCACGTAATGCTTCTAAAAAAGCCAGGGTTGAAAAAAATAAGGTTGAAAAAAATAAAGCGGATAATTCAGTGTCTCATACGGACTTGTCTCAACTTAATAAAGCGCTGGATGCCGGCGATGCTGCCGGCGGCAATCTAAATTCACCAGGCGCTTCGCCGGGCGTGGAAGTTTTCGGGAATTTTTCAGGCAGTGAAAAAATCGGTTCACGGCTTGCCGGAACGCCTGACGGGCAGGCCGATCCCGCGCTCGAACTTAAGAGCATAGATATTTTTAAAGCGATTGTCGGCGAGAAAATACGTTCCAATATAAAATATCCGTATAATTGCCGCCGGTTCGGCATTGAAGGCACAGTTCGGGTAAAATTCGAGATAGTCTCATCTGGAAAACTTGTATCGCTCAAAGTGGCGCATTCTTCGAATAATGCCGATATAGACGAGTCGGCATTAGCGGCGGTAAAAAAAAGCGAGCCGTTTCTGCCTTATCCCGACTCGATATCTAAAAATTCGATTACCTTCGTTCTGCCTTTGAACTATAAATTAAATGAATAAATGAACAAAAAAACAAATGAATAAGTGAATAAACGAAGAAACGAATAGTGAATAATTGAGTAAATAAATGAAGAAACGAATTTAAAAAGGTGATTTTTAATGCGGTTGAAAATTAAATATATCAAGTTTTTAAAGTTCCTGAAGTTTATTCTGCCGGTGTTGCTGTTATATATTTCAGCCATGGCGTTTCCGTCCGGCATGGCGCTCGGCGATCCGGGGTTGAAGCGCGTTATCTTAAAGTTAAAGTGGAAGCATCAGTTTCAATTCGCTGGTTATTACGCGGCTATTGAAAAAGGCTTATATAAAAAAGCGGGGCTGGATGTATTACTTGTCGAACCCGGCGAGAACGGCGACCCGGTAAATGAAGTTATAGATTATAAGGCGCATTTTGGCATAGGCACTTCGACGCTTATGCTCGACCACGCTTCGGGTAAGCCGATAGTTGCCATAGCGCCTATTTTTCAACATTCAGCGACCGTTCTGATCGCGCTTAAAAAGTCGGCGGCCGTTCCAGCGGACCTTACCGGAAAGAAACTTATGATAGAGCCGCAATCTGCGGATATTATAACTTATCTTCAGAGCTTCGGCGTTTCGCCGTCGAAATGTATTTTATATCCTCACGCATATTCGCCGGAGCCGCTTATTAGAGGCGATATAGACGCTATCACGGCTTATTTGACCGATGAGCCGTTTTTGCTTCAGAACGCCGGAGTTGAATATCGCATTTTTTCGCCTGTGGAAGCGGGAATCGATTTTTATGGCGATACGCTCTTTACAAGCAAAGACTACGCTAAAAAACATCCGGAAACGGTCGAAAAATTCAAACGCGCCTCCATTGAAGGCTGGATATACGCATTTAACAATACCGATGAAATAATAGATCTTATTTTTAGTAAATACAGTACTCGCCACAGCATACCGCATTTGAAATTCGAAGCGGAGCAGATGAAAAAATACGTCATACCCGAAGTTATACAGATCGGTTATTCGAAGCCCGAGCGCTGGAGCCAGATAGCGGCTGTTTATAAAAAGCAGAACCTGCTTGACGAAAATTATGCGATGGAAGATTTTTTATATGAAGACGCTATGAAAGTGAAAGTGGTTTATCATTTTTGGCCTATGGCTCTTATTTCGCTTATAGCGTTTTTAGTCGGATCGGTGGCCTTTTTTTTCTATAAACTAAATTTGAAATTCGAGGCTGAAATCGCAAGCCGCCGGGCGAGGGAAGATAATCTTGCTAAAAGCGAAGAGCGCTATAGAATTCTTGTCGAAAACAATCCTATGCCTATTTCCATAACCGATCTGCAAAGTCGTGAAATAAAATTTATTAATCAGGTTTTTGAAAATAAATTCCGCGTTAAAAAGGAATATATAACCGGCAGGCAGGGTGATATATTTTACAAGGAAGTTGAAGCCAGGGATGAAATTTTTAAATTAATTAATAATTACGGATATTTAAAAGATCATTTAGTCAGGTTCAGGGACGTAGAAGATAATTATTACTGGATAAGCCTTTCAGCTAATATTATAGATTATGAAGGCTCGCCTTCGGTCGTTTTTATGCTCAGCGATATCAGCGAAAAAATCAAGCGCGAGCAGGAATTTACTAAATTGAATATTACAAAAGATCGGTTTTTAAAAATTACGGCAAATGATTTACGCTCCAGCGTGGGCACTTTGCAGTCTATTCTCGATTATCTTATTAAGAACTTCAGCTTGTTGAAGGAACCGGAAAAAATTGATTTTTTATACAGCCTCAAAAATTGCGCCGATTCGACTTACGCTTTGCTCATTAATCTTATCGAATGGACTTTAAATGCCGCCGGCGATATAAAACCAGCCGCGGCTCGCGTTTCGATAGCGACCGCCGTGAAAGAGGTTTTTGAGCTTTTCAGCGAGCGGGCGGCTTATAAACAGTTGAAATTAGAAGCGTCGGTCGGCGAAGAAGCGGAGTTGTATTGTGACGAGAATATGTTTAAAACTATTATGCGCAACTTAGTTTCTAACGCGGTTAAGTTCAGCAGGCCCGGCGGTACGATTAAAGTCGCAGCGGATGAAAATAAACAGCCCGGAAATATCGTTTTGAGCATAAGCGATACCGGCGTCGGGATAGCCCGCGAGAGGCTCGACAAACTTTTTAACATAGATACGACTTTCTGCACCGAAGGCACTGAAGGCGAGCGCGGAAGCGGCATAGGCCTGGTTTTATGCCATGAACTCGCCGTTAAAAACAACGGCTCGCTTACTATTGAAAGCGATACAGGAAAAGGCACCTGCGTTAATATAATTATGCCGGTTGATGAAAAATAATTAAGGCTTCAACTGACTGTCGAAGTCGCATTCGTATATCTTTAGATTCGTTAAATTGCCGCTTGCGTCGAAGCGGGCGACGATGCCTTCGAAATCGTCATCATAGTACGATTCCGCGCAAGCCAGTCTGCCGTTTTTATAGTATTTAAGAAAGTAACCGTTTCTAAAACCTTTTTTATAAGGCGTTTCGCACGCGGTTTTGCCGTCGGGATAATATTGACGGCTGATACCGTCAAGTTTGTCGCAGAAAAAGTTTCTGATTATTTTAAGATAATTACCGTCGGGCCCGCCGGGCTTAAAGATTTTTTCAACGGCCGCCAGGCCGTTATATTCGATTTCTTTTATACATAGGATTTCGTTATCTTTATATTCTATCGTTTTTATCAGTTTACAATTATCGTAAAATTCGTGTCTTTTTTCCAGCGACGCTCCTGCGCGGGAATAATTTATCTCTTCGATCAGTACGCCTGTTGCATAAATAAATTCGGTTGTTATAAATGCGGGATTGCTTTCGCTGAAAAGCTGTGATTTTCCATGCAACCTGCCATTTTTATAATTATTTTTTGAATATAAAAATTTTTGCGATTTAGCCCCGTGGCGGTAGATTTTAACGCAACCTTCAAGCTGGCCGTTAACATAAAAGACTTCAGAGGTTTCCTGCGTTTCGGGATTTGTTTCCGTAAATTTTCCTTCTTTAACGGAGCCGTCATCGTTATAATTAATCGAATGAATTCGTTTTCCGTTTTTAAATTTAATTTTTTCGAGTAATATTCCGTTTTCGTTATATATTTTGCGCGTTTCGGATATGTTTTCGCCGTTTTTTTTCGAAGACTCGCGCTCGCGGCTCGAAGCGTTTGCATTGTATAAAACGGCTTCGCGAGTGAGCTGATATATAAAAATAACGAGCGCGGAGGCGCCGGAGGCGCTCAGGCCGTTTTCATTGATATCTTCGATGATTATCAGCCTGCCGAAGTTGTAATTTATAAGATAAACCGCGGATAAAAAAACCGCGTATATGCTCGAATCGTTTCTTGCGGCCGCTTTGATTAGCGATAAAAATTCGGCGCCCTTGATACTTTTGATGGCGGGGATATATTCGTTTTTTATTATATGTATCATGCCTTTTTGAAAAAATAAATCTATCGCCGTCGGGTTTTTATAAATTTTTAAGTCGGTTTGCGAGAGCAGCTCATTTAAATAATCGGCGGTGAAATTATTTTCGTTTACGGGTGTGCCGTTTTTAAAAGGATGTAGCGCGGCCAGTTCAAAATAAGCGGCGTCTTTTACCAGAGCTTCGAGTAATTTTTTAATATCGGCGGGCGGAGCACAAAGCGATTTTATAAGCTCGGGATTTTGAATGAAAGAATTAAAAAAATCATCGGCTTTTTCCCCGTTGTTTGTAGATAGCGCGCAGCGGGCCGCGTAGTAAAGACTTTCGGCTTTTTTATAGTCTTTGGCAGAGGCCGTAATAAAATCGGCCAGTGCGGCCTCTTTTTTATTCATAACGAAATTAGCGGCTGCCCGGCCGAAATAAGCTTCGGCCGCCGCGTCGTTAATTTCTATAGCCCGGCTGAAAAGCTCCGCTGCGCCGGCATAATTTTTTATTTTTTGCTCTTCGTATGCCAGTTCTATCTGGAATTGGCTTTCGTAGAACTTGTTCGTTTCGGTATTTTCAACGATTGTGTTCATGTTTTTATTATAATATTATTCGCGCCGGCTGTCAATAAAATTGTTATTGAAATTGTTATTGAATTATAAGAGAGCTTTGATAGAATTTAACTGGTTTACAAATAAATTTACAAATAAGTTTGAAAATAGGTTTATAAAATTTATTTACAAGCCGGTTTTTTTATGATATAAATAAGTAAAATTAAGAAATTATATCGGCGGTGTTTAAATAATGAGTTTTAAAAGGTCATTCGGCGTTTTGATGCATCCAACCTCTGTTCCAGGCCCTTACGGCATAGGAGATCTCGGCGGCAATACATATAAATTCATAGATTTTTTACATAATTGCGGCGCTAAGTTGTGGCAGATAATGCCGCTCGGCCCGACCGGCTATGGCGATTCTCCCTATGCGTGCTTTTCGGCTATTGCCGGTAACCCGCTTTTAATAAGCCCGGACGAACTTTTAAAAGACGGCCTTATTTCAAAGGACGATCTTAAAAATATCCCGTCATTTCCGGCGGAGCGCGTCGATTTCGGGCCGGTTATCAATTATAAATATTCTCTTTATAAAAAAGCATATGCAAATTTTAAAAAATTAGCGCCGGATGGCGAGATTATTTCGGATTATAATAAATTCGTATCATGCCCCGATTCAAAATTATGGCTCGATAATTTCGCTCTCTTTATGGCGCTTAAGGAAAAACACGGCGGCGCGGTATGGTGCGATTGGCCGAAAGCGCTTGCTATCAGAGAAAAATCGGCGCTGGAAAAGGCGAGAAAAGACCTTGCGGACGAATATGAATTTCATAAATTCTTACAGTATCTTTTTATAAAACAATGGCTTAAGGTAAAAGAATACGCCAATAAGTTCGGCATATCGGTCGTCGGCGACATTCCTATATTCGTGGCTTACGACAGCGCCGATGTGTGGAGCAATCCTGAAATTTTTCATCTTGATTCGAATGGAAAATCTACCGTAGTGGCCGGAGTGCCGCCCGATTATTTCAGCGAAGACGGGCAGTTGTGGGGCAATCCATTATACCGCTGGGATGAATTGGAACGCCGCGGTTTTGATTGGTGGTTTTTTCGCGTCAGGGAAGTTTTACGCATGGTCGATATTATCAGAATCGATCATTTCAGAGGATTCGAAGGCTGCTGGGAAGTAGCGGCCGGCTCTAAAACCGCGGTTAAAGGAAGATGGGTTAAAACTAAAGGCCGCGAAATGTTTGAAACGCTGAAACGTCTTATGGGCGAGCTTCCTATAATAGCGGAAGATCTCGGAGTGATTACGCCGGAAGTTGAAAAACTTCGCGACGATTTTAATTTTCCGGGAATGAAAGTGCTTCAGTTCGCCTTTTCGGCCGATACCAATAACGCTTACCTGCCGCATAATTTTAATCATAACTGCGTGGTTTACAGCGGAACTCATGATAACGAAACGACCCGCGGCTGGTTTGACGGGCTTCCGGCCTCCATAAAAAAAAGCGTTCTCGAATATGCTGATTGTGATGCTCGTCAGGTGCACAGCGCTTTTATAAAGTTAGCCGTTTCTTCGACGGCCGTTTTTGCAGTCGTGCCGCTGCAGGATATTCTGGGTTTAGATAACCGCGCACGTATGAATATTCCGGGCAGAGCTTCGGGAAACTGGGGCTACCGCTACGGCGCACGGGATTTAAAGGCAAGCCTTTCGGCCGGATTGAAAAAATTATGCCGGATATACGGCCGGCTTTAATTTCAGATTAAAACGGAGGCCGGCATAAATTAATGTCAGCTCCGAATTATCCCGCTGCAAAAAGTCGCCGCAAATAGCCTCCACAATCTCGGCGCAAATTATATTGACATATAAGCCGGCATTTGATAATATATAACTAATCAAAATAAAATTAACTTAAATTAAAAAGCATGCAAATTTATTGCGCGCTTATCGAGGGAATAAACAGAGGAGGACATTTTAATGCCATTAGTATCTTCAAGGGAAATTTTTAAAAAAGCCATGCAGGAAGGTTATGCAATCGGCGGTTTCAACGTAAATAACATGGAAATAATACAGGGTATAATCGACGCCGGTAAAGAATTAAAAGCGCCGTTAATACTTCAATTTTCCGAAGGCGCCCGTAAGTACGCGCGCCACGAATTTTTGAGCCATCTTGTAAAAGCGGCCACCGAATTAGTCGATATCCCCATAGTACTACATTTAGATCACGGCGAAGATTTTGATGTTTGCAAAAAGTGCATCGACGGCGGTTTTACATCGGTAATGATCGACGGCTCGAAGCATTCTTTCGAAGATAATATAAAACTCACCAAACAGGTTGTCGATTACGCTCATGATAAAGGCGTCGTAGTAGAAGCCGAACTCGGTAAACTCGCCGGCGTCGAAGATAATATATCGGTATCCGCAAAAGACGCTATATTCACAAATCCCGATCAGGCCGCTGAATTCGTCGAAAGAAGCGGATGCGATTCGCTCGCGGTAGCTATTGGCACATCTCACGGCGCGTATAAGTTTAAAGGCGACGCTCAGCTCGATTTTGACAGGTTGTTGGAAATACAGAAAAAAATACCCGGAGTTCCGCTCGTTTTACACGGCGCATCTTCAGTGCCGCAGGATTTAGTGGATATCTGCAATAAATACGGCGCACAGATCAAAGATTCAAAGGGCGTTCCCGAAGATATGATAACACGCGCCGCATCTAAATTTAACGTCTGTAAAGTTAATATAGACACCGATCTCCGCCTCGCTTTCACCGGAGCCATTCGTAAAGTGTTTGTTGAAAGCCCGGGCGAATTCGACCCCAGAAAGTATTTAGGACCGGCACGCGAAGCGATAAAGCAGGTTATAATCCGTAAAATTAAAGTGTTAGGCTGCGAAAATAAAGCATAGCTTTATAATCGGAAAGAAATATTGAAAAATATAACATCTATAAAATTCGATATATTAATAATTTCAGCGGCTGCCTTGATTTTATTTACGGCCGCCGCGCCTTTTTTTTCCGCTCCGGCATACGCTGACAGCGAGCTCGCCGACGCTTATTTTTATATTAACAGTAAATGGGAAAACGAACGTGTTTCGGCGCTTAAAGTATTTGTAGATAAAGACGCCGAAGCCGCCGTGCCGCGTATCGTAAAACTCCTCGACGATAGTTCCGATCTTGTACGTAAACGGGCCGCTGAGGCCCTTTTGCGTCTGGGACACACTCTGGATCGCATAAGCGTTCCGGCCCTTATCGAAAGAATCGTCATAGAGCCGAAACCTGACGTATTAGAAACTATGATCTTCGCTCTGGCTTCTTTTTCGGAGGAGGAAAATACCGTCATGAGCTTCCGCGAGGCTTTCAAAAAAATCGGACGGGAACAAAAATATAATATAATCGATGCGATGCACCCGCTTATCAAATCTCATAAAAGGGCTTTTACTAATTTTTTTGAAATACTCATGGTTTCGATTTTATCCGAAGACGAGCTTCTGCGCCTGCACGCGGCGGTCGCTATGGGAGAATTTGGCGATGTCGATTATATATTAAAACCGCTGCTTAGATGCCTTAGCGATTCAAACGCCGATCTGCGCCTGACGGCCTGCCGTTACTTAGGAATTATCAAACCCTATGAAGCGCTTAACCCCCTTATCGATAGAGGCCTTACCGACGTTTCGCCCGCGGTCAGAAAAGAAGCGGTGGAGGCGGTCGCTAATTACAGGCGCGCCGATACTTTTGAATTTTTCAAAAAAATCATAACGGGCGATATAGACGATCAAACCCGCGCCGCGGCCGCTCTCGGATTTATCGAACTTAAAGACCGCCGCGCCATCTTACCTTTGAAAGCGGCGCTTTTAGATTCAGCTAATATCGTGCGTTTAAATTGCGCCTATGCGCTGACTTTTTTTGATAATTACGACGGCGAAGGCGAACTCGTCTGGTTTTTATGGGAACAAAACCTGCCGCAATTTAGAAGACGCGCCGCGAAAGGCCTGGCTAATATCAGCAGCCGAACGGTAATCGATGATCTTCAGCGCGCCCTCAGAGACTGGGACGACGAAGTGCGTGAGACAGCTTTTCATGCGCTCCGCCATAAATGGGGATACCGTATCAGCCACTGAGCTCCTGCCGCTACCATCGGCTTTCATCGCGTCCTTTAAGGTTATACAAATGTTTGAAGAAATAGTTTTTAAAAATAACTACGTTCAGGTTTATAACGAAATTATCGGCGAAGGCGTCCCGATTATTTGCATTCATGGTTTTCATCTCGATTGCCGCGTGATGAAAGGGTGCCTGGAACCTGTTTTTAACGCTCTCGAAGGATACAGGCGCATTTATTTCGATCTTGCCGGCATGGGCCGCACCGCCGCGCCGCCCGGCCTTTCTTCTTCGGATGATATCTTCGAGATTGTTTGCGCGTTTATAAATAAAATCCTGCCCGGCGAAGAAGAATTTATCTTAATTGGTGAATCTTACGGCGGCTTTCTGGCCCGCGCGGTAATTAATAAAATGCGCAAACGCGTCCGCGGCGTTTTTTTATTAGCTCCGGTGATACTGCCGCGGCCTTCAGACCGAACGCTTCCCGAACATGTCGTATTTGAAAGAGAAACCGGCTTTATTGAAAAGTTGGATTTTTTCGACCGTACGGTATTCGAATCTAATGCAGTTATTCAAACTTACGGCGTGTGGCGCTTGTTCAAGCAGCAAGTTATCGAGGCGATGAATTTAGCGAATATCGCCGTTCTGGACGCGATATGGAATAACTCATATCCCCTTTCATTCGATGTCGATTCTTTTGAAGAGCCATTTGAAGGCGCTTCGTTCGCACTTTGCGGTAAAAACGATTCGATAGCAGGCTATAAAGACGCTCTTAAACTTTTTAATAATTTTGCGTCTTTAAGTTACGCGGCTTTAGACCGCTGCGGCCATTATCTTCAAATCGAGAGGCCGGAAATATTCGCGGCCTGCGTTATCGACTGGCTGAAAAGAATCAAATAAACTATTTATGGTTATTGGAGATGATTTAATTTGAGCGCTCTCGTAGATAAAAAAGTGCAGGAAGAAGTAGTAATATTTTTTTCCGTTCTGAAATGGATAATTCTGGCAACTATAATCGGCGTTATAGTCGGAGCGGCTACTTCTTTATTTTTATATATTCTAAATTATTCGATCGCTTTCGCCTCTGTATATAACAGTTATTATTACATTCTGCCGCTCGCTTTCCTGGTAAGCGTTTTGCTCGTTAAATATCTGGCGCCCGAAGCGGCCGGACACGGTACTGAAAAAGTAATAGAAGCCGTTCACCGCCGCAGCGGTAAAATGAATCCGTTAGTCGTGCCGGTCAAGCTGGCGGCTACTATAATCACATTAGCCTCCGGCGGCTCCGCTGGAAAAGAAGGCCCGTGCGCGCAGATCGGCGCAGGACTTTCCTCGCTTTTTGCCGATATTTTTAAATTCGATAATACCGATCGCAAGAAATTAGTTATATGCGGTATAAGCGCCGGTTTTGGAGCGGTTTTCGGTACGCCAATCTCAGGGGCCATATTCGGCGTCGAAGTGCTTTTAATTGGAAGCATACTCTACGATGTCCTGCTGCCTTCGTTTATCGCCGGTATAACCTCTTTTCAGATCGCTTCTTATTTAGGCATCGAATACAGCTATCATAAGATATATTTTATACCCATTAAATTCAGCGAGCTGCTATATCTAAAAGTGATACTGGCAGGTATTTTCTTCGGCTTCTGCTCGCTTATTTTGATAGAGTCGCTTCATCTGTCGGAAAAAATTTCGTCTAAAATTAAATTGGATAAATCTTATAAGGCAATAATCGGCGGGCTGGCCCTCATATTAATGGCTAAATTATTTTCAACCGATTACCTCGGACTCGGTCTTGGAACTCTCGAAAAGGTTATTGACGGCGGCACCGTCGTATGGTACGCTTTTTTGTTGAAAATATTGTTCACTTCAATCACTCTGGGTTTCGGCGGCAGCGGCGGCATCGTAACGCCTATTTTTTTTATAGGCGCGACGGCCGGGGCCGCTTATGCGCAATTTATGGGCCTGGATATAGCGATGTTCGCGGCTATCGGCTTCGTAAGCCTGCTTGCAGGATCGGCTAATACGCCCATAGCGGCAAGTATAATGGCGGTAGAAGTTTTCGGCGCGCGCGTTGCGCCTTACGCCGCGGTGGCCTGCGTCGTCAGTTTCGTTATAACCGGCCATAGAAGCGTATACCCATCGCAAATCCTCGCGTTTAAAAAATCGAACTCGCTCAATGTAGAACTCGGAGGCGAGATCGATGATTCGAACACAGATATTAATATTGAAAAATCAAGTATGATAAAATTAGCGTCCTCATATTATAATAATTTCCTGAATAAAAATGAAAAAAATAATAAAAAAGATAAAGAAAATAAAGAAGATAAAGAAGATAAAGAAGATTAAGAAAATAAAAATTAAGACCGCGACGGGGGAAAAGAA
>DIVV01000148.1 GCA_002423385.1 bacterium UBP16_UBA6123
AGTTTCATTTCATTTAACTTAGTTTTAAGATTGCCGGCCGCGCTGCCTGGCTATATCGCTAATAAGCGAGAGAAGTTCTTCAGCCTTATATGGCTTGGCTATAGAAGCGCAAAAGCCGTATAGTTTAAAATCGACCATCAGCTTGTCCGTTGCGCAGCCGCTGGATACGATTGCCTTCGCTGCAGGATCGAGCGCGAATAAATTTTTTATAAATTCTTCACCGCCCATGCCTTTTTTAACGACTATATCGACTACCGCCACATCGAATTTATCCTCAGTTTTCATTTTTTGTTCATAAATTTTTAAAGCCTCATCGCCGTTTTCCGCTAAAACCACCGTGCAGTTATATTCACTGAGCATATCGCCAACCGGCGTGAGAGAATCAATTTCGTCATCCATTATTAAAACGTTATAAAGTCCAGATGAGTCTAAATTTTCTTTTTGCGGCACGCTAAAAATCTTTAAATTAGACGCCGCCGCCTCGTCGGTCGCCTGATTCGCGGCCGGCAGATAAATTTCGATAGAAGCGCCTTTTGAAAGGCCGGGAACGGCCCTTATAAAACCGCCATGTTTATTGATGATCGAATATGAAGTAAAAAGTCCGAGACCGGTCCCGGACGGCTTGGTCGTAAAGTAAGGATCGAATACTTTAGACATATCTTCCGGCGCGATTCCATGACCTTCGTCGGTAATGCTCACTTTGACGTAACTGCCGACCTTATGCGGAAACTCTGCAACAGTGACGGTTTCAAAATTCACGACGCTTATTTTAATCTCGCCGGAATCTTCGGAAGCCTGTCTGGCGTTGATTACCAGATTAGCCAGAACCTGATTGAACTGGCCTTCGTCGATTTCGACTATATATGAATCCGCGGCTATATCGAAAACAGGTTTGATTTTTGAACCGCTCAGCGTAAAATAAACCGTGTTTTTAACAAGTTCGTTCAGCCTGCATTTTTTCTTGATTGGCAGACCGCCTCGGGAAAAAGTAATCAACTGTTCCGTAAGCGCGCGCGCCTTGTGAACTACCGCCTCAGCGCGCATTAACACTTCCTGGACGCTCTTATCGCCCGTGCACCTGTTTTTAGCCAATGAAATATTTCCAAGTATTCCCATAAGTATATTGTTAAAATCGTGAGCGATACCGCCGGCAAGCATTCCGAGCGATTCGAGTTTGCCGATCTTCGCTCTTTCTTCATCCATTTTTTTCTGTTCGGTAATATCGCGGATAACGCCTACTATATAGCGACCGCCGTCTTTATCGCGATATAGAGTTTTTTTTGTTATAATGGTACGGATACTGCCTGAAGCGTCGGTAATCTGTTCCTCGTTAATATCGGTCTCGCCAGTTTCAAAAACATGATCATCCCTTTTTTTAAAAACGTAAACCTGATCCGGCGGGAAAAAATCTTCATCGCTCTTGCCGATTATTTCGTAATAATTTTTATCGAGGATCCTGCATAACGACTCATTGACGAGAATAAAGCGATGATTTATATCCTTGACGAATATGGGATCGGCGACCGAGTTAATAATTTTATCAAGATAAAATTTAGATTCTTTTTCTTCTTTTTCAGCTTTAACTCTTTCGTCGGCTTGGAAAACGAGCGATAGGAGGTCTGATAAAGTTTTAGCGAAATCGATCTCCTCTTCATGCCATTGTCTGAAAGTCCGCGTATGCTCGATACATAAAACTCCGGCCGGCCGGCCGTGAAGCCAGATCATGGTGTCGAGCATCGATGAAATATTCTGTTTGAGAAGATAATCGTTAAAAAACTCGCTGGTTCTTTCATCCGTTACGGCATTCGCCGCGGCGATAGTCCTCGAGATATTAAGCTCTTTGAAATAACGCGGATAGTTAAGCGCGGCAATGCAGTCGCCCGGCTTGATAACGGCTTCTTTTGAGTTGTAAAGGGCCTGACATATCAAAGAGCTGAAATCTTCACTGAACCTCCATACGCCCGCCTGGCTTACATCGAGCACTTCCGCCGCGCATATAACTATGCGCTCGAGCGTGGTTTTATAATCAGAGTTATCCTGCTGGGCCAATTTAAGAGCAGCCTGCTGATACCTTAACTTGGCTTCCATCTTTAAAACCCTTTTTAACTGAATTCTTATATTGTAAATGAGCGAGAGCAAAGCCAGGATAATAATTACGGCCATCGCCCATACGCGAAGCCCGCTTTCAAAAACGATAAAATTCCAGTCCCGGGCGTCGATAGCCATTCCTACCACGCAGACGACTTTCCGAGACGATAAATCAGAGACGGGAAGCATCGCGGAAAAAAAAGTTCCCCACCTGTCGGTATAAGGACCGACGGTATAGTCTTTACTGGCTTCGCGGAATACTTCTTCAAGGCCGCGTGGCGAATCCTGATATATTTCGCCGGGCACGGCCAGGGGTTTTGTGGGATCGGCCTTTGAATCGGGCTCGCTGTCGGCGTAAAAAAATATCTGCCCGTCACGGCGGCCCATCATATAAATATAGCGAATATCTTCCTGCGAATTACACGCGTTAATAAATAACCTTTTATAAGTAAGATAAACTTCAGAACTATTATCGCCGATATCGCCATTTAATTTTTTTACGTCGGAATAATTAATAAGAGAAGAAAGAAGCCTGACACGGTTTAAAAGACTATTCTTAAGAGCCTCCGAAGTTTTTTCACGGGCGGCTTTTGAAAAATAAAAACCCCCGCAGATAATCGCTATTATCAGCGCGGATAATAAAAATATCATATTTGCGTAATATTTTTTATTCATCATATTTCAACAGGCATTTAACAGAAAAATAGGTTTAAATAGTTTACCTATTTCATTCTAACATACCCATATTCTTAAAATCAATTAAAATTAATTTTTTTTTTGATAGGGAGGGAGAAAAGGTTAGCAACCCTTTCTCCCTCCCTTAAACCCTCCCTCAATCTGCAAATTGCCTGACGCTTTTATTGTTAGTTTATCGATAGCCTTTTCTGCCGTGACTTTAATTTTTTCTTTTTTTTCTTTCTTTCTTTTCTTTTATCTTGCCTTTATATTTGTTCCTGCCAGCTTGCTTGTTTGCAGGCGCGTGCATGCACGCGCCTGCGGGGCAATAACGGCTTTATTGCGACTTAGCCGAACGGCTCGCGGTAAAAATTGAGGCAAATCGAGGCTTATCAGTCTAATCAAAATTAAATAAATCCTGGTTAATTAAATCAAGTTTAGTAATAATTTGCCGTGATATAATAAAAGTTGTATCTTTTCAGAGCATTTCCGTGAGCCGAAACATTAAGTTCCGGCAGTGCGCACATGCTACGCCTATGCGCGCGTCGCGCGCATAGGCAAAACTGACAAAAGGCATGAAAAAAGTTTATGGCAATTGAAGAAGAGAGAAGAGATAAGAGAATAAAGAACGAGGGAATAGGGAGAATGGAAGAAGTTTTCAGCCACGGCAGAACGAATGGCGACAACCCAAAAAAATATTCCGGGAGAGAATAGGGGGCCATGGGGGAAAAGAGAGGGCCATTGGTCCTTTCTTTTCCCCCATCGCGGTCTCATATAACCTTGCCGGACTTCAAGAATAACATACGAATCAAATAATAAAATAAGTCGGTAAAAATGATGTAAAAGTGTTGTAAAATCATTATTAATTTGATATAATTTGATAACTTTTTAAATCGGTCTGCTATCATGAGTTTTTTTCGTTATTACTGTGCTTTCTCATGCGCCCGATGCTATAAATATTAATGAAGAGGCTATATGTTTAAAAAAAAATTTTATAATAATTTCAAAAATTACCCGGCTATATATGAACGGTTTTTGCTTTTAATAATAACCGCGTCGTTTTTAATGAGCGTTTTTCAAGGGTACGCCGCCGCGATCGCCCCTCCCCTTAACGAAGGAAAAACTTTGCCGCGTGAATTTATGTTCGAACGCTCTACTTCCGGCGCTCACGGCGCCATGATTTCTCCAGCTTCGTCACGGCGCGGCGGCGTATCGCCGGCCATCGGCGGCGGCGTCGGCGCCAACCTCGCCGATTATATTAAAACCAATAAAAATGTAAGCGTTATAATTATTATGGTTGAATTCAGCGACGTTAAAATGAGCCCGGCCGGGCTAGCCGGAATAAATTCAATGTCGGTGGAAATGGCCCGTTTTTTCGAACTACAATCTAACGGTAAAATCCAGATATCTACGACCTCCACGCCGCGCGTCTACAATTTATCTAAACCTATGGGAAATTACGGCAATTCAGACGACGCCGAATCGCTTGTGATCGACTCTGTAGCGGCCGCTGACGGCGATATCGATTTTTCTAAATTTCAGTGCGTAATGGTCGCGCATGCCGGCTACGGCGATGAAACCAATCCGTCTGATAACGGCACTCAGGATATATGGAGCCGCTACTGGTATTCATACGGTTATAATTCAATAAATACAAACGACGGCGTTAAAGTTGACGGCGCTACCATCGTACCCGAATTCGAATACGAAGAAGTCAGCCCGCTCGGTGTAATCTGCCACGAATTCGGCCATCAGCTTGGGCTTCCCGATTTGTACGATACTTCTTATTCCACCGAAGGCGGCATCGGCCGATGGTCGCTTATGGCTACCGGAGCTTATAACGGCGTTCCGCGCGGATCTAAACCCGCAATTTTAGATCCGTGGTGCCGCAAACGCCTTGGCTGGATAGAATACGAAACTTTATCGGGCGTATATAATTTGTTTAATTTCGAATTCAACAAAGTTTACCGGATAGCCGCTGACGGCCTGAACCCGCCGATCGATTATTTTTTATTCGAAAAGCGGGCCGCCGCGCCGGGCACTTTTGACGAAGGCCTGCCGGGCGAAGGGCTGCTGATATATCACATTAACGCCACGCCCGGAAACGAAAGCAGCCTCAGCCCTAATAATAATAAACCCGGCCTTATATGGCTTATCTGCGCTAATTCCGGCGATCATCTTACCATAACGCCGCGATCAAAAGTCAGAGGACTTAGCACCGACCCCTATCCCATAAACGGCAACACCGATTTTTACAGCCATTCAAATCCATCCTCAAAAACATGGACTGGCAAAGAATCTAACGTCGCGCTGCGAAATATGAAAAGAGTTTCAAGCGGCGCCTCGCTTACGATAACGGCCGATATTTACGCCGGCGCGCAGCCCGCTCAATTTTTTGGCGCCTCTTCTTTTTGCGTGCCGGGCGTCGATACCGATATTATTTTGATGGTAAAGCCGCAGGCGGCCATAGAAGGAAAATTAACCGTTTCATTTTCCGGGAGCTCATATATAAACGGCGAATTCGATTTAACGCAATCATCCGCCGGCAAATACTATTATACCCTTCTAAAATTATCTTCGAAACCCGACCGCCTCGAAATAACTCTCAAAGGCGTCAAAAAAGAAAATCAACAGGCAATCACGGAACAGCACATACTTTATTATTAAAATTAATGAACTTTTGCGACGCCTGATAAAATAATTATCATAGCGACAGTGGGTGTGCGACATAAAAGTAGGTC
>DIVV01000037.1 GCA_002423385.1 bacterium UBP16_UBA6123
TTCGCGGCCATTGTCCGAGGAAGGGACGGAGGCCCGCAACCCGGGAGAACGAAGAAAAGAACGAAAAGGAGGAACACCTTAAATTTTGTTAAAAAATTGTCTTGACACCGGGGTGCAGTTTATATTGTTAGGATATATAATTTTATAAATCTGCTTAACCATAACTTCCTTATCACTTGCAGTTTCTGATTTCCATAAAATTTCCTTTGTTATTGTAAAAAATTTTCTATCCGTATCTAAAAAATCTTTTTCATTTTCATTATTTATTTATTTATTTATTTATTTATTGCCTTTAAGTTAGTTCCTGAATATTCGTATATTTGCAGGCGCGCTCAGCGAGCGCGCCTGCGTGGCTATTATCGGACCACCGTTAATTAAGTTCACCGCTCACGGTAATGCATTAATAAAAATCAGCTTTATAAATTATTGTCTATATTTAGGCCATTTATAAAGTTCCGATCAAATCTTTACCGACATAAATTTTATTGTTAGGATATATAATTTTATAAATCTGCTTAATCATAAGAGAAGACCAACTTTCTTATAAATTTATGTTATTATATTTTTTAATTTTAAATCTTTTGGTTTACATAAGATACATTATCGGCAAAATAATTTTATAAAATTTTCGTATTAACTTATTTGTTGTTATTTATTTTGTTTCGTTTGTATTATGTAACTATAGTAAAAAATAAATTTTTAAAAACCTATGAGCTGTAATAAAAAATAGATTTGCATTAGTATAATATCGTGAGCAAAATAACTTAAATTGCATTAGTGCGCAAATGAGACCTTGGCGCAGGCGCGAAGCGCATGCGTCAAGAAAACTATCGACCTGCATGAAATAACAATTTTTAAAAATAATAATAATAAACTGAAAAAAATAAATCTAAAAAAAGCATGAAAGGAAAAAACTAAGCATGAAAAAACTAAATTTTTAAGTATAACAATTGAATATAAATTAAAGGCATGAATAAAAACACAAAATTAAAGGCCAGACAGAAAAAAATATCGATAACCAGTCTTAAAGCGTCAGGCAAAATGCGGGTTGGAGGGGTTTTTAAGGGGAGGCAGGGGCCGCTGGCTCCTGGCCTCCCCTTAATCCGGTCCCCGGTTCGTTATGATTCTTTAAGTTTATCGCGCAGCCGCGGGTCTAAGGCGAAGTAAACGAGATCGATAATAAAGTTAATCAAGATAAAAATGATTGCGCAGAAGAGCACCATGGATTGAATTACTGGAAAATCGCGGTTACCGATACCGTCTTTGAATATATACAGGCCGATACCGGGCCAGCCGAATATAGTTTCGGTGATAACCGAGCCGTTGAGATAGGAACCAAAGTCTAAGCCGATGACGGTGATAATTGGCGCGAGCGAGTTAACGAAGATATGCCAGGTATTGACATAGGCTCTTGATAGTCCTTTGGATTTTGCCAATTTAACGAATTCCTGTTTTTTAATATCCAGGACGGTTGAGCGGGTAATTCGCGCGATATATGCGGCGCTCTGGGTACCGAGGGCGATAGTGGGCAAGATCAGGTTATAGAAACTATCGAAGCCGGTAATAGATTTAATGACTTTAAATTTAAGAGTAAAAACGGTATATAGGATAACGCCGAGGACGAAGACTGGCGTTGATATACCGAGCAGGATGAAATATCTGCTGATTTTATCTATATATGAGTCTTTATAGAGCGCGGAAAAAAAGCCGACTGCGATGCCGATAATGGAGGCAAAAATCATAGCGGACATGGCGAGCAGCAATGTATTAGGGAAGCGTTGCTTAATAACTTCCCACACATCGAGGTTAGTAACGTATGATTTACCGAGATCGAAGCTGACGAGGCGTTTAAGGTAGGCGAGGTATTGCACGAAAAACGATTGATCGAGCAGTAATTTTTCGCGTATATTTTTAATAACCTGTGGCGAGGCATTTTCACCGACGATTGACAGGACGGGATCGCCCGGTATTAAAAATATAAGCGCCGAGGTAATGAATGTAACTATTAACAGCGTAATAACGCAATAAACGAATCGTTGAATCAAAAAATTAATCATATAATCATGTAATATTTGTAACAGTATTTAGTAATTAATATTCAGTCATAAATATTAATTCCTGTATTTAGATTTGGACTAACTCAAACTGGATAAATGGTATATATTACTTGTTAATTTTAATATTAACGAAATTTTCCATGGAATATATTTTAGGCACATCGTAGCCCTGGATATATTTCTGGCTGGCGGCGTATTCAATTTCGTGCCACAGGAACACCCAGGGTGCTTTTTCAACGATCTCCTTCTGTATTTTTTGAGCGAGTGTTTTATAAGCGGCGGTATCGGAGGTTGATTCGAGTTTATCCATATCGGCATCGAGTGCTGCGTCGGAGAAAAATGAACGGTTACCGCCGGCGCCTTTATTTTTGGTATGGAACAGTGGGATTAGAAAATTATGTGCATCGGGGAAATCAGCGGACCAGTTGAGGTAATAAGCGGGCAGGTTACCCTTGGCTATTTCAGATTTAAGAGCGGCCCACTCCATTTTTTTAAGATTGACAGAAACGCCGATTTTAGAAAGATCTTCTTTAATGAGCTGCATGAGATCTTCGGTTTCATTACTGGATTTGTAGTAGAGGTCAAATTTAAGGTTTTCTGGCTTTTCACCGGAGATTAATTCTTTAGCCCTGGCCGGATCGTATTTAAAGCCTTCGAGTGCGGGATCGAAGGCGGCGCTAAGTGCCGGCGGAAATGGTCCGTGGGCGGGCGTCATTGTACCTTTCATGAGAGAATTAATGAGTTCTTCTTTATTAATTGCCATATTGATAGCTTTTCTGATATTATCGGTGAAGAAATTTTTATTGAAGTTAAAAGCGATGTAGTAGATATTGAGTTTAGGCTGTTTATGAATGTTATATTTAGCGCTGTTAGCCGGGGTAACGAATCGGTTAACGTTAATGGTACTAAGGTTGAGTATATCGATATTACCGAGTTCAAATTCGGAAATCTGCGTCATCTGGTCATGAATTATTTTGTAGATTATTTCATCGATATGTACATTTGCAGAGTTGTGATAGTATGGGTTTTTATTAAGAGTGAGTTTAGCGCCATCGCTTTTTTGAGCGAAGACAAAAGGCCCGGTTCCGATGATCTTACCGTTATCAGCGGCGGTAATTGAGGCCGGCACCATAGTAAGGTTGTAGAGGAATGGTGAGAATGGTTCTTTAATTTTGATAATAATTTCGTAGTCGCCATTAGTGGCGATACCGGTGATTTCATTAGTAGCTTTAGAGACATATTCATCGTAACCGATAACTTTATCGAAGATATTAGCACGCGGGCTGACGGTATCGGGATTAGCGACGCGTTGGAATGAATCTTTGACGAGTTTAGAGTTCATGAGTGTTTTACCATCGGAGAAAGTGACGCCGGGTTTAAGTATGAATTTAAACTCTGTACAATTGGAATTAATTTCGAAAGTATCGGCGAGTTCACAGACTATATTCATGTTATCGTCGAGGTTGATTAATTTTTCAAATATTTTGGACAGGACCTGACCGGATGTAACATCGCTGGACATAGCGGGGTCGATAGCGGTCAGATCGGATGGAATGGCGAGCGTGAGTGTTTTAGAAGCAACCGCCGCGCCGGTATAGGGTTGTGAGTTAACATTGGTGTTATTATCAGCGGAGCACGAGCAGCCGGAAGCTGTCATAACGGTAATAACGAGGAATAAAGCGAGAATTGAGATATTATTAAGAGATAGATAATCAGGCTTATCATAATTATAACTATAGTTCAAAATGTTCACCTCATAAAATAAATTGTGATATGTTATTTTTTATTTCCGAGTTCTTCTAATTTTTTAGCGGCTTTTTCGTAGTACATATCGTCTTTGGTAGCCGTCTGCAATATATTAGTAAAGCAGTATTTAGCGTCTTCTGGTTTTGCCAGTTTAAGATAGACTTCGCCAAGGAAGTAATAACTTTCGCTATCGGGGTTTTCGTAACCGACGGCTTTAAGGAGCATCACCTGTGCCTCGTTGTAAAGTTCTTTTCTGAAATAAATGATACCGAGTTTAGAGTAGGCGTATGAAAAATTAGGATTAAGCGAAAGGCTGTTAAGCAGCGACTCTATAGCTTCATCAAACTGTTCTTTAACTTCGTAGCAGGTACCGAGTTGAAAATGTGCAAGTGCAGAGGTTGCGTCGATAAGCAGTCCTTTTTTAAAAATTTTAATAGCCTCATCAAACATGCCTTTACGGATATAGACATCGCCGAGTCCGAAATAAGCGAGTGAATCTTTATAATTCCACTCTTCGTACACGCTGGTAAGCCTGGAATCTGGCACGGAGATAATAGCCTGCTGCAAGGCCTGTACAGCCTCATCATGCTGATTCATTCTAACGTGACATAATCCGAGCGCGTACCATGCGATGGCGTTATTAGGGTTAATGGTTGACGCTATTGAAAACTCGGCTGCGGCATCTTTAAAGCTGCCGATCTGGGCTAAAATCGAGCCGAGGCTGTAATGCGCCCATTCGTTATTAGGTTCCATAGAAACTAAGGCCTGTGCCTGTTCAAGTGCATTTTGTATTTCTTCGGAAGAAATGCGCGAGCTTTCATTTTGGGTTTGAATCTGTCTTATCTTGATCTGTTCTTTTTCTTTATCTTTAGTTTTAGCTTCTTCTTCACCTTTGTTAACGGGTTCATCGTTTTTATCTTTAAGCGGCGCGAGCGTTTTAATTTTTTTAAGCGACTTACGGAGTTTAATGGTAGTTTTATAGGCTTCACGGCCGACAGTGATTGATTGAGCAGCTTCGTCATAGGTGAGTGAATCGTCTTCTTTATCTTTATCGAAGATGATAGATTTAATTTTATAGCTTGACAGATCGAACATCATGATATAATCGGCGAGTTTATTAAAGTTAATTTTTTTAGACAGATCGTCGTCGATATTAGGGAGGGCTATACCGAACTTTTGAATAAAGTAAGGCGATATATCTTTGATAGAGTTGATAACAACGGTTTTTTCAGATACTTTTTCTCTGAGTACCTCGATATTTTGTTCAGCGAGTTTATGAAGATCATGTCCAGCCGGGAACATATCGAGAAGTATTTCGTACTCTTCAAGCGCCTCTCTATAGCGCTGCGACTCAAAATAAGCGCGGGCGAGGTTAAGATGCAGGTATTCATCGTCCTGTCCGGCCTCGATAATTTTAGCCCAGCTTTCGATGGCATCGTCGAGTCGGCCGAGGTTAGCGTTAGCGACGCCGATGAGGTTATAGACGAATAAGTTAGTAGAGTTGACTTCTTTGGCCATATTGAGTATTTCGAGCGCTTTCGGGTATTTTTTTTGCTGGATGAGCGCTTTGCCAAGATTGGTGAGTGCGAATTCATCTTTAGAGTTGAGATTAAGCGCCTGTTCCCAGCATTCAACGGCATTATGAATTTTGTTAAGATACATATAAGCGAGTCCGAGGTAATTAAAAGCATGATGGAATCGCGGATTAATTTCGATAGATTTACGGTAGTAATAAATAGCAAGTTCTAATATAGCGCGATCAACATATATGTTACCGAGGTAGAAATAGATCAGGTAGTTATTTTTATCGATATCGAGTGCGCGGTCGAAAAGGTTATAGGCGTCTTCGAGCTTCTGGCTGACGCTGAAATTAATACCCTGTTCGAGATAGCGTGCTACGATGAGTGAAACTTCTTTTTTAGACAACTTCTTCTTATTTTTAAGAGCTTCGAGGTTATCGTTAACGCTTCCGAGTATATCTTCAAAATTAAGGTATTGCGGCATGTTATCAGCGCACGCCGAAAAATCGATAGGTTCGGCAAGTTTAATTAACTTAGACGGCCTGATATAGAGGCAATAGCTATAGGTAGATATATTTTCTTTCGAATCAGTGTTATTATCTTCGTTAAGCTTAACTGCGGCTATTTTAGCTAAATGCTGCAGCTTAAGAGTTTGCGAATCGATACAGGCGACATATAGAGACGCTCTGTAGATAGTATCGATAGGCACGCTAATAATTTTATTGAGACATTGTTTTATAAAATCTTCTTCCGAAGTTTTTATTACAAATATTTCCTTCATAATACCCCACTTTATTAAATAATGTTATGCCTTTTTCAGTTTAGCCAATTCTGCATATAGCATTTCATTTACGATTTTAGGATTAGCCTTTCCTTTGGTTTTCTTCATTATCTGTCCGACGAGAAATCCTGCAGCGGCCTGTTTACCTTCGAGGAAGTCGTTTATCGACTTTGGATTTTCGGTTATAACCTCATTAATAACGGTTAAAATGAGGCTATTATCGCTGATTTGAATCAATCCAAGTCTTTCGATAATCGCATCGACGCAATCGCCGGTACTGAATACTTCGTCAATTATGGTTTTAGCAATCTTACCGGATATCGTCTGATTATCGATAAGATTAAGTATTTGCACAAGATGCTGAGGCCTGATTTTAGTGGTGAATATATCAGCCGTTGAAAGTTCATTCATTTTTTTAGCGATATCGCCAAGCAGCCAGTTAGTAAGGGCTTTGTAATTATTGCAGGTTTTAACGCATTCATCGAAGAAAGCGGCGATTGGCGGATTATTAGCGATTAAAGCGGCGTCGTAATCGCCAAGCAGCATATCGCGCGTATATCGTTCAAACTTAGCATCCGCGAGTTCGGGCAGAGTAGCTTTGATTGCATTGACTTCCTCGATGGTAATATCGTAAGGCGGCAGGTCGGGTTCGGGAAAGTATCTATAATCGAATGCTTCTTCTTTTTTACGCATAGTGAGTGTGATACCTTTTGCTTCGTCGTAGAGCCGGGTTTCCTGGATGATTTTAGAACCGGCTTCAGACAATTTAGTCTGCCGTTCAATTTCGAATTCGATAGCTTTTTGAACGCCTCTAAATGAATTCATATTTTTAATTTCGACCTTCGTACCGAGTTTAAGCTGGCCGGCTGGTCTGATTGAAACGTTCGCATCGCACCGAAGCGAGCCGTCTTCCATATTGCAGTCTGATACGTTGATATATTTGAGTATTACTTTTAATTTTTCGAGATATTCTTTAGCTTCGACGGCTGAATGCATATCGGGTTCGGACACAATTTCGAGCAGTGGAACGCCAGCGCGGTTATAATCGACGAATGAATGGATACCGGCGGTATCGTGGGTATTTTTACCGGCATCTTCTTCCATGTGGATGCGGGTGATGCCGATTTTTTTATCTTTTTTAACTTCGGCCCTGCTGTCGTTAACGATTATGCTGCCATTTTCGCAAATAGGCATATCGAACTGGGATACCTGGTAACCTTTGGGCAGGTCGGGGTAAAAATAATTTTTACGGTCAAATTTAGTCCGTTTAGCGATAGTGCAATTAAGCGCGAGACCGGTTTTAACGGCGCGCTTCAACACTTCTTTATTCAGGACCGGCAGAACACCGGGCTGGCCGCTGCAAATTTCGCAAACGTTTGAATTCGGTTCATTTCCGCTGTAGCGTGCGGAGCACGAGCAGAATATTTTAGTATCGGTACTCAGTTGAACGTGGACTTCAAGGCCAATAACGGCTTCATAATTCATTAATTAACTTCCTCCTGCTAACAACCTTTTACACATATTCGACGGCGGCCAGGCCACACAAACCCCTAACCCCCTAATGACTAACGACTAAAGACTAAAGACTACAACCTGCTGCGAAGCGCATGTGATGAACAGTATGCTTTTGA
Source organism: bacterium UBP16_UBA6123 (assembly GCA_002423385.1). Lineage (GTDB taxonomy): Bacteria > Muiribacteriota > UBA9980 > UBA9980 > UBA9980 > UBA9980. Next base: position 7,736 of record DIVV01000037.1, read on the forward strand.
TACTGATAAGCGGCGGCGAGCAGGAGTTTTTCCTGAAAATAATTCGCCGAAAGCTGGAGCCCTACGGGCATACCGTCGCTAAGGCCGCACGGGATTGAAAGCGCTGGTATCGACGCTAAGTTAGCAGATATGGTGAATATATCGGACATATACATAGCGAGCGGATCAGCGGTTTTTTCACCGAATTTAAAAGCGGTAGCGGGAGTAACGGGAGATAGTATCAAATCGACTTTAGCGAATGCCGCCTGAAAATCTTCTTTAATTTTAGTGCGCGCCTTCTGGGCTGTTTTGTAATAAGCGTCGTAATAACCTGAGCTGAGGGCGTAAGTGCCGAGGATTATCCGCCTTTTAACTTCGGCCCCGAAGCCGGCGTCACGAGTTTTCATATACATTTCTTTAAGATTCTTGAATTCAGGCGCTCTGAAGCCGTATTTAACGCCGTCGAAGCGCGCGAGATTAGAGCTTGCTTCAGCCGTTGCAATAAGGTAATAAACGGGGATGGCGTATTGTGTATGCGGCAGTTTAATTGAGATAATTTCAGCGCCCATTTTTTTAAATTGATCGACGGCGGCCTGCACCTGTAAGGTGACGCCGGAATCGACGCCTTCGCCGAAGTAATCATCGACGATACCGATTTTAAGTTTAGAAAAATCGGCGCTATTTTTAATTTGATCGAAGAGCGGCTCAAATTTTATATCGCTGGAAGTAGAATCGGCGGGATCATGCCCGCAGATAGCGTCGAGCGCGCTGGCCATATCGAGTGCGTCACGGGTAAACGGCCCGATTTGATCGAGTGAGCTGGCGAAAGCGATCAATCCACAGCGCGACACTCGTCCATAGGTCGGCTTCATTCCGCAAACTCCGCAGAGCGCGGCCGGCTGACGGATAGAGCCGCCGGTATCGGAGCCGAGCGCCATATAAGCCATTCCGCCGGCTACAGCGACGGCTGAGCCGCCCGACGAGCCGCCTGGAACGCATGTGGTATCCCACGGGTTAAGGGTGGCGCCGAAGGCCGAATTTTCGGTAGATGAGCCCATGGCGAATTCATCCATATTAGTTTTACCGATAATAACGGCGCCGGATTTTTTAAGTTTTTTAACGACGGCGGCATCGTAGATCGGCGTGTGATTTTCTAATATTTTAGATCCTGCGGTTGTTTTAATGCCTTTAGTAGCTATATTATCTTTAAGTGCGACAGGAATATCGGACCAGTAGCGATTATCGGCCGCCGACACAGGCACAGACGCGGCGGCGCGGCCGGCATTGTCAGTTTTAGAGGCACTTACAAAGCCAATTTCAGAGGTGATCGCATCCGGAATAACCGACAAAAACGCGTTAAGCCGCTCGTATTTTTTAATGCGTCCGGCTATATGCGCGCGCAGTTCAGCGGGCGATATTTCTTTAGAATCGAGCATGCGCCGGATTTCATGGGCCGGTTTAAAGTGCAGCGGCATTTGTTCATAATTAGAATATTCAATAAAATTCCCGGTCATATAAATTACTCCTCAGTCTCGATAATAGCCGGCACACGGTAGCTCTGTCCGTCGGTATCGGGCGCGCCGGCGATAACGCACTTTTGTCCGGCCGACGGAAAAGCCTTATCTTCTCTAAGGACATTATCAGCCACCAGAGCGTGATTCGTTGGTTCGACACCGGCGAGGTCGAGAGATTGTATCTGTTTAAAATAATCGAGCAGCGATGAAATCTGCGCGGCATACTCATTTTTTTCGGAATCGGTTAAATCGAGCATGGCCAGATCTGCTATTCTGGTGATTTCTTCTTTTGAAATCATCTAATCACACCTTATTTATTTAATTTAATTTAACTTTATTTTAATTTACTTCGCTTTATTTTAATTTCTTCGCTTCATTTGTTTTATTTAATTTTGGTTAATTCAATTTTCCATTATAATTTTTATAATAATCGTTCAATAGGTCGGCTATTTTTTTAACTTTACCGTCCGGATCATTTTTAAGTACTTTACCGTCGGGCCCGATGAACGCATGGCGTGTTCTTCCGCTTGTGCAGAGTTTCATTTCGGGCAATTTATAAACATCGTAGGTAAAAACGATTTTAATCTCGCTGAATTCGGTAATTTTAGATTTAACGACCACCTCGTCGTCGTAGCGAAAAGGCGCCATATAGCGGGCGGAAGCCTCTACTACGGGAAGGAGCACGCCGTCTTTTTCGAGGAGCGAGTATGGATAGCCGAGTTGTCTTAACGCGTCGGTACGCGCGACTTCGAACCATGTAAAGTAATTGCCGTAGTAAACAACGCCCATGGTATCGGTTTCGGCGTATCGGACGCGCAATTCGGTAGAAAAGGTTATTTGTGATAAATCGAAATCAAAGTTAATATTAATAGTCATCGACCTGCGTTACTCTAATTACTTCTTCGATAGTCGTCAAACCTTCGATTACTTTGTAGATACCGTCTTCTCTGAGTGTTTTCATTCCGTTTTTTCTGGCTTCTTTTTTAATGACCGAAGTCGGCGCTCTATTAACGATAGCTTCATGTATTTTTTCGTTAGGCACCAATAATTCGTTAATGGTGGTTCTGCCTTTAAAGCCGGTATGTTTACAGAAGGCGCAGCCGGCGCCCCGGTACAATTCGAAATTATCAGGCAGGTTGGCATCGACGAGCTGGTTGATTTTATCGATAAATTGAGGCGAGGGCACATAGGCGGTTTTACAGCTCGAACATATTTTACGAATGAGTCGCTGAGCCATAACGCAGATTATAGATGAAGATATCAAAAACGGCTCGATCTTCATATCGATCAAGCGAGTAACGGCGCCTGAAGCGTCGTTAGTATGCAGCGTCGAAAAAACTAAGTGTCCGGTAAGCGCGGCGCGTATGGCTATTTCAGCGGTTTCATGGTCGCGAATTTCGCCCACCATGACGATATCGGGGTCCTGGCGCAATATTGAGCGCAGTCCGCCGGCAAAGGTAAAACCGGCCTTCACATTGACCTGCGACTGATTAATAACGCTGAGTTCGTATTCGACTGGATCTTCGATAGTAACGATATTTTTATCGACTGAATTAATTTTATCCAGTGACGCGTAAAGCGTGGTGGACTTACCGGAGCCAGTGGGGCCGGTAACTAATATAATACCGTTCGGCTTTCTGATAACGGCCTTGAATTTTTCGAGCACTTCAGGCGCGAAGCCGAGATCTTCGAGTGGTATCATAATTCCGGTTTTATCGAGAATTCTCAAAACTATCTTTTCGCCGTGCACGCACGGGAAAGAAGAAATACGAAGATCGATGCTGCGGTTCTGAAATTTCATTTCAGCGCGTCCGTCCTGCGGTATGCGTTTTTCGGAAATGTCCATATTGGCCATAACTTTAATACGCGAGGTGACGGCGGGTTCGAGCGCTTTACTCAGCGTCATGACTTCGTGGAGTATGCCGTCGATGCGATAGCGGGTTCTGAGGTTTTTATCGGAGGGTTCTATATGAATATCGGAGGCGCCGTCGGCTATAGCTTTTAAAATAATCAAATTAACGAGTTTAATGACGGGCGCGGCGTTATCGGATGAGCCGTCGATATTAGCGAGCGCTTCGGGTATTCCCTGAAGTTTATTGGCGAACTGCTGCAATTCGTTTAAATCGGCTTCGTTATCAGCGGCTAAATCTGTCTTCACATTTTTATTAACGTTGTAATAGAGTTCGAGCGATTTTTCGATCTCCTCGCGCGTCGAGACGAGCGGCTTGATATCGCAGCCCGTGGTATATTTAAGCGAATCGATAACGAAGCTGTCGAGCGGATCGAGCATTGCTATGGTAAGGGTATTTTTGACCTTAAGCAGGGGGATGAGATTATATTTAGAAGCGATATCATATGGAACGAATTTAACTATTTCGGGATCGATAACGTAATTAGTTAAATTAGCGTATGGAATACCGAGTTTACTTTCAAAAAAATTAATTAAATCCTGCTGTGAAATATAATTTTTAGAAACCAGAATATAGCCCAGAGTTTGTCCCGTTTTTCTTTGTTCTTTAAGGGATTCTTCGAGCTGTTTATCAGTTATTAAATTTGCGTTAATTAAAATCTGACCAAGTAATTTCTTTTCAACCCTGGCCATAGCGGCTACCTCACTTTTTTTCCTTGATATAGGTTTTACTTATTTTATCCAGAATTCCATTTACGAACTCGCCTGATTTTTCGGTGCTGTAGGTTTTAGCCATTTCAACCGCTTCGTTGATGGTAACGTTTTTAGGAACGTCTTTTTCATAGAGCATTTCGAATATCGAAAGCCTGAGAATATTGCGGTCCAATGTGGCCATGCGCCCGATCGTCCAGTTTTCGGCGGATTTAACTATAAGTTCATCCACTTCTTCGAGCGCTTTTACAAGGCCGGAAGCGAGTCTGGTCGCATAGTTAACGACATCGACCTCGTATTCATCCATAAAAAGGGTGTAGTGAATGATATCTTCCATCTTTTCATAGGTTTTAAGGTCATATTGATACATAAATGTGAGGGCGAGAACCCTTGCGTTACGTCTTCTTCCCATAATTAACCTTCCTAGTGAACAAGTTACTTAATAATTGCCAGCTTGCCTGTTTTTTGAGCGCCGGAAGCAAATTTAACCCTGTAAAATAAAACCGAATTGGCGGGACGCGAATTACGCGCGCCATAGCCGTCAAGGGAATCGAGGTTAAACAAGATTTCGGCATCGTTACCGTTTAGTTGATGGTTATCGCATAGATCAAACATTTTATTGCCTGACACATCATAAACAGATATAGTTACATAGTCTGATGCCGCGTTTTTAATTCTGAATTTAGCGAAGCTCCGGCAGGGATTTGGATAAACCTCCACCTGCTCCTCGTTTTGCCTTACGGCCATTTTATTAATTTTTGAAACGGGCGTCAGTGAATAATTTCCACTATTATCGCTGAGGCAGATATAAAATCCGCCGTCAGAAAGACCGTCCGCGCCGCCGATAACATATTCGCGTTCATTTATATTCTCGTCTGACAAATCGTTTTCGGCTGCAATCACAAAATTTTCATCAGCCGGGCGGCTGCCGGAAAAAACAGAAAGGCTTTTTTCGTTGAGCCCGGAGCCGTTATCTTTAATTTTAACGATCAGCCGGCCGCCTTTTGATTTAACCGTCTGGATACCCGGCGGCATGGTATCTATAAAAACGCCATACTTACCGGAGCGTTTTAAAGCAGCCTTAAGTTTAATTTCACCTGAACCGCCCGTGCTGCCGGTTTTTTCGTACACCGCTGTTTCGAGGAAGCGCCATTTTGCGGCATTGGCATCGAAGCGGTAAATATGAGGACGCCCGCCGGAAGCGCCGCTTTGCGATTTATTATATTCATCCAGGCCGACGCTCATTTCGATAATGTTAGAATCGGGCGCCTCCGTGCTGGCGCTATCGGAAGCGATCGAAAGGCCGCGGCTGAAATTAATATCAAGCGGAGCGCCGCGGCCGGAAAGCGGCCTGAGCTCACCATCGTTGAGCGGGTAAGATCCGCTGTCGTCGTCGCTGACGGAAATGTAGCCGGAGCGCCTTACTGAATTTTCGGCTATGGCAAGGCTTATTCCGCGTTCGGGAGCGGAGTAGGCGTATTTTTTATATGCCTGTAAAAAATCTATCATTACGTCTTTATACGACATTCCGCCGTTCACGTTTATGCGCGCGGCGCCGTAATATCCTTTTTTAATAATATAGTTGCCTACATATATATTTTTCATATCGCCGGAAGCCGCAATTGCCATGGAAACTGGAATTTCGATGTAATTATTCTGCTTAATAGTCACCTGCGGCACTTCCGCGCTAACGCGGGAATCTTTAATATTTATCAAAAAATTATCTTCAAAAACCGGATTCGGATAGGCGGTTATGATATAATTGGTTTCGAGCTCGATTGCATTTTGCAGGTTGATCGGCTTATTTCCGCTTATGGTATAGGCTTTTTCAACGCGCTTCTGATAGTTAGGATGCGATATTTCGATATCTACGCTTCCAACCGGCAGGGCTTTAAAAGTGAAAAAACCTTTTTCGTTCGTATTGGTTCTAATGAAAGTACGCGTCCCCGTGACATTTTCAATATAAACCGCGACGAGCCCGCAGCCGGCAACCGGTGAGCGCGAATATTTATCGACTATAAAACCGCTCAGGCTATTATATGATATAATATGATTGAGTAAAAAATCAAGCCTTCTTCCATTTTTTTTCAAAAAAATTATATCTTTAGAAAAATAATATTCACGTTCGGCCGTAATCATGAACTCATCAGGAAGTGTTCCTTTAATTTCATACCAGCCGAGATAATCTGTAAACGCGGTTGCCGCAAGCGATTGGAACCAGATGCGAGTATTATCGAGCGGCAATTTGTTTGATGAGTTCAGGACCTGGCCGGTCAAAGTTATATCGAAAGTATTTTTTTGCATTAGCGAATCGAAAAATTTATTAAACTCCGAAGCGACTAACGTGGAATTAATAGTGATAAACGAAGAATCGGCTTCGGATGTATTATTTTTAGCTTTATTTGAGCCTAAAAGCATAACGTATTTATTATCGATGATTACGACGCTTGCGTTCAATTTGGTGAATCCTCTGTTATAAACCGCGTATATACCGGCCTTTCTTAATTTTTCATATTCAGTTTTCGAAGCCGCGTTATCGCCGTATTCAAAAAGCGCCTCGATGTCGGGCACGGCGTCTTTGCGCCCGAGAATGTTATCAAGAATTAGTGAATTTTTTAATTCAGCGGATATAATTCTTATTTTAGAGTCGGCTTTTGATATAATGGAAGTAATTTTAGCGTCTATGGAGTCTTCCGGCAAAAAAGCGGTATCGATAGTCGCTCCGTTAACGCTGATATTAGCGTTAGGCGTATTGACGGGCGAAGCGACGCCATAGGAAGCGCCTTCGAACATTTCGACGAATTCGTGATGAAAATTTTCGGCAAACTTTTCATTGCCGCTGATTATCATGGCGTAGTTAAAATCCTGGTTAAGCGATTTATAGTTAAAATCGGCCGATGAAAGATAAATGGAGTTAAAATCGATCATGCAGAAGTTATGATCGAAACCGGCCGGGTTTTCGGCTAAAACCACATCTATATTATAATATAAGAATTTTTCTATATACGCGTTATCCGCCGCAGACGGCTTATATAACAGCAGCTTGATCGGAAGCATTCGTTTCGTTCTGATCTCGATGAGCGTTTCGGCTATTTTTTTAGAATCGAGCGAGCGGGCGCATATAAATATCGATCCCTGCGCCCTGTGGAGGAAGCCGGCGAATTTATCTTCGATATTGGTTTCGGGAGAAAAATATATTTCTCCGGGCGGAAACGCCGTCTGCGCGCGGGCGTCGCCGGCAAGTGCGAAAACAAGCGCCATGGCGGATAACGCGGCTGTTAAAAATAATATAAAAGTAAAAGCCGCTCGATGTTCGAGCGCTAAGCCGCCTATTATTTTTTTATATAAAGTAAGTAAGCGCTTGCTAACTTTACCGTTATTATTTTTTATTGTCATCACTATTCTCTATCATTTTTTCTTATTTTTCTTGTTTTTAACTTTCTTATTTTTCTTATTTTTCTTTTTATGCCCGCCTGATTATTTAAGGAAGTTTCATGCCGTTCGGGCGGGGCGCGCCGTTTTATACGCGCTCGTACACGTTAAAGGTATTATGTAGCGGCAGTGCGGTGTCGCCCGTGCGTTTAATATATTCGTCGAGAATGGAATCTATTTCGTCCGCGCTTGAAACCATTTTAAGTCTGTCGCGCAGTTTCGCCGAGTCGTACCAGCCCTTCGTGTACCACAGCAGTTGCTTTCGGAAACTTTCCACTCCGTTAATGTCGCAATAAAACGCGGCGACCAGACGACCGTGCAGCTTTATTAATTTTATAACATCAGCTATGCTAAAGTCAAGCATTCTTTTACCGGCCGCCTGCCTTAATATATCGTTAAAGATCCAGATGCGTCCCATGGCCGCTCTTCCAATCATAACCCCGTCCGCCCCGCAAATATCAATAACTTTTTTAACCGAATCATAAAGATTGATATCGCCGTTAACCACCACCGGTATTTTAACGGCTTTTTTACAATCGGCAACATGGTGATAAAGGGGCGTTCCCGAAAAACGCATCGAATAAGTCCTTGCGTGAACGGTAACCATGGCGGCCCCGCAGTCTTCGGCCATTTTAACGTAATCGACGGCGTTAATGGAATTTAAGTCCCAGCCAAGCCTTATTTTAACGGTAACCGGCAGGGCGGCTTCGCCGAATTCAGCGGAGGCATCCACGCAGGCTTTGATAATCGAGCGCGCGAGTTCAGGCTCTTTCATAAGATATGAACCCGAGCCGGACGTTACGACCTGTTTTGCCGGGCAGCCCATATTGATATCGATAATCTCGCTCATGGCGTTGCGAATAATGAATCGGACGCTGTTAGCGAAATGTTGCGGATTATTTCCAAAAAGCTGTATTGAATACGGCCGTTCATTCGCCCCGCGCATGGTAAGAGTGGGGATATGTTTACTTTTATGAGTGAGCGCGGTGACGTGAATCATTTCAGAAACCGTAAGCCCGGCGCCTAAAGCTCTGCAGATAAGCCTGAAAGGATAATCGGTAACGCCTGCTAACGGCGCTAAAATAAGATTATTTTCAAGCGTCACTTTACCTATATTAAGTTTTTTTATATAAATTTCGTCGTTCATCTGTTTAAATTCGCTATTATATTGATTCCGTCGGCGACAAGCGATTGATCGCATATAACCGGGCGTTCGAGCATGGTTGTAAAAAAATTAGAATAGCCGCCGGTAATAATAAGGCAGACTTTTTTTTCGTCTAAGCGCGCGTCATCAAGCAATTTTTGATATAATCCGTTTATAAGCACGGGATAGCCGCCGTAGATTCCGGCAATCAGCGAAGAAGCCGTGTCGCGGCATAAAAAACCGGCAATGCGGTTGTATCTGACTCTAAAAAGGTAATCGCACGAATCGCCGAGCGAATTTTTATATAGCCCGAATCCAGGCAGTATCAAGCCGCCTTCGAAAACGCCTTTAGATATTATATTGAAAGTAGTCGCCGTTCCGAAATCGATAACGGCGAGCGTTTCGCTTTCGCCGCGATATTTTTCAAAAGCGGCCGAGGCGGAACATATTCTATCGGTACCGAGAGAATCGGGCGGATGATAATTAATCTGGATGGGTAAATTTAATCCGGCCGTAACTATTAAAAATTTAAAACCCGTTTTAGCGCACACTTTGCGATAAAAATTTTCGGCGTCTTTTTTAGTGGCGGAAACGGCCATAATGACATTTTCAGGCGCGGATAATTTAGAATAATCGAATATTTTAATAAGCCCGGATAAATAAAGCTTAACCGACGGCATTTTTATAGATTCGAGTTTGAAAAATGCCTTCTGCAAATTATTTATATAAACTGCGGTTTTAATATATGAATTTCCGTGAGAAACCGAAATATTAATGACCGGCGGGATTTTTTTCACTGTTCGTTTCCGATTCTAGATTGGCTGAAGGTTCTTCTTTACCTTCAGTAATTTGTGTTTTTTCTTCTTTTTCAGCGGGCATTTCAGAATAGATCTGGGTATTGTTTCTGCCGGCCTCTTTAGCGCGGTAAAGCGCGTCGTCGGATTTTTTAATCAGCATAAGTTTATCGGCGGCATCATCCGGAAATATCGAAACGCCGATACTTATAGTCACATGCAGCGGCTTTTCCTGTCCCGGAAATTCGTAGGATTCGATGCGTTTGCGGAGTCTTTCGGCAAGCACGCGCGCGCCAACCGCGTCGGTTTCGGGCATTATTATCGTAAATTCTTCTCCGCCGTAGCGGCAGGGGATATCGATATT
>DIVV01000070.1 GCA_002423385.1 bacterium UBP16_UBA6123
GCCGGATAATCCGAGCATTATTCCCAGAACGAAAGCGTGATAAACTTTTTCAGGCTCGCTGCCGGAAGTATCGAAATAACTCATCGACGATAGTACGAATTTTTTAAATATTTTTTCGAAAGTTTCAAGGTCCTCCGTGACAAGAGATTTCAACATCATATCAAATTCGTTTTTTTGAATATAGTTTTCGAACCAGCCTATAATCGTGCTTTTATAAATGGTTTCGACCTCTTTATTCGGAACGGCGAGAACACAAACCTTTCGGCCTTCGATTAATCGAGTTTTGAATACTTTCAAATAACCGCACATTAAAAAGAAACTCCACAGCGATTTTTCATTCCGGCCGACCTCTGAGTAAATGATGTTTTCGTCAATTTCCTTTTCGATCGTTTCGCCTTTTATAAGTTTTTCAATCTCCATTTTGACGTCGGAGCCGGACTGCGATATAAGGTCTTTTATAAGCGAATTATCGCTGGTGTTCACCCAGTAAGGGCGCGCGCCGTCGCCGGGATTGTCAAAATAATTAATAATAGACCAGGGGTTATATATAACAGTTTTTCCGAATATATAGCCGTTATACCAGGTTTTTAATTCGTCGTATCGATTATTTTCGCCGGGCAGCGGCGGTATAATTTTATACTCCGCCGCCATGGCTTCTACCTCTTCTTCAGTGAAGCCGAAATATTGCGCGTAGCGTTCGTCAAGCAGCGTCGATACCTTAAGATTATTGAGCCCCGAAAATATGCTCTCTTTAGCCACGCGCAATATGCCGCTCAACACCGATTTTTCAAGGCTTATGTTTCCTTTCAGCGCCCCGCTTAACATGTTGCGCATGAACTCGATTATCTCGCCATAGTAGCCGTTAATATAGCCGGCCTGTATGGGCATGTCGTATTCGTCGATGAGTATTATAACTTTTTTTTCGTAGTAGCGGTATAAATAATCGGAAAGGTTTTTAAGCGATGATTCGAATTTAGATTTTTCAGCGGTTTCTGAGCATATATTAACAAATGTTGTTTTTTCTTCTTCGCTAAGAATAGCGGCGGCATCGACTAAATACCTGTGGGCTATATACAATTTTGAAATAACCGACTTGATCGCGCCGTAACAATCTTGCCAGCGGGCGTGTTTGACGTCTTTAAGCGTCATGGATATAACGGGATAAATACCTAAACGGGCGGTATATTCGGCACCGGCATCCATTATTTTAAGGCCCGAAAACAGCCGTCCGTTATCGGCCGGCAAGGGTTTTTCGCCCGCTTTCAACGCAGGAACGGCGTTTTGAAAAAAATAATTGAGCATCGACAGATTGAGGGTTTTGCCAAATCTGCGCGGACGCGGGATTAAAATTACTTTTGCCCCGTCGTCGATTATCTCTTTAATAAATAAAGTCTTATCTACGTAATAGCAATCGTTTTCTATTATTTCAAAAAAATCGTCAACGCCTATCGCTATTTTTTTCATTACAAACCTCTCGCTTTATTGGCTTTAGAGTTGTTTTTGATTTTAAATTTCGCTATTATTCCTTGAAAACATCGTCGAGCTTGATCGTCAAATTCTTTAAAATTCCGACTTTCAATTCATCGCCTGGAAAGTATGTTTCAGGCTTTTTGTATTTCTTGCTTCTATCGAGTTTAAAGACCATTATGTTTTTGCCGTCGGGGTTAACGATCCAGTATTCTTTAACATGATGGCGCTCGTAGAGATCGAGTTTAACGGTTATATCTTTTTTTGACGTATGTTCGGATAATATTTCCACCACCAGGTCAGGCGCGCCGCGCATACCGCGCCTGTCGAGTTTGGATTTATCGCAGACGACGAGTATATCGGGCTGAACGACCGTCGGGACGTCATCGTCAGCTTCGTCGCCTTCGGGCAGGCGGACGTCGAAGGGGGCCATATAAACTTCGCACTCTTTGTCGTCAAGATAATTTATAAAATCTTTAAAAATAGCTCCGACGATTTTTTGATGCACCCTCAACGGCGCCGGCGTCATATCGTAAGCAACGCCGTAAATGAGCTCCCAACGCATATCGTCGTTCCACTTAAGATAATCGCCATAAGTGAATTCATATTCCGGCTTTTTTAAAGGCAATCCCGCCATGACTCCTCCTTTAAATAATTTCTGTAAATATCGGAAAAAATAATTCGATCTTGTTATAATTTTATCACAAAAACACTGCTATATCAAGTCAAATTCGGCTTGCTTGGATATAAAAACCATGCGCCGCTTTTACTCCGCCGCCCTATACTTCATCATAACTTTCTTGCCCTCGAAGGCCAGCGCAATTTCGATGATTTTATTGACGCCAGCGGCCTTTAAATCGGTTTTATATTCTTTCGCCTCGATTTGCTTTAACGCTTCGTCACAGGCGGTTTTGAGGGTTTCGCCGACGAAGGCGTCTGCCGACGGACTCATTTACATTGACTAAGCCGCTTTCCTGGCTGAAACTTCTTCGCACGAATAAAGAGTTTCCGGCGCCACGTCGGCGCCATTAGGCCATGCGATTGTCCAGCCTTCGATATAAAACTTTTTGAAATATGCTTCATCATTTAACGGCTCAAAAATAGGGCCTTTTAAAAATTGCTTGAAATCTATGACTTTTTTAATGCCGTCATTAAATTCAACTTCGATAAGAAATTTGCCCTTATGCTTTGCCGACACTACTACAGGTATTTCTTTCATAATTCCTCCCTATTCGAGCGGTTCAATATTATTAAAAGGAATTCCTTTTTTCATCCTTTTCCAATTGTCTTTTAACTCCACATTATGTAATTTAGCCCATTGCTTGATTAATTTCAGGGCTGTTTTGGATTTGAAATTTCCTTTAGTAAGTTCGCCTTCTAAGTTAAATGCGCCTCTTTGCCCCTGATATTCAGCGTGAAAATGCGCGGGATCATGTTCGGAATAAAACATCTTAATGATTATTCCAAAAAACATACTTATGTTGGCCATTTTTTCTCCTACTATGTGAAGTAAGTAACCTTGAATTTATTCAAGGCGAGAGACAATAATGATTTTATCAAATAATCAGCCGGTCAAATCTTCATTCCTTAAACGCGTCATCGAGCTCGATCTTCAGATCCTTAAAAATCCTGACCTTCAATTCATCGCCGGAAAAGTAAATTTCAGGCTTTTTAAATGGCGGGCCGACCATGGCGCCTCCGTTATTTTATATGAAAAGTTATCTTTATGCACCCGGGCTTATATTTTTTTCGGCATACTTTTTCGCGTTATCGCTTATGTTAAAAAGTTCCGGCACAAATTCCATGACGTCGCCATAAAGTTCTATTATATCGGCTTTAACATATTCATGAGCTATTTCGTTCCTTAATTCCTTGATTTGCCTTATCTTTTCTATCGATTCAAAAAATCCGCGCCTGTGCGCCCGGTTTAAAACGTCTATCAAGGAACCGTGATTTTCAAATTCTACGGCATCTATGCTTCCAAAAACTTTATAAATAACTATATCGGCGGTTCTGGCGTATCTGGAAGTCAGCGTTTCGAACGCGTCGAATTCGTCGTCTGAATATTCTTTTTTAATGCCGATTTTAAGGCATTTTTCATAAGAACGCCTTAACCAGCGCAGACTATCTTCTAAAATTTTTAACGTCTCTAAAACATTGGCTATATATTCTTTTTGCGTCATAAAATAATACCGCCGCTTTCGGCTAATTTAACGAACGAATTATTCGCGTCATTTTTTGAAATGATGATATCGAGCTTTTGCTCGCCGATTTTATCATATAAATCGAGTTTTATCAATCTTTTTTCTTTAGAAGTCAATATTTCCGAAAGCACCAGAATATCGATGTCGCCGCCTTTTTTAGAGTCGTCGGTCCGCGAGCCGAATAAATAAATCAGGGCATCCGGGTCAAAAACGCGTATCGATTCTTTAATCGATTTGACTTCAAATTCGCTTAAACGCATAGGTCGTTCATTCCTCGAAAATATCGTCGAGTTTTACGCTCGATCCCTTTATCACAGCGGGTTAACTTTAGCTTTTCGCAGATAGATGTCGAGCCGGCCGTATTTTTTTGTGTGCAGATCGAGTTTATAGACCATTAAGTACTTTTTGGCCGGATGAACTATCCAGTATTCTTTTACGCCGTGCAGTTCGTAGAGTTCGAATTTAAGTTTTATATCTTTACTCGCCGTAACAGACGACAAGCTCTTCATTTCCTGAAAACGTCATCCAGCTTGATTATAAGATCTTTAAAAATTCCGACCTTCAATTCATCGCCTGGAAAGTATGTTTCAGGTCTTTTATATTTTTTGCTCCTATTATCAAACTTAAAAATCATTATGTTTTTGCCGTCGGGGTTAACGATCCAGTATTCCTTCACGTGATGGCGTTCGTAGAGGTCGAGCTTGACCGTCATATCTTTTTTCGATGTGTGTTCGGATAATATTTCCACCACAAGGTCGGGCGCGCCGCGCATACCGCGCCGGTCCAATTTGGATTTATCGCAGACGACGAGTATGTCGGGCTGAACGACCGTCGGGACGTCATCGTCAGCTTCGTCGCCTTCGGGCAGGCGGACGTCGAAAGGGGCGTTATAAACTTCACAATCTTTGCCGTCAAGATAATTTATAAAATGTTTGAAAATCGCGCCGGAAATTTTTTGATGCACTCTTAACGGTGCCGGCGTCATATCGTAAGCGATACCGTCAATGAGCTCCCAACGCATATTGTCGTCCCACTTAAGATAATCGCCATAAGTGAATTCGTATTCCGGCTTTTTTAAAGGCAATCCCGCCATGACTCCTCCTTTAAATAATTTCTGTAAATATCGGAAAAAATAATTCGATCGTGTTATAATTTTATCACAAAAACACTGCTATATCAAGTCAAATTCGGCTTGCTTGAATATAAAAACCATGCGCCGCTTTCACTCCGCCGCCCTATACTTCATCATAACTTTCTTGCCTTCGAAGGCCAGCGCGATTTCGATGATTTTATTGACGCCCGCGGCCTTTAATTCGGTTTTATATTCTTTCGCCTCGATTTGCTTTAACGCTTCGTCACAGGCGGTTTCGAGCGTTTTATTTTCGCCGGGATCGATTTTTTTAAACTCGAATATTATGCCGGGACTGCTTTTCGATTTAGGGGCCAGCGTTACATCGTAACGGCCATAACCGCTTTCACGGTTGGATTTTACATCGTAGCTGCCGGATAATCCGAGCATTATTCCC
>DIVV01000156.1 GCA_002423385.1 bacterium UBP16_UBA6123
CCGTCCATTACCGGCATCTGGATGTCCATGAAGATTATGTCGTAATTTTCTTTGAGTGCGGCGTCAACTGCGAGCGCGCCGTTTTCTACCCATTTGATTTCGTAAATTGAATTTGCGGAAAGCAGTTCATAAATTAAAGTGGCTGTTTTTAAATCGTCTTCGGCAAGTAAAATTTTTACTTTTTCTAACATACTACATCCTCCTTGAGCTATAGTAAAATACTCTATAGCTCGCACTAAACGAATTTATTATTATGAACCGGAATTTATTCCGGATTTGTGAGAGAATCTGGTTAATATTATTATACCACAAATAATACAAAAAGCAATATAAAACAATATAAAAACGAATTATATTTATTAATATATGCTTGATTCATGACTAAAATAGTAAAATAATATTATTCTGCGGATAATTGATTATGTTGGTCACCTGGTAAACGATAAAACTTCGTGTTTAGCTCGAATAGCTATTTTTTTCACTTTTTTATAAAAAAAACTAAAATTTATCATTTTTTTATCGAAAATTACTTGACATAAAATAAAAAAAGTTGTATCATTTCATTAGTGAAAAAAATAACTAATCATTAATGGGGCGAAGACGATATGGATTTTAGTCTTAGAATCGTTGAAAGATTGCCCAGGTACCTTCAGTTAGCGTGTCATTTAAAAGAGCAGGGCCACGAATTTATAAGCTCGTCGATTCTTTCAAAACATTTTTTCATAGACCAGAATAATATTAAAAAGGACCTTTCATTTCTTAATTTAAATGGAAAGCCCAATAAAGGTTATGAAATTAACGAGTTTATTTCGGCCGTTAAAATGGTGCTCGGTACGACGACCGTTAACAGGGCTATCGTTATAGGGGCTGGAAATCTCGGCCGCGCGGTGAGTAATTATTCTAATTTTTCGAATTACGGCCTTAAAATAGTGGCGCTTTTCGATGACTCACCTGAAAAAATAGGTTCTTCGGTCGAATCTTTTAAAATATTGCCGCTTGACAATCTTTCAGAAGTAATAACTACATTGGGCGTTAAAATCGCCATTCTCACTATTCCCGCGCAGGGGGCGACTAAAGTTGCCGGCCTGCTTTATAAACTCGGCATCCGCTATTTCTGGAACTTTGCTCCGCTGCACCTGAAATTACCGGACGACGCGATAGTAAAAAATGAAAATTTAGCCGCGAGTTATATGTTTTTATCATATCAGATCAATTTAAACAACTATAGAAATAATGGAGGTAAGATCGAAATGGTTAACGGTGACATCGAAAAACGCATTTACGAGGCGTTTAACAAATATGCAAAATCCCGCGATAATTTAATTCCGATACTGCAGGATGTTCAGGATGTTAGAGGTTATATTTCGAAGGACGATATTAAAAAGATATCCGAATATCTGGGCATCGCCGATTCTAAAGTATATGGCGTGGCGACTTTTTATAATCAATTCAAACTCATTCCGCCCGGCCATTTTCAAATTTCAGTATGCCGCGGCACCGCCTGCCACGTTAAAGGCTCGCTTAATATTTTAAACTCGCTTAAAGACCATTTGAAAGTTGAAATCGGCCAGACTACGCGCGACAAAATATTTTCGCTTCAGCAGGTCGCCTGCCTCGGCGCGTGCTCGATAGCTCCCGTAATGATGATCAACGATAAATTTTACGGCCACCTTGACGTCGCTAAAACCCTTTCGATAGTCGATAAACTAAAAGCCGATTACCTCAGCGAAAAAGAAGCGGCTAAAACTTCCGGCGCCGCGAGCGCTTAATGCCGGGTTGGGTTGAAACCTGTAGTTGATTAATTATAGTCAAATAAATCAATTATTATTTAATTAACCGGAGTTACCAGAGTTTAAATGCTTATTATTTAAATAAATATATAACAATCCTGGAGGAAATTAACTATGGATAAAGTAAAGGTATATATCGGGATGGGTACCTGTGGCCTCGCGCAGGGAGCGCTTGAAATTAAAAAAACTATCGAGGATTTTTTAGCCGTCCGTAAAATATCATTTGAAATGATACCGGTAGGCTGTATCGGTTATTGCTCGCGCGAAGTAATGGTCGATTTCGAGTTCGCTTTGATGCCGCGCATCGCTTATTGCGAAATCACCCCTCAAAATGTCACAGAATTTTTAATAGAGCTTGTCGATAATAAAAATTATTCAAATAAGTGGATGCTCGGAACTTATAAAAAGACTCCCGGTTTCACCTGTATTTACGATACGCCTTATTTCGTTAAACAAAGAAGAGTCGCGCTGGAAAACTGCGGAATAGTAAATCCCTACTCGCTCGAAGATTATTCGGGTACTATGGGGTTTGTTGCGCTTAAAAAAGTGCTTTCTACGATGAAGCCCGAAAACGTTATAGACGAAATAAAAAAATCCGGTTTAAGAGGCCGCGGCGGCGGCGGATTCCCGACCGCGATCAAATGGGAATTGGCGCTCAAACAGCCGGGTAGCAAAAAATATATCGTAATGAACGCCGATGAAGGCGATCCGGGCGCGTTTATGGATCGCGCCGTACTTGAAAGCGATCCTTTCAGAGTTATTGAAGGCATAACTATAGGCGCTTATGCCATAGGCGCGTCTTTTGGTTATATTTACGCCCGCGCCGAGTACCCCTTAGCTATCGAGCGACTTGAAAATGCTATTAAAATATGCAAAGAAAAGGGATATCTCGGAAAAAATATTATGAATTCAAAGTTTAATTTCGAACTCAAAGTTAAAAAAGGCGCCGGCGCCTTCGTATGCGGTGAAGAAACAGCGCTTTTAGCTTCCATCGAAGGCAAGCGTGGAATGCCGACGCCGCGCCCTCCATATCCCGCCGAAAAAGGCTTGTTCGGAAAGCCTACGGTCATAAATAACGTTGAAACTTTCGCCAACGTGCCCTGGATAATCCGTGAAGGCTCCGCTAAATTCGCCGCTTTCGGCGAAGGCAAATCGCTGGGCACTAAAGTTTTTGCCGTGACCGGCCGCGTTAAATATTCCGGGCTTATAGAAGTGCCCATGGGCATTACTTTAAGAACGCTTATTAACGATATAGCCGGAGGAGTTCCTGACGGCCGTAAGTTCAAGGCCGTTCAGATAGGCGGGCCTTCGGGCGCATGTATGCCTGAAAAACTTATGGACACTAAAATAACCTACGAAGACCTTAAAGATAACGGAGCTATGATGGGTTCCGGCGGTATGGTCGTCATGGACGATACGACCTGTATGGTTGACGTGGCGCGCTTTTTCATGAATTTTATACAGAACGAGTCCTGCGGCAAATGTATTCCCTGCCGCGAAGGCACCAAGCGCCTTTATGAAATTCTCGACAGGATAGTCTTAAACACTTCGAATCAGAAACAATCTTCGGACGAACTGCTCAGATTCAAAGGCGTTCTCGAACTCGAAGAACTCTGCGCCGTAATTAAAAACAGCTCGTTGTGCGGATTGGGTCAGACCGCCAGCAATCCGGTTTTATCCACGTTGAAACATTTCAGAGACGAATATGAAGCGCATATATTCGAAAAAAAATGCCCCACTCACGTCTGTTCGTCAATGGTAAAGTGTTCGATAATCACTGAAAAATGCAGAGGATGCAGCCTTTGCGCGCGCAAATGCCCACAGGGCGCTATTTACGGCAAACCGGGCGCGCCTTATATTATCGCGGCCGACAAATGCACCGGTTGTCTGCTCTGCCTGAGCACATGCAAATTTTCAGCTATCGTGAAGGAGTGATTTATCGTGAAGACAAAATTGAAAATGACCATAAATAATAAGGAAGTTGAATTTATAAAAGGTGAAACCATATTTCAGGTCGCTAAAAAAGCGGGACTGTTTATACCTACGCTGTGCCATATGGAAGGCTATAAGCCCTCCGGCGCCTGCCGTATATGCGTCGTAGAAGACGTTAAAACCGGAAGGCTCGTCGCTTCGTGCTCATATCCAGCCGAAGCCGGAATGCAGGTGCGCACCGACTCGCCGCAGGTTAGAATGTCGCGCAAGAAAATAATCGAACTGCTGCTTTCAAATCATCCGCAGGACTGCCTCACCTGCGTTAAGAGCGGCAACTGTCTTCTGCAGGACCTTTCAAAACAATACGGCATAGACGAAATCGCTTTCCAGGGCGGCGCCCGCAAAAAAGCGGTTATCGATAAAGCCTCGCCGTCGGTCGAACGCGATATGGCTAAATGTATACTCTGCGGTCGCTGCGTTACCGTGTGCGCCGAAAAACAGGGCGTATCGGCTATCGATTTCGCGCAC
Source organism: bacterium UBP16_UBA6123 (assembly GCA_002423385.1). Lineage (GTDB taxonomy): Bacteria > Muiribacteriota > UBA9980 > UBA9980 > UBA9980 > UBA9980. The sequence continues at coordinate 4,251 of DIVV01000156.1, forward strand.
CGGGGCTTTTCAACCCAGGTTACGCCCGGCAGTTTTAAATCGCTCGCCGAAGGTAATTGCGTCTCCTGCGGACAGTGCATTATGGCCTGCCCCGTCGGCGCGCTGCATGAAATATCACATAAAAAACTCGTTATTGATGCTATGATCAATCCGAATAAAAAAGTGGCGTTTCAGTTCGCGCCCGCCTGCCAGATGACCTTTCCTGAATATTTTAAAAAATCCATATCGGTCGACGACGCCACTAAAAAGATAATTGGCGCGCTGCGCGGAATAGGCGTAGATTTTGTTTTCGATACCTGCACGGCGGCGGATATAACTATAATGGAAGAAGCTAAAGAGCTCGTCGAACGCCTCACTAAAAAAACCAAGCCGCTTCCGATGTTCACTTCGTGCTGCCCGGCCTGGATCAATTTTATAGAAACTTTCTATCCTAAACATACCAAACACCTGTCGAGCTGCAAGTCGCCGCACATGATGAAAGGCGCACTGATAAAGCATTTGAGCGAAAAACTTCTTAAAGTTAAGGCTAAAGATTTATTCGTAGTATCGGTAATGCCGTGCGTGGCCAAAAAGTCCGAAACCGGAAGGTCGCAGCTTGAAAATGAAGGCATGGCAAATGTTGACGCGGTTTTAACTACGCGCGAGCTCTTTTCATTATTAAATGAATACGGCTTACAGTACGAAAAAATTCAGGATTCCGATTATGACCGTCCTTTCGCTCACGCTTCGGGTGCGGGAAAGATTTTCGGCGCCACCGGCGGCGTTATGGAAGCGGCCATCAGAACGGCTTATTTCATGGTTACCGGAAAGGAACTTGCCGGCGTAGATTATAAACCCGTGCGCGGAATGTCTGAAATTAAGCGCGCAACCGTTGATATCGCCGGCACAATGATAAACGTCGCGGTGGTTAACGGCCTCGGAAATGTCGTCGAGATAATGGAAGACCTTTCCTCGGGCAAATCCGACCTTCATTTTATCGAAGTAATGAGCTGCCCTTCAGGCTGCGTGGGCGGCGCGGGCCAGCCTTATAACACTGACGCCGAACTTCTTAAATCGCGTACGAAAACGACTTATAAAGAAGACGAAAACGCGGTCATACGCCGTTCACACGAAAATCCCGACGTGAAGGAATTATACGAAAAGCATATAAACGAGCATGACGCGCACGAATTACTACACACAAGGTATAAGGGGGACAAATAATCATGAAAAAAATATTGATAGTTGACGACGATTCCGACGTAAGAGAAATAATAACCGAAACTTTATCATCTAACGGATATTCTATCGAGGCCGCCGAGACCGGCGAAGAAGGCTGGGAAAAATTCGAAAAATTCAATCCAGACCTTGTCATACTCGATTTGATAATGGAAACTTATGACGCCGGTTTTATTCTCGCCTATAAAATAAAAAAAGCCCGTCCGCAGGTCACGGTAATACTGGCCACTTCCGTTAATCAGGAATCCGAGATACAGTTCGATCTTAACGAGGCGAAAGAAAGACAGTGGATAAAAGCCGACATGTTCCTCGATAAGCCCATTAATCCTGGCATTTTACTCGAGAAAGTAAACAATATATTGAACGTCGAAAGCAATAAATCGCATCATTAGTCTAAAGTGAGTCCGCGGCGGACGGTTTTGCAAAAGCCAGCCGGACGCCGCGGAGCGCTATTATCGATGTCGCGCTCCTTATACTCTTAAATATCAGGTTTCATGGAGATGATTAAGCGAGATTATAGAAAGTGAATTAACTTTTACTGATACGGATGGTTGATATGTCAATAGTTTCCACTATAGGTGAAAAATGTAAAAAGTGCTATGCCTGTATTAAAAGCTGCCCGGCGCACGCTATTAAAGTCAAGGACGGCAAGGCCAGCGTTATCAGCTTCAGGTGCATATCCTGCGGTCACTGCACTACCGTATGTTCGCAAAACGCGAAGGTAGTGCTTTCTTATTTCAGCGAACTCAAAAACGACATCGCATCCGCCGAAATAGACGCTCTGGTTGCGCCTTCTTTCGTTGTGAGCTTCTTAGACGTGGGCCTTAAATTAGTCAGCGTGCTCAAGGCGCTCGGATTTAAAAACGTTTACGAAGTCGGCTTTGGCGCAGATTTAGTAACGTTAGCCTATAAAAAATATCTGAGCGAAAATAAAGGAAAAACTATCATCGCCACGCCATGTCCCGCTATAGTAAAATACGTCCAGAAATACGAGCCTTCCATTATCGATCTATTGGCGCCGATAGTAAGCCCGATGGTAGCCTCCGCGCGCGTGGCAAAAAGAATCAACCCCCGAGGGCGCACCGCGTTCATAGGACCGTGCATCGCTAAAATCGACGAAAAAAATAATTATAATCGCGATATCGATTATTCGATAACTTTCGAAGAATTAAAGTTATGGATAGTGGAAAATAAAATAGATATAGAAAAATTGGACGCGGTAGATTTCGATCCGCCCAAAGCTCATCTTGGCGCTATTTATCCGGTTGCCGGCGGGCTTTTAAAGTGCGCCGAAAAAAACGAAGACGTTCTGGATGATGAAACTATAGTTACCGAAGGCAAAGACCGCGTTCTTATGGTGCTCGATTCGATTAAAAAAGGCGCGCTCGACGGTAAATTTATAGATATGTTATTCTGCCTCGGCTGTATAGAAGGCCCTAAAATATGTTCCGAACTTAATTATTTTGAAAAAAAATCTAAAATGGCCGATTATATAAAAAATCGCGCGTCCGAATCTTCAAAAGAACGCTGGGATAAGGAAATTGAAAAGTATAAAGATATCGATTTAAGCGTGCGGTTCGAGTCTGAAGAAGTGTCTGACATCAAAGAGGCCAATTCGGCCGAAATTAAAAAGATACTTGTCGAAATGGGTAAAACCCAGCCTAAAGACGAATTAAACTGCGGTGCGTGCGGTTATCCGTCCTGTAGGGCGAAAGCGCGCGCCATTATAGCGGGACTCGCCGAAAAAGAAATGTGTTTGCCTTACGTTATCGAAAAACTCGAAGAAAACGTTAATCTTCTTCAACATTCTAATTTGATGCTTAAATCGACTCAAAACGAGCTTATCCAGAAGGAAAAACTTGTCTCGCTCGGACAGATGGCCGCCGGTGTGGCCCATGAAATTAATAATCCGCTCGGCACGGTTTTACTGTACGCGCATATGCTTAATGAACAGATTGAAAACGAGGAAATGAAAGAAGACGTTAAGACTATAATAACTGAAATAAACCGTACCAAAGAAATTATTACCGGTATGCTCAATTTTTCCAGAGAAAATAAACTTTCTATTATCGAATTCGACTTTAGCGGATTTATAAGCGAACTATGCGCCAAACCGCATCATGATTACGCTTCTATAGGCATAAACGCCTCGGTTAAATTAAACTGTCCGCCCGATATTAAAATAGAGGCCGATTCGACCGCGCTTTCCCAGGTTTTCACCAACCTTATCTCTAATGCGAAAGACGCTCTGGTAGAGGCTAAACGCAATCCGGGAATTATCAGGGTAACGGTCGAAAAACATGAAGAGGAACTCGTAATTTTATTAACTGATAACGGAACCGGCATTCCTAAAGATAAAATGCCCAAACTTTTTACGCCTTTTTTTACGACTAAAGGTTACGGCAAAGGGACCGGGCTCGGCCTTCCCGTAGTTTATGGTATAATAAAGATGCATCGGGGAAAAATAACCGTGGATAGCGTTTTTGGCGAATCTACTACATTTAAAATAATACTGCCTCTTAAATCGGCCATCGGCGCGGGATTGCTCGGATAGCGCTTAAATAGTGTATAGTGCATAACGTATAGTGCATAGTGCGGAGTGGGTAACGGGGATATATCTATAAAATATTGGGTAAGGGGTTGCTTGAATTTATGGAAAATATATCGGGTAAAGTTCTTGTGATAGACGATGAGGATCAGTTCAGGATAGCGCTGACGAAGGTGGTCAGAAAACACGGTTATGAGGCGACGCCTTTTTCCTCTGCTATCGAGGCGCTCGAGTACTTAAAAATTCACCATGCCGAAATCGATATAACTATAGTGGATATGAAGATGGACGGTATGGACGGCATAGAGTTTATTACTAAAATCAATGAATTATACCCGACGATAGTTCCGATTATGGTTACGGCTTATTCCTCGATAGATACGGCGGTAAATTCCATTAAACACGGCGCTTTCGATTTTATTTCAAAACCGTTCAGTCCCGAGCAGATAATATACGCCGTTCAAAAATCCATGACAAGAAGAACGCTTTTAGTTCAGAATAAAAAACTTAAAGAAGACGCTGAACGCTCGCTCAAAATACTCGGACAGGAAAAGTCAAAAATACACACCGTGGTGCAGTGTATGGCTAATCCCCTTATAGTGCTTAACGGCGGCCTGGAAATAGTTTTATATAATCCCTGTTTCGAAAATATAGACCTCGGAACAAAAATAAAACTGTATAGTAAAATAACCGATTATGATTCTGAATTCATAAATCAAATTAAGGCGCTCGTTAATTCGATGATTGATAATAAAACTTTAACCATGATTCAAAAAGAGATCAAAATTAACGAAAAATTTTATCAGGCGACCTGCGCGGCCGTGGTAACCGACCGTGAAATCGAAGGTTATTGCGTCGTTTTAAACGATATTACCAAACTTAAGGAAGTAGAAAATCTTAAAAATCAATTCGTTTCAATGGTCGCTCATGAGATCAAAGCGCCTATATCCGCTTCGCTCGGTTATATTTATCTGATACTCGACGGATATATCACCGATAAAGATAAAATACTCGAAAAACTCGGGCGCTGCAAGGAACGCAGTGAAACGCTGCTTGAAATGGTTAACGATCTTTTGCAAATATCCCGTCATCAGACTAACCGCCTTAATCTTGAAATCAAGCCCGTCGATATAAGCGTTAAACTCGAAAATACTCTGGAGTTTTTCGCGCAGGAGATGAAGAAAAAAAATATATCGCTCGAAAAAGATATCAGCGCGGCAAATAATTTGATATTAGCCGATGACAGGTCATTGGAAATGATACTCAACAATTTGATATCCAATGCCATTAAATACACGCCTGAAGGTGGAAGTGTAAGCGTGCGCTATTATAACGACGGCGATTACGGCGTTATATCGGTTAAAGACACCGGCTACGGCATACGAAAAGAAGACATGCCAAGGCTGTTTACCGAGTTTTTCAGATGCAAGACGAAGGAGACTTCTAAAATATCAGGTACCGGCCTCGGCCTGTCGGTAGTTAAAAAATTTGTGACGGCACAGAAAGGGACCGTAAGCGTTGAAAGCGAATATCAAAAAGGCAGCGTATTTACGGTAAGACTGCCTCTCAGTCATTAGTCGTTAGTCGTTAGTCATTAGGGGGGAATTTACTGTCTCTCAGTCGTTAGTTGTTAGTCGTCAGGAGAAAGACTTTACGAGGCGGCTGATTAATCGACAAATAGGTAAATAAAATATAGTTTCAAAAAGAGAAATTTTTATATTAGAAAATGGTGAATTATATGGTAATAGACGAAAACAGCATTAACGCCCTTATCGAAAAAAGCATAAATATTAAAAAAGAAGAGATTTTAAGGATCATTAAAAAAAGCTCGGAGATAAATCAGCTTGAAATTAGCGAAGCTGCGGCACTTTTAAACTGCGAAGACGAAGAAATGATAGCCGAAATTAAAAAAGCGGCAAGGGCCGTTAAAGAAAAAATATACGGCCGCAGAATGGTTTTATTCGCGCCGCTTTATATTTCGAACTATTGCGTTAATAACTGTTATTACTGCGGCTTTAAACAATCCAATAAAGATATAGCGCGAAAGACTCTGTCGCTCGACGAAGTGGCTCAGGAGACGCTTAATATATTAAAAAGCGGCCATAAGCGCATATTGCTCGTAGCCGGCGAAGACCTGAAGAAATGCAGCGTCGATTATATCGTTAAAGCCATCGAAACTATATATAAAGTCGATTATAAAGGCAATAAAATAAGGCGCGTTAACGTTAATCTCGCTCCGCTCGAACATGACGATCTTATCAAAATTAAAAACGCGAATATAGGCACCTATCAATTATTTCACGAAGTATTTCACCGCGAAACCTATAAAAAAATGCATCCGTCCGGCCCGAAAAAAGATTACGACAAACGCCTTGGCATATTCGATAAGTGCTATGGCGCAGGTATCGACGATGTCGGCATTGGCGTTTTATACGGACTTTACGATTATAAATTCGAGACGCTCGCGCTCTTATCACAGGCTAAATATCTTGACGATAAATACGGCGTCGGGCCGCACACCATTTCGATACCACGGCTCGAACCCGCCGCGGGATGCAGTTTTAGCGATCTGGAAAAATACAGGATGACCGACGAACAGTTTAAACTGGTGGTCGCGGTGCTGCGCCTGGCGGTGCCTTATACCGGCATGATTTTATCGACGCGCGAAATGCCTGCGCTTCGCGATGAATTGGTCGAGCTCGGCGTTTCGCAGCTTTCCGCGGGTTCTAAAACCGAGCCCGGCGGTTACGCCAATCCGAAAGACGCAGCCGGGCAGTTCGTCATATCCGACGAACGCTCGCTCGACGAGGTAATTTCAGCTCTTGCCGCGAAGGGCTTTCTTCCTTCATTCTGCACTTCGTGCTATCGCAGCCTCCGCACCGGCGAATCGTTCATGGCGCTTTCGAAAACCGGCCATATACACGAGTTTTGCGATATAAACGGGCTTTTGACTTTTTATGAGTATTTAATAGAGTTTGCTTCGCCCGAAACGAAGCGTATCGGAATGGCTTTAATCGAAAAACTCAAGCCGGAGCTGCTTTCATCTGAACAAACCGAAAAATTTAACGGCTATACTAAGCGTTTCGATAAGGGCGAGCGCGATATTTATGTTTGATTTTTTCTTTAATCTGCTTAAAGAAATAAAAGACTGTTTTAAATTGTTTTCCGCGTCTTCGCAGAAGGCGCGCCGCATAGTGTTTTATTCGGAAAGCGATATATATTATCAGTATTACGAAGGTATAATAGATGAACTGCTCAGGCGCGGCGATATCGAAATCGCTTATATAACCTCGGATATTAACGATTCTATTTTTAAGCGTTTTGCGGGCGGCGGCGAAGGTAAAAAAAAAGACGGCGCTGAAAATGAAGTTGAATGCGGCGGCGACCGGAGTGGAAACAAAACGGAAAAAGCGCCTGGCGGCGGCGATGGAACCGGAATCGGAACCGGAATCGACTCTGATTCTAAACTCAAAGTTTTTTATATCAATAATCTGCTTTCAATAGCTATGATTTATCTCGATTCTCAAGTGTTTTTAATGACGATGCCCGATCTGGGCAATTTTCATATCAAGCGCTCCATTAACGCCGTTCATTATATTTATGTATTTCACGCAATAGGAAGCACTCATCTTCAATACCGGCGCGGCGCTTTCGATAATTACGACGCAGTTTTCTGCGTCGGCGCGCACCACGCCGCTGAAATTAAAAAAACCGAAGAATTATACGCATTAAAGCCTAAAACCCTTATCGAGTGCGGATATCATCGTATCGAAAAAATATGGCTCGATCACCGCGAATATACTGATACGTCGAAAATCTCATCGGGCGGCGGCTCTTCGGCCTTAACCGTCAGCGCGCCGCCGGGCGCTGGCGGCGCGAAAAGCACCGTGCTTATCGCGCCCACCTGGACCGACGGTAATATATTAGATTCTCATATATTCGAAATTATCGATATATTAAAAACCGCCGCGGCTTTTAATGCCGTGATCCGGCCTCATCCTGAATACATAAAACGCTATCCGGGCCGCGTTGCTAAAATCGCCGATTATATAACCGGCGCCGGTAATATATCGCTGGAACTCGAGATGCTTAAAGACGAAAATCTTCATAAAGCCGATATATTAATTACCGATTGGTCCGGCATTTATCTCGAATACGCATTAGGCACGGCGCGCCCGGTTTTATTCATAGACACTCCGTGCCGTATCGACAATAAAGAATATGAAAAGTTGGGCATCGAGCCGATGGAATTAGCTCTGCGCCCATTGTGCGGAAGAATATTAAAAACCGATAATATAGTTTCACTTGTGGAGAACATATCGGTTTTAATAACTGAGCGTGAAAAATATAGCGCTGAACTTCTCCGGCTTCGTGAGCGCTATATTTATAATTTTTTAAATTCATCGAAGATCGCCGCGGATTATATCACTGATATGTTAAAATAATTGTAATAAAAGTTAAAAACGGTAAAAATAATCCGAGATAAATAAAAATAACCCGCTTATCTTGAATTTAATATAAAATTATGCTAAAATTATTGTAACAAAAAAACGTGGTTTCATTTTTGATAATGAAACCGGCGTAAAATATAAAAGGAGTGGTTTTTTAATGAAATTTTTCAAGTTATTAGTCGCGGCGGCTCTTTTACTGTCTTTTTCTACGGGCGCATTCGCTCAGGGCACGGCTGCACCGGCCGCAGGCGAAGAAAAAAAATCAGTCGAAGAAAAAAAAGATAAAATCGATAAAATGCAGGCAAAAAAAGAAGAACAGTTTAAAAAAAGAATAGCTAATATTACCGAAATGATCACCAAAATCGAAGTCGCTATTTCCGAGAATAAAATCAACGAAAAACAGAAAGCTAAAATGCTCGAAAACATGAAAAAAAGACTCGATAATTCACAGATGCTTCTCGATGAAATGAAAGAAACCATTAAAATGCTTGAAACTAACCTTAAAGTAGCCGAAGAAACCAGAAATAAAGCTAAAGCGATTTATGAAAAACTTACAAGCTATACTCCTCCGGCAAAAGAAGCGGCCGGCGATAAAAAATAAAACAACTTAATAAAAAAGATAAAAAGACGGGTTTATAACCTGTCTTTTTATTTTAAGCCTCATTTAAATAAAATCGTCAGTCAATTAAGGGAGTTGAAGTTGAAGTTATGAAAAAATATTTTAAAAATTTTACTATCCTGTGCGCCGTTTTTATATTAACGGTGTTTTTAAATTCGCAGGCGCTCAGCGCCGCCGGTAAAGATAAAACCGACTCCGGCGATAAGGCCGAAGCCCTCGCTGAAGAAATTCTTCAAAAAATCAGCGACGAAACCATGACCGATGACGAAAAAGAAAAAATGCTCGATAAATTAAAAAAATTTATAGATAAAACAGATAGCGCTATCAATAAAAAGCGTCTTGAAATGCAGAAGATAGAAGAAGAAATCAAGCCTCTCGAATCTCAAAAAACATCGCTTAACTCCGCGCTCGACGAATTGATCGGTTACGTGCCCCGCGCGTTTAAAAATGAAAACGTTGACGGAATGACTCCTTCTAAAAAAGATAAAAAAGCGAAAAAAGACGAAAAAAAAGGTAAGTCAGGCGCTAAAAAATAAATTTTGCAAAGAAATTAATATAAAAACTTCGAAGCCGGCAGGAATTTCGGGAGAGATCAGGGGCATGGGGGAAAATAGAGGGCCATTTATCCTTTCTTTTCCCCCGTCGCGGTCTTCTTAACTATAATTATTCGACTAAATCAAAAAGCGTTCTATTGAATTTTTCTTTTCCAAATTCACCAATGAATTTTAGCGTTTCGGCTGAAAGTATATAGTCGTATAACTTTTTAGCAGGCTCGTATTTTGCATGCCTGGTTTTTTCGGGATTAACCGTTATTACACTGTAATAATTCGATAAATTCTTCGCATCGGCATATATATTTTTTAATTCCATTTTTTCGGCCATGAAGGTATAAGTTGCCGAGTCGCAGAGCGTATATGCCTGTTTTTCATCGGCCATTTTGAGCGTTTCAGCCATTCCCAGGCCCGTAACTATATAAGCCGGTCCCGGAGTTTTTACCGCTCCCGCTTTTTTCCAGATGGCTATTTCACGGTTATGCGTGCCGGAATTGTCGCCGCGCGATATAAATACGCCGGCGCTGTCAAGTTTGGCGAATGCGCCAAATACGTCCGCTGAGTTTTTAATCCCGGCCGGATCTTTTGCTGGTCCCACTATATAAAATTCGTTTTTAGCGAATGTTTTTCTGTCTTTGCCGAAGCCGGCTTCCATGAATTTTTCTTCCAGCGCCGGTGAGTGGGCAAGGATAATATCACATTCGCCGCGTTCGCCCATTTTAAGCGATTCGCCCGAACCGACTACGATCGGTTTAACCGTTATTCCGGTTTTTTCTTTAAATTCTTTTAAAACCGAGTCTAAAAGGCCGGTGTCAAAAACGCTGTAGGTGGTTGCCAGTATTATGGTTTCACCGGTTGCCGCGCCGCCGGCGACGGATGATGATGATGATATTGATATTGATGATGTTTCCTGTGCGAACGCGTGGCTGAAATTAAACGGTAATAGCGTCGAAAGCATCAAAACCATAATGATTAAAAGACTGCCGAAGATTTTTTTCATGTCAGATCACTCCTTAAATTTTTTGGTTTTTGATTATTATTTATTAATTGATTTTATTATAGTGTATTTCTTTGATCGAGCGAATCGAGCGGTCTATAAAAAAATCGCTTTTTATAAAAGTCCGAAATCGTCCGCTGCCTTTAGAAAGCTCATTATTATTTTCTCTGTCTATTAAAAATAAATTAGCTCCGTTTACTCTGCTGAAAATTTCGCCTGCTGAAAACAAACTCCTATAGCCGTCTGCCGCGCTTACCACGAAATAACCTCCAGACCTGTCGATTGCGCCGCACCATGCGCTTATTACATCCGCCATATCCACGCCTTCGTAAGAGCTTTTGCCGTGAAATCCCTTGCCCAGGCCTACCGTATTTTCGGTGAAGCCGGCCCGGTTGAACGTCAATAAGGCATTCAATGATATTTCCGCGCTTTTTTCGCCGAATATATCTATGACTATCGAATCGCTCCACATTTCGTCTTTATTAGCCGCCCCACTTATCTTTCTGTCGGCGATCTGGCATATTTCGATTTCATAAGCCTCTTCGATAAATCTGTCCGGCGTTATATCGCCGGCGGCGTAAACGCAGAGACCCGTCGGAAAAAATATAGACTGCTGGTCTTTTCCATTATGACACGCCGCGCAGCTTTTAAAATCAAGATTGCGCGATTCGCGGGCGTCATTCCATTTTTGCGTGTCGAAGCCGAACGGTTTGAGGTCTTCATGTTTATGAGGAAAAATATTTCTGGCGCTTATCGTTAAAATAACCGAATCAAAACCGTTATTTAAAAATATCTCGCCGTACGAAAATAAAGCGCGTTTGCCCGAACGGCCCCGAACCACGATATACATATCCAGATCGCGGTCGAAGCCGTCATTGATTTTTTTTTGAATATTATCCTGCGAAATTATATCGCAAAGATTTACGCCTTCCATCTCAAAACTTCCGCTGTAGCGATTTTGAGCGTCGTATGTTTTTACCCGGTTAATACTTGATTTATATTTTAATAAATCAGTAAAGCCCAAGTTAATTCCGGTTTTAACGGCGCCTTTAATCGTTAGAAGCGCCTGTTCTCCGCCGCCGTCGGGCGGAAGGCCGATGTGTACGAAAGAAGCGATTATTAACATTATTCCTGCAACCAGAATTAACTTTTGGCTCATTTTATTTTACCTCCAGGTATTCATATAACCGTATTTGAAGTCCTCGGGCGGGTTAAAGTTTTCTTTAACTGTGCGCGCCGAGGTCCATCTTACTAAATTTAAATAAGAACCGGCTTTATCGTTAGTGCCTGATTTGCGCCCGCCGCCGAATGGTTGCTGCCCTACAACCGCGCCGCTGCATTTATCGTTGATGTAAAAATTACCGGCACTGTATCTTAATTTTTCATAAGCTTTCTTTACCGCGCAGCGGTCCTGTGAAAATATCGCGCCGGTAAGCGCGTAAGGCGAAGTTTCATCGCATAATTCAAGCGTTTTTTCAAAGTCTTCGTCTTTGTATATGTATATCGTAAGCACAGGGCCGAATATCTCTTCCTGCATCGATTTGAATTTTGGATTGGTAGTTACGATCAGCGTCGGTTCGACGAAATATCCTTTGCTCATATCACATCCGCCGCCAACTATGATTTCGGCTTCATTTGAATTTTTTGCGTAGTCGATATACGATTTGATATTTTCGAATGAGCTTTTATCGATAACCGCTCCCATAAATACTGAAAAATCTTCTACATCGCCCATTTTAATTTCTTTTACTTCGGATATCAGCATATCTTTAAGCTCTTTCCATACCGATTCGGCAATATATGCCCGCGACGCCGCCGAACATTTCTGGCCCTGATATTCAAAGGCGCCTCTTATAAGAGCCGTACATAGCGGTTTTACATCGGCACTCGGATGGGCGAATATAAAATCCTTGCCGCCCGTCTCGCCAACGAGCCGCGGATAGCACCTGTAGTTATCTATATTTGCCGCGACCGTTTTCCACATATCATTAAACACTCCCGTGCTGCCGGTAAAATGAATGCCCGCCATATTTTCGTTTTTCATAACCATAGGTCCCGTCACTGCGCCGGGACCGGGTATCATATTTAAAACGCCGTCAGGAAGTCCGGCCTTTTGAAGCAGTTTCATTATAAAGTAAGCCGAATAAATGCCTGTGACGGCCGGTTTCCATACTATGGTATTTCCCATTACGGCCGGCGCCGAAATTAAATTCGAGGCTATCGCCGTAAAATTAAACGGCGTTACCGCGAATATAAAGCCGTCGAGCGGCCTGTATTCGGTAAAATTCCATACGCCTTTGTCGGAAGCAAGCTGGTTTTTATAAAGCTGCGTCATGTGATAGGCGTTGAAATTAAAAAAATCTATGGATTCGCACGCCGCGTCGATTTCAGCCTGAAATACGTTTTTGCTCTGGCCAAGCATCGTTGCCGCGTTTATAGTCGCGCGCCACGAAGTCGAAAGCAGCTCGGCCGCTTTCATAAATATGGCGGCACGCTCGTTGTATGTAAAAGAATCCCATACCTTTTTCGCGTTCATCGCCGCGTTTATAGCGGCCGCGACCTCTTTTTCACCAGCTTTGTGAAACCTGGCGAGCTTATGACCATGATTGTGCGGTGATGAACAATAGCCGAAATTGCCCGTGTGTACCTCTTTGCCGTTAATTAAAAGAGGTATTTCCATTTCTTCCGCCTTAAGCTCAGTAATGCGGTTTTTAAGCTCCCGCGCGGCGTGACTCCCCTTTGAATAATCTAAAATAGGCTCATTAGCCGGTTTTGTGATTTCAAATAATCCGAACATCTTATTGCCTTCCTTTCATGATTTTAATATTGCGTGTTTAAAAATAAAAAAGAAAGCAAAGCAAACGAACATGTTTTTGTCGTTTAAAACAAAAACCTGCCCGAAAAAACACGGACAGGCGCGCTTTTTCTTCTTTCCAAACACGGGAGGCATGGCCGTTTCCAGCCGTACCCTTGTTCTGAAAATAACCTCAGAACCGCCCTCCGTTCATAACTTTCGCTTTAGAACTTCAGGGTCGAAGAATTTATGTGAAGCGAATCGCTAAAAAACAAACCCGCTTTTTGTCGATTGAAATTATACCAATTTTAAGCCGATAAGTCAAAGACTTTTTATCTTTTTATCTGTATTGAGTTCGTCAGTTATTTATAAAACCGTTACAAGATCGCTACATGACTGTCAAAAGGCCGTGACGGGGGAAAAGAAAGGACC
>DIVV01000191.1:0-484 GCA_002423385.1 bacterium UBP16_UBA6123
TTTTTGTTAGTTTGTCGATAGCTTTTTCTGTCAAGGCTTTTCAGTTAGCAACGCGTTTTGTGAGCGTGTCGCCTTTCTGTTTGTTCCCACCAGCTTGCTTGTTTGCAGGCGCGTGCATGCACGCGCCTGCGGAGCTATAACGGTTTTAATGCGATTTAACGTAACGGCTCGCGGTATAAATTGAAGCAAATCGATTCTTATTAGTCTCTTCTGGATAAAATCAATATAGCAATTATTTCATTGGCATAATAAGAGTTGTGTCTCTTTAATGCATTACCGTGAGCATTAATGTTAAGTTCCGTTGGCGCGTAAATAGAACGCCTTCGCGCGCATGCGCGCGAAGGCAAAACTAACAAACGGCATGAAAAAAGTTTATGGCAGAAAAGAAAAAAAGAAAGAGAAGAGAAGAGAAGAGAAGGGAAAGAATGGCAGGAACTATTTTAAAAAAACTTCGAAGCCGGCAGCAAATACCGTTCGAAATAAA
>DIVV01000191.1:522-22052 GCA_002423385.1 bacterium UBP16_UBA6123
TTGAAAAATCCTTAATAAATAATATAAAAATGTTGACTTGTTAAAGATTTTGTTTTATATTAGATTTGTTCCCACATATAATAGAAGGAATTTTTATGAATTTTGAAGAAATAAAACTTTATTTAAAAAATAATCATTCTGATGCGGGTCGTATGTTGTTTTGGAGCGAGCGCGGTCTTAACTACGCTTATATACCCCGTGATTCAATATTTACGGCGGTTTCGCAACTGCGCGATAAATCGGGGTTTGATATGCTCATGGATCTTTTCGCCGTTGATTATCTTAATTATTCGCCGCCGCTGCCGGAAGGAAACCGTTTTGAAATAATCACTCATTTATATTCGACTAAAAATAACGAACGGCTTTTTATTAAATCATTTTATCCGGCGGAGGCGCCGCAGGCGGTTTCGCTGACGCCGGTTTATTCGGCGGCGAACTGGTTCGAGCGCGAAGTATTCGATATGTACGGCATAAATTTCAGCGCTCATCCCGATCTGCGCCGAATACTCATGTATGAGGGATTTGAAGGTCATCCGCTGCGTAAGGATTACGATATTAAAAAACGCCAGCCTTTAGCGACGCTTATAAAAAAAGAGCGATCTGTTTTTGAAGACCGCGGCGGTAAAAGCGGCAGAGACTAAAGTAATAATTAACTTGACTTAACTGAACTTGGCTTAACTTGATTTAATTTATAGATTTAAAGGCGATTGTTATGAAAACACTTACAGAAGAAATGCGGAATCGGATTATCGAAGTGCAGGCGCGTTATCCTGATAAAGAAGCGCCGCTGTTAATGATTTTACATATGGCAAACGACGAGTTCGGCTTTTTAGACGACGATATTTATGAGCAGATATCCAAACTTACGGGCGTAGCCAAGAGCAAAATTTATTCGACCGCGACTTTTTACAGCATGTATAATCAGAGGCCCGTCGGAAAATATCATTTACAGCTATGTAAAAACGTTTCGTGCATGCTTGCCGGCGCTGACGATATACTCGGGCATATATGCAATAAACTTAATATTACTCCGGGCGCGACGACCAGAGACAATAAATTCACGCTTACGCTGGTAGAATGTCTCGGAAGCTGCGGCAGCGCGCCGGCAATGATGATTAATAAAGAATATTATGAAAACCTCGATAACGCTAAAATCGATAAAATACTTTCCGAACTCAATTGATCCGCGTTAATTAATTTAATTTTATGGAGACTGTATGAAAATAGCTATTTTAGGCGGGAGCCGTCTTATAGGAACCACTCTGGTAGAATATCTGGCCGAAAAATATAAAGACGCCGAGCTGCATTTAATAAACCGCGGAGTCACTCCGGCCGTCTGGGATTATGAAAAAAGGTGGCCGGGCAGGGTGTTTCGGCATATCGCCGACCGCGAATCTCCGCTTAATTTCTGCGACTCGCTCGAAAAAATAGCGTTGAAAAAAATCGACGCGGTTATCGATATATCCTGCTACACGAAAGAAGAATTAACTCCCGCCATACGCGCTTTTTCTAAAAAAATAAAACAGTATATATTTATTTCCACCGGCTCGGTTTACGGCGCTTTAAAATACGTTCCGGCGGGCGAGGAGCATCCGCTCGATACGACCGAGAGTAATTCGATGTACGGCAGGGAAAAGATAAAGTGTGAAAAAGAGTTGTTGTACTCGGCTAAAAATAACGATTTCAGCGTTACGATTCTCCGGCCCACTTATATTTACGGTCCTTACGACCACACCAACCGCCTGTTTTATCTAATAGATCGTATTTATAAGCAGGTGCCGCTTTTTATTCCGTCCGGCGGCCGCGATCCGATGTTCAACGCCGTTTATGTAAAAGACCTTGCCCGTCAGATCGACGGATTTTTATTGAATGAAGGGGCTTTTAACCAGATATACAATACCGCGGCGAACGACTCCGTTAATTTTTCAGAATTTTTAAATATCATAGGCGCCTGTCTCGACCGGGAAGTTAAAATAGTTCATCTGAGCGCGGATGAATATAAAAAAGCCGCCGGCGGGATCGTATTTCCGTATTCAAGCTCTCATACGGCCTTTGACGTTAATAAAATGAAGGCGCTTTTCGGAGAGGATAATTTTTTATTTACTTCTTACCGCGACGCCGTCGCTGAAACTATTGCCTGGCATGTTTTTCGCGCCGAACTGCCGTCCTCTAATAATTACGAGATCGAAAAGAAATATTTCGACGATAATTTTTCTAAAAGATCCCGGTCGCATTAAGTTTAAACCGGGTAAAAAATCGGGCATTTCGCTATAAATTAATAAATAAGGCTATCCGCGATAAATTTAACGCCGCGATAAATATAACTTGCAAAATATTTATTTTTGTTATAGAATTATACCATAAATAAATATATATGATTCGGGGTATGGTGTGACAAACTCAAAACTTATAATAGTTTCAGGCCATCTTGGTTCTGGAAAAACTGAATTCTGCTTAAATTACACCGCATATTTAAAAAAAGCCGATCCACGGGGCGTTGTAGCCCTGTGTGACCTCGATTTTATTAATCCATATTTTCGCTCGAGAAAGCATGCTGAATATCTTAACGGTCTGGGCGTCGAAGTGATAACTCCGCGCGACCGCGAAATTTCGGCGGCCGACATGCCTTCGGTTTCCGGGCGCATCAAGGCCATGGTAATGGATCATAATGCGACTGTAGTTCTGGAAGTCGGCGGCGACGGCGGTTCGATAGTGCTCGGTCATTTGAGCGAATTTATTTATCAGCGCGGCTTTTCACACTTTATGGTGCTTAATTTAAATAGGCCCGATACCTGTGATTACGATAAAGCCGCCGATATGATAAACCTTATCGAAAAATCCAGCAAGACGGTGGTTACCGATATCGTTTTAAATAATCACTTGATGAATGAAACCGATTCGGAAACCGTGCGCAGGGGCTATTTATGCGCCAGCGAAATGCCGTTTACCGCTTCGCCGCTTAAATATATTTGCGCCCGCGGCGAAATAATAAAGGAATTAAAAAAAGATATAAAACTAAAAGAGAATGAAGAATGGTTTGCTTTAGAAAGGGTAATGCGCTATGCGCACGAAGTATTGTGATTAATCGAGAATGAAGGCAATTTAATTTAAATGAAAGAAAAGGGTGGGGATGTATGGGTAGAGTAGTAATATCGGAAGAAACCTGCAAAGGCTGCGAGGCATGCGTTCTTGTGTGCCCGGCGAAAATATTGAAGCTGAGCGATCACTTAAATGAAAGCGGATACCATCCGGTCTCGTGCATCGATCAGAGCAAATGCACGGGTTGCGCGAGCTGTTTCAGGGTTTGCCCTGATATAGTTTTCGAAATTTACCGTTAAGCGCGCCGCGAAAGTCCGCGTAAGCGGAAGTTTATCATATAATATTAATATTCGAATTATCTTAAGGGGTTGATATAAATGGCAAATAAAGTATTGATGAAAGGCAACGAGGCCATAGCCGAAGCCGCTATGATAGCCGGTTGCAGACACTATTTCGGCTACCCGATAACTCCGCAATCTGAATTGCCGGCTTATCTGGCTAAACATATGCCTAAAAGAAACGGCGTTTTTCTTCAGGCCGAATCTGAAGTCGCCGCTATTAACATGGTGTACGGTTCGGGCGGAACCGGCGTTCGCGTTATGACATCGTCGTCGTCGCCCGGCATTTCCTTGAAACAGGAAGGCATTTCTTATATAGCCTGCGCGGAGGTTCCGTGTCTTATCGTTAATGTCGTGCGCGGCGGCCCCGGTCTCGGCAATATAGCCCCGGCGCAGTGCGATTATTTTCAGGCGGTAAAAGGCGGCGGTCACGGCGATTATAAACTTGTCGTCCTTTCGCCCTCATCGGTTCAGGAAATGGCGGATTTTACGGTTCTAGCTTTCGATCTTGCCGATAAATACAGAACGCCGGTCATGCTTTTAAGCGACGGCTACCTTGGGCAGATGATGGAACCGGTTGAAATGCCCGACGCATCCAATATCAAAAAATACGATAAGCCCTGGGCGACTACCGGCGCGGTAGGTCGCCATCAGAATCTTATATCTTCGATTCATTTAGTGCCTGAAGATATGGAAAAGCACATACACCATCTTTATGAAAAATACGCTGAAATTGAAAAAAACGAGTTAATATACGAAGAATACCAGTGTGCTGACGCCGAATATGTAATGGTGGCTTACGGCATAACCGCCCGCATCTGCAAAACCGCCTGCGTAATGGCGCGCGAGCAGGGCATCAAGCTCGGGCTTTTAAGGCCTAAAACGCTCTGGCCCTTCCCGAAGCAGCCGCTGGCTAAACTCGCGGGATCTAAAAATGTAAAAGGCTTCATCGCAGTCGAATTATCGACCGGTCAGATGATCGAAGACGTTAAATTATCGGTTAACGGCGTAAAACCTGTCGAATTTTTCGGCCGGACGGGCGGAGTCGTTCCTTCGCCGAATGAAGTGCTGTTAAACGTTAAAAAATTGTTTTCGCTGAAGTAATAAACTTTTCGGGCCGGTGTGAAAACTTTATTTTATAAAGTTTTCGATACGGCTTTTGGCGGAAGAATAATTAATTTTTAGATAAAAATTTAATCAAAGCGAGGAATAAAATGAATGATAAAGAAAAATTATTAGAAGAAGTTAAAACGATGAAAAAGGTCGCGTCGCGGCCTAAATGCCTTACTGACAGAGTGTTTCACTACTGTCCCGGCTGCACTCACGGCGTGGTGCACAGGCTTGTTGCCGAAACTATAGACGAGCTCGGCATACAGGAAAAAACCATAGGAGTGGCTCCCGTGGGCTGTTCAGTATTTGCCTACTGGTATTTCGACACCGATTTTTCACAGGCGGCACACGGCCGCGCGCCCGCCGTAGCTACTGGTATCAAGCGTTCGGTCCCCGGTTCGGTCGTATTCACCTATCAGGGCGACGGAGATCTTGCGGCTATAGGCACGGCCGAAATAATACATGCGGCGAATCGCGGCGAAAAAATAACCGTTATTTTCATAAATAACGCTATTTACGGCATGACGGGCGGCCAGATGGCGCCGACTTCGCTTATCAATCAAAAAACACAGACATCGCCTTACGGTCGTGACAGCGAAACTATGGGTTATCCCATAAGAGTTTCCGAAATGCTTTCAGGCCTGGAGGGCGTTAAATATCTTTCGCGCGTGGCGGTTGACACTCCGGCTAATATAATCAAGGCGAAGGCTGCCATCAAAAAAGCTTTCGAAACGCAGTTAACCGGCACGGGTTTTTCGATGGTCGAAGTTCTTTCGATCTGTCCGACCGACTGGGGCCTCAATGTGGCCGATTCGAAAAAGTGGCTTAAAGAAAATATGATTCCTTATTATCCATTGCAGGAATTTAAGGCCCCTAAGGCCGAAGAAGCGAAAGGCGGCGAATAAGAATGAATAAAAATGAATGTAAATTTCCATTAAACCTTGTGATAGCCGGTTTTGGCGGTCAGGGCGTCCTTCTGGCCGGAAAGTTAATAGCGGAAGCGGGTCTTCACGAAGGCCGCGAAGTGTCCTGGATACCTTCTTACGGACCGGAAATGCGCGGCGGCACGGCGAATTGCACCGTTATAATATCCGATTCCGAAATAGGTTCGCCGGTCGTTGAAAATCCCGATGTTCTGGTTATAATGAACCGTCCATCGATGGATAAGTTTTTGCCGTCGCTGAAAAAAGACGGAGTGTGCATTTATAATAAATCATTAATCGAAGGTTTCAAACCGCGTTCAGACGTTAAGATGGTCGCCGTTCCGGCGTCGGATCTTGCAGTGCAGATGGGTTCTACTAAACTGCTGAACATGGTTCTGGTAGGCTCTTTCATGGCTAATTCAAAGGCTTTTTCAGAAGCGAGCCTGGCTTACGCGCTTAAAAAATCTATATCGGCGAAGCATCAGGATTTAATTCCGCTCAATGAAAAAGCCATCGACGAAGGCGCCAAATTCATAGCATAAGCAGGAGTTTTTTGTTTCTTGATTTTTATAAAAATATATGTTATAATTGTCGGGATATAAAAGCGAGTATCGAGTAAATATAAATGGGTCAGGTATGAATGAATAATGTTGAAGCCTGAAAATAATTTAGAAAAAAGGGCTGATAGTAATGTCATTAAAAATCTATTTAAATGGTGAATTCGTCGATAGAGATAAAGCTGTAGTGTCGGTTTACGACCATGGCTATCTTTACGGCGACGGCATTTTTGAAGGAATCCGGGCTTATAAGGGATGTATTTTCGCTTCGCGCGAGCATCTCGAACGCCTTTACTATTCCGCAAAAACACTGATGATCGACATGCCCGTTACGATCGACGAAATGGAAAAAATCGTCGCGGATACTCTGATTATCAATAATCTCGAAGACGCTTATATACGCCTTGTCGTTTCACGCGGCCCTGGCGATCTCGGGCTTGATCCGAGAAAGTGCTCGAGGCCTACGCTTGTGGTTATCGCGGATAAAATAAAACTTTACCCCGAGGAATTTTATCAGAAGGGCCTCGAAGTGGTTACCGCATCGGTAAGACGCACTCCCGTTGATTCTTTCAACGGCAAAGTCAAATCGCTCAATTACTTAAATAATATCATGGCGCGTATCGAAGCCAACAACGCCGGCGCGGGCGAGGCTATAATGCTCAACCACGACGGTTATATCGCCGAATGCAGCGCCGATAATATATTCATAATCAAAGACAAAGAAATATTTACACCAGCGCCGCATCTTGGGCTTTTAAAAGGCATAACCCGCGATTCCATTATAAAAGTAGCTCGTTCTCAGGGATTAAACGTTTACGAAACGATTTTTACGACGCACGACGTTTATAACGCCGACGAAGTATTTCTGACAGGCACGGGCGCGGAAGTTGTAGCGGTAGTGCGTGCCGATAAACGCATTATAGGCAACGGCCTTCCGGGGTCCGTTACGCTTTCGCTGCGCGAAAATTATATTAAATACGCTTCCACTTACGGTTATAAGCTGAGCGAGCATATCGCTAAATACGGCAAAAAAACTCAAGCGGCGGTTTAATTAATAAATTTTAATTTTTAATATAATTTATATGAGCGCGGCCGCCAGACCGCGCTTATATAATATAAAAGCAAAGTAAAAACGAGGTGTTTTATGCAGTTATACGATCAAATTTATAAGGATATGATAGATGCCAAAAAGGCACGCGACGAATTTAAATCGGGCACACTGTCTTTTATTTACGCCGCGCTCAAGCAGTATAAAATAGACGCGCGTAAACAGAACGATCCTATCAGCGATGAGGAAACGATTAACGTTTTAAATAAAGCGGCAAAGCAGCGCAAAGATTCGATTCAGATGTATGAAAGCGGCGGCCGGGTCGAATTAGCTGAAAAAGAAAAAAAAGAGCTTGGAATACTTATGAATTATCTGCCGCAGCAGTTAGGCGAAGCGGAAGTCGGCGAGTTTATTAAAAATGAGGCGGCCGCGCTTGGTATCGCTTCGGTGAAAGATATGTCAAAACTTATGGGCGCGGTTATGCCTAAATTAAAGGGCAGGGCCGACGGCAAGCTCGTTTCAGACCTGGTTAAAAAATATGTAAGCTCGCTTACGGCCTGATATTTTTAATGATCGTCATTGTTTGTTGTTTATATTATCGTAAAGTATAACGAAGAAAAAGGCGGGTTGGATTTATGCGTTTAAAACACTTAAAATTATCGGCCTTTAATTACTTATTAATTTTTTCTTTATCGTTTCTCACTATTTTTTCCGCGTTTTATTTTTTGCCGGCAGCGGCGCATGCGGGCGTCAATTTCGTGATTCCGATCAGAGGCACCGTTGAATACGCTCTACTGAGTTTCGTAAAGCGCGGTCTCGAGGAGGCCGATAAGGCGGGGGCCTCACTTATCATAATAGATATCGACACTTTCGGCGGCAGGGTTGACGCCGCTATCGAAATTTCAAAACTTTTACGAGAGCAGAAAAAGCGCGTCGTGGCCTATGTGTCCGAAAATGCGTGGTCGGCTGGCGCTCTGATTGCGCTTTCCACTCCTAAAATTTATATGTGCAAAGGCTCTTCGATAGGTTCGGCGGAACCGAAAAAAATGGACGATTGGACCACCGACGAAAAGATGGTTTCGGCGCTACGGGCGCAATTCGAGTCGGTAGCTTCGGCAATGAAGCATCCCGAAGACCTGGCTAAAGCAATGGTTGATAAAGACGTTGAGATCAAAGATTTGAAACCGAAGGGAAAATTACTTAATCTGACGGCCGATCAGGCTTTAAAATACAATCTGTCAGCCGCCGTGGTTTCTACGGTGGAAGAGGTTCTCGCGCTCGAAAATTCGACGGGGTCTTTTATAACCCATGAGCAGACTATAGGCGAGAAAGTGGCGCGTTTCGTTTCAGATCCGGTTCTTTCCGGTATTTTATTGAATCTTGGAATTCTCGGCCTGACGGTAGAATTCTGGATGCCCGGACATATAGCGCCCGGTCTGGGAGGCATACTTTGCTTCGCTCTTTTTTTCTGGGGTCACACTATCGCCAATGCCGGCGCGATGCTGCCTCTGCTTCTTTTCATAGCCGGAATAATGTTTTTAATGCTCGAAGTCTTTATAGTTCCGGGTTTCGGGCTTACGGGCCTTCTCGGCATTGGAATGACTTTTGCCGGCGTTTATCTGGCTTTTCCCGATCCGCACGAGGCGGTTAAGGTGGTTTCCGTTTCGATAATATTAACTACGGCTATTTTAGCGACATTTATCACTTATTTTCCGACGTCGAAAATGTTTCGGCAGGTTACGCTCTCGGCCGTAATTAAAGGCACTAACGCGTCTAAAAGCGAAAACATAAAATTTCTGGGTAAAACCGGAACGGCGCTTACCGATCTTAATCCCGCCGGCCGCGTTAAAATCGACGGCGAGAGCGTGCAGGTGGTCTCCGACGGTCAGTTCATCTCTAAAGGCGCCGAGGTTAAAATTGTATCCGATGAAGGAAACGTTATTACCGTAACGTCGGTTTAAAGAGCAAAAATAATATTGCAATAAATGAGAGGATTATATATGCAGGATTTATTGAGTTTCGCTTTGCTTGTTTTAGTATTTGCATTAGTGGCGGCCGGTTATTATTTTTATACGGCCACGCTGCTGCCCGTTGTTTTAATAATGGCTTCGGGAGCTTTAATTACGCTCGAAATTTTTTTCGTGCCGGGTTTCGGCATTATAGGGCTTGCCGGCGCGCTCATAGGAGCGTATGGCGTCTATTTGAATATGAGGCCCGATGCGATACTTCTCGCTCTTATACCGACGGTTTTCCTTTCGTTTTTAATGGTGAAAACCCTGTCTCAGACGAAGCTGTTTAAAAGTTTTATACTTACCAGCACCATTTCAGCCGATAAAGGATTCAAGGCGACTTCCGATTCGACCGACTGGCTTATCGGCAAAAAAGGCGTCGCGGTTACCGATTTAAATCCTTCAGGCAAGGCTGAAATAGAAGGCCGCCGTTATTCGGTGCTTACCGACGGCCAGTTCGTCGCAAACGGCTCCGAAATAAGAGTGGTGTCTAATGAGGGCAACGTTATCAGCGTCGCTAAAATTTAGCCGATGCCGCATGTAAGTTTTTAATCCGGTTATAATTTATTATAAATTAAAACATAATTTTATTAAGTAGCAACAATTTTCCAAAAACATAAAGTGGAGGTTTATTAATGGCTAATGACTTATTGTTAATGTTATCTCAGTACCGCGGCGTCGGAAATTCCGATGTTGCCGAAACCATGCTTGTGCTCGTGGTTATTGGTATTATCGCTTTTATAGGGTTTATAATGTACATGGTCCCGATACGCCTGTGGATAGCCGCCTGGATGTCGGGCGTTAACGTAGGGCTGTGGACTCTTGTGGCAATGCGTTTCAGAAGGATCGTTCCTTCCGAAATAGTCAATCCTCTCATTCAGGGCGTAAAAGGCGGCATCGATTATCTCGAAATATCCCAACTGGAAGCGCATTATCTTTCGGGCGGCAACGTCGAGCGCGTAGTTTCCGCGCTTATAGCCGCGCAGAAGGCCAATATAAAGCTCGATTTCAATAAGGCAGCGGCTATCGATCTTGCGGGAAGAAACGTTCTCGAAGCCGTGCAGATGTCGGTTAATCCCAAGGTCATTCAAACTCCGAAAAACTCCGCGGTGGCTCAGGACGGTATCGAGCTTCTGGTAATAGCTAAAATTACGGTAAGGGCGAATATCGATACCTTAGTCGGCGGCGCCGGCGAACCTACTATTATAGCGCGCGTCGGTCAGGGCGTCGTAGCGGCGATAGGCGCGGCTAAATCATATCAGGACATACTCGAATCGCCCGATAAGATATCCAAACACGTTCTTCAACAGGGACTCGATAAAAACACGGCTTTTCAGATATTATCCATCGATATAGCCGACGTCGAAGTCGGTAAAAACGTAGGCTCGGTTCTTCAGATCAATCAGGCCGAGGCCGATAAGAAAGTCGCCCAGGCTAAAGCCGAAGAACGCAGGGCGTTTGCCGTTGCGCTCGAGCAGGAAATGGTCGCCCGCGAGCAGGAAATGAGAGCCAAGGTCGTCGAGGCCGAGGCGGAAGTTCCGAAGGCCATAGCCGAAGCTTTCAGAGAAGGCAATCTTGGCCTCATGGATTATTATAAAATGAAAAATATACAATCCGATACCGATATGCGGCAGTCTATAGCTGATAAAGTGTAGAAACCTGCCAGATATAAAAGGCGGCCTATAATGGAAAAATTTATATTTTTAGTAATAGTATTTATATTAATTACGGTGGTCGAGTCGCTTTCGACGAAAAAAGGCGCAGGCACTAAATCGGAAGATGATTGGGACGTCAGCGAGTTTGATTTTTCCAATATTAAAAGCGCGCCCAAAACTGACGATTTAAAGATTTTTGACGAAATAAAGCGCAGCGAGCCGCGCGCCGAAAATGAGCGCAGCGCCGAAAACGAACTTTATTTCGAAAATAAATCCGTTTATATCGAGCAGCCTTTATCACAGGATAGCGCTTATATCGAACAGCCCACCGAACAGGCAGATTCATATATAAGTCAGGACGGCTCTTATGAAACCGGCAGCGGCGACGCTTATAAAGTCAATACCGGCGGAGGAATCGTTAAGTCGAAAAAAGACTCTGAAAAAAATAAAAAAACCATAGCAGCCGGCGTCGATTCCCATTACTCGCTAAGCGCGCTTGAAGAGGCGGCCGCGAGCGGCGATCTCGTCGATCGTAAAACCGAAAGCCTCTCCATCGAAAGACGCGAGAGTAAAACGGCCAGAAAAGCCCTTAAAAAAATGAGTTCGAGCGATAAAAGCAGTATGGGCGGCTCCGCGGCGTTCAATCCGCACGTCGAAGCGGGCGCTGAAAGTTTTGACGTTGCGAGTATGTTCACCGGTCCTAATATAAAAAAAACAATTTTAGCATCAATTATACTTGACAAAACAAAATTTTAAGGTATAATTTAATGATCGCGTTTTAAATCAATTTTAATGAATTTAATGGTTTTCAAGTTAATAAATTTTATTCATATTGCAGGCCGGGCGCGTTAAAAAATATCGCGTCGCGGCTTGTATATTCGTGTATTAATACTGGTGATTAATGGTAGAAGATAAAATATTTCAGCAATTCGTCGTTAACGTCAAAAATAATAACGATATTGTGGGCACAATTTCAAATTACGTATCCGTCAAAAAGAGCGGCAAGAACTTTTTGGCCAATTGCCCTTTTCATCTCGAAAAAACACCATCTTTCAATATTAATTCCGAAAAACAGTTCTTTTATTGCTTCGGCTGTCAGGCTGGCGGCGATGTAATTAAATTTGTATCGATGATCGAAAATATTTCCTATAAAGAGTCTTTGATTAAACTTGCCGGAATCGCCGGTATAGAGCTTCCCGTGGGACTCGCCGGAAATATAGCGCCGGAGGCTGCCGATAAGTTCAAAATTATATATAACCTGCTGGGCGAGGCGAGTCTTTATTTTTTCAAAGTGCTTGCCAGCGCCTCTAAAGAAGCCGAAACCGCCCGCAATTATCTTTATATGCGCGGCCTTAAAAACGAAGATATCGAGCAGTATATGCTCGGTTATTCATTCGCCGCCCCCGCTAAATTCCATGAAGCCGTCATTAAATCTAAAAAATATACGGCCGGCGATCTCGAACGCGCCGGATTGATAGTTAAAACTTCCGACGGCCGTTATTTCGATAGATTTTTCGGCCGCGTGATTTTCCCTATTTTCGACAGGAGCTCTAAAGTAATAGGCTTCGGCGGCCGCACGGTCATGCTCGAAGGTTCTCCTAAATATCTTAATTCGCCAGAAACCGCGGTTTATAAAAAAAATTCCGCGTTTTATGGCATTAACTTCGCTCATGATGCTATAATTAAAACGAAAGAAGTTATTTTAGTAGAAGGTTATTTCGATTTTATTTCGCTTCATCGCAGCGGTATTCATAACGTGGTTGCTACCTGCGGGACGGCGCTTTCGCCTTACCATGTTAAATATATCGAAAATAACGTTAATAAAGTGGTTTTTTTATACGATATGGATGAGGCCGGAATCAGGGCTACTATGAAAAATTTCGAATTATTTTCCAGGCCTGATTTGAAAATATCGGTCGTAAAATTCGAAGGCGCTAAAGACGCCGATGAGTTCATTAATAAGTACGGCCTCGAAAAAACCGGCGCGGCGATTTCTAAAGCGGTAGCTTTCACAAGATTTTTAGTTGATTTTGCCTACGATAAATTCGGACGCCGCGATATCGAATCGAAAACGGCGATCATCAGTTTTTTGACGCCGCATCTGCGCAGTATTTCATCCGAATTAACCCGTAATCAGTACATTACAATGCTCGCGCAGGATTTGAATATAGCCGAAGACGGCATACGCGAGCTCGTATTTAAAGGTTTTAATAATAGCCGTCAGAGCGGCGATGCGGGAATCAGCGGCGCCGCCCTTCTTTCGCCCGAAACTAATATGCGCCGCAAGCTCGAACTGGATATGCTTCATGCGCTTATTCAAAGCGTAGATTTTTTGCCATTATTTTTATCGGGAGTCGATGCTGAAATTATTAAATGCCCCGAATTAAAGCAAATGCTCGATTTAATACTAAACTCCGATAACTTGAGCTTGACTTCCGATATGCAGTCGGTTTACGCTAAAACCGAGTACGCCGCTTCATACGATAAATTACTTGCCGTGCCGCTTGAAAGCGATAACGCATCTAAATATTTTGAAGATTTAATCAATAAATATAATAATGTAGTCAGAAAGGAACAGATCGATGAATTGAAAATGATGATCAGGGAAGCTGAAACCTCTGGAGATATCGAAACTTCAAAACAATTATTGCAAAAGGTTTCGCTATTGCAAAAAGATAACGTTTAACAATAATTAATAACTAACGACCGGCAATTATCGCCGTTTTAAATTTACTGACCAGTTAACCGGAATTATTAGCTTAAAAAGACAGGTTGGAGGTTTTATAGTAATTATGTATTTTAACACTAACAGCGAGTCAGAAGGTAAAAAGGAAACCATATCAATATCATCGGGTGCTGTAATTTTAAATATTCCTTCTTTAATCCAGCTTAACGTTGAATCAAAAAAAGAATCCGCCAGGTTTACTCAACGGATTGAAACCCCTCAAATTATTGTTAAGAGCACTTTAAAGTCGATCGAAAATATTAAATCAAAAGCGGATAAAAATATTAAAGGCAAATTGAGCGCTGTTTTAAATTATAACGCAGTGGCGAAATTCGTGCCGCCCGCCGGCCCGTTTACGCGTAAATTAGAAGACGGAGGCGCGGTAATTAAAAATAAAGACCTTAAAAAAGGCCTTATTAATTTTATTAACTGTCTGGTCAAGCTCGAGCTTAAAATAGCCGAAGCGACCGCCGGCATTAAATTCGACGGCAGGGACGAAATAAGCCGCATATTAGCGGAAGATAGAAAACATAAAAATGCGGTCAATGAAATTGAAGAAGTTTTAACGCCGATCAGTTTTGATTTGATCGAAAAAGAAATTCAGAAAAGGCTTTCAACCGCGCTGCAGCCCATAATTACGGAGCTTGTCAAAAAGGCCCTTATTAACGGCTGCATATCCTATCAGGAAATCGAGCTGAAATTGCCGCAAACCTCTACCATCGATGAAATGGAAGAAGTAATTTCGATAATAATGGAATCAAAAATCGAGCTTACCGACGACGAAGAAGATAAATACGCTTCACAGGACAGTCTTCTCGAAGAAATTAAAAAATTCGACGAATACCAGGCCAACTTCGAAGGCGACGATTCAGTTCTCGATTCGGTTAAAATGTATCTGCGCGGCATTGGCGAAGTGCCTCTGCTGAATACCGACGAAGAAGTCGAACTCGCCAAACGCATCGAACAAAGCGACGAAGAAGCTGCTATAAAACTTATAGAGGCTAATTTGCGCCTCGTGGTTTCGGTGGCTAAAAAATATAAAAAACGCGGCCTGCTCTTTCTCGATTTGATTCAGGAAGGCAACCAGGGCTTAATCCGCGCAGTTAAAAAATTCAAATATAAAAAAGGTTTTAAATTTTCCACATACGCCATCTGGTGGATACGTCAGGCGATAACGCGCGCTATAGCCGATCAGGCACGCACGGTCCGCATTCCGGTGCATATGGTCGAAATCATAAACCGCCTTCGCAAAATTGCCCGTCAGCTTTCGCAGGAACTCGGCCGCGAGCCTACTCACGACGAAATTGCGGAACGCCTGAAAATGCCCGTGGAAAAGGTTAAGAAGATATTTAAAATATCGCTCGAACCGGTTTCGCTCGAAACGCCTATCGGCGAAGAAGACGAAAGCCATCTCGGCGATTTTATCGAGGATAAAAACGCCGTATCGCCGGTTGAATCGGCTTCATACTTAATGCTCAAAGAACAGATCAACGACGTTTTGAAAACTCTTACTGAACGCGAAGATAAAGTAATTAAATACCGCTTCGGCTTGATCGACGGCTGCCCGCGCACCCTCGAAGAAGTCGGCAGGATATTCGGCGTTACGCGCGAGCGCATACGTCAGATCGAGGCAAAAGCGCTGCGTAAACTTAAACATCCGTCACGCTCTAAAAAATTAAAGGAATTTTACGCTGAATAATATAAATAATGGCAGCCGAACAATAAAAATAATAATCGTAAACAATATGAAATTCTTTGAAAATAATATAAAAAAATACAATAAGTCAGAATAACGATTATAAATTAATTAAATCGACTTTAAACACTTTAAACGGCTCTAAAACCGTGTTGAATTAATTAGTTGATTGTAGTATAATTATATTACTTTTGAAAACGCGTTAATAAGAGGGCCCATAGCTCAGTTGGTAGAGCTACCGGCTCATAACCGGTAGGTCACAGGTTCAAGTCCTGTTGGGCCCACCAACATTAAGCCGGATAAGCCAATTATTAGCTTATTACTGATTAGCGCAAAACAAAATACAAACGCCCCCTTCGTCTAGCGGCCTAGGACATCGCCCTTTCAAGGCGGCGGCGCGGGTCCGAATCCCGCAGGGGGCGCTATTAAAAACTCTGAAATCGTAAGGTTTCGGAGTTTTTTAATTTTATCGACGTATAATTAACGTATAATTCACATTTTTTTTGTTTTTAAAAACGGTTTTATTTTTTATTTGATTTTGTCGAATGGGCCGCGATTCATCGCGATGATCTTTCGAAACAATGGTGTTAAAGCCCCGTTATGACGGCCAATATTTTAATAGCTTGAGTTGGTATCCGGGCGAAATAGGGATAAAAGTCGTTGAAAAATACAAATCATACCGAAGAATATAACGAAATCATTAATACCGTTCCGAACAATGATTTGGAAAATAAAAAGGCTGCTCGAAAAAAATAATTCGAAAGCCAGTCAAGTCAATGGGACGGTTCTCGTCTCGAAGTTATAAAAGCCATTAAGGCTAAAATGAAAGATGATAAAAGTTTCGAACACATTAAAACCTATGCTGACATAAAAGATTATTTTGTCGTCATAACTACCTATAAAGGCACCAATTCATTTGGCGCTGTTAAAAGAAAGCGTTAAATCAAAAGTATCTATCGACGGTAAATTCATCGAGTTTTTTAAGTAAAACAGCGTCGAGACGAGCGCGGGGAGTAAAGTAATCTATGCTTGTCAGACTTAATAAAAAAAATAGGAGTCGAACAAATGTCGAAATGCCAATATTTACTAAAAGATCGTGAATCCAGTATATGCCTAATTCTCAAGCGATGCCCACTCGGATTGGGATCGGCAGATGGATGTTTTTATAGCGATAATAAAATCTATGAAGGCATGAAAAATTGTGAATTAAGAAAAAAAGGATATAGAAGTTCGGCAGAAGACGCAGAAAATTTTCTGAAAAAAATTGGAAAATAATAATTAAAAGGCATATTAAAATATATGGAGATAAAATAATGAGTAATTGGGAAAATATTTATAATGATAACTCAAATCTATTTATTAAATGTGAAGAATTATCGTCTGGTTTTGTATTAAGGATCTGTAACGGGAGATATGATTTCAATAAAATTTGTAAAAGAAAATAAACGAGTTTTTGCATTTTCGAGCCATCATCCTAAGACACTAGATTCAGGTGGAGAATATAAATCAGGCAATAACCATGGTAAAACTGCTGATGAAGCATTTGAAAATTTACTAAAGGCTTGGAGGATTTATTGTATTTCCGAGGATCCTACAAAAATAAAATGGATTGAAAATAATTCGTTTTGATTTTTTATGAATAACAGCGTGAACGGTAGAAACGCGATGATGATTGGCAAGAGCGCAGAGATAGAGGCCCAGTTATGGTTTTTATGCGGTAATCGGAAGTGTTTATGAAAATTTTATCATTGGATTAAACTTTATGTCGCAAATTGGCGAACCAACGTTATGTTTATTATTCAGATGTAACAGGCCTCATGGTGAACACATAAATAGACTTGACGATAATCATTTTATCGGGTATCATATACATATAGCAAAATACGAATACATTAGTTCCGGATTGAAATCGGATAAATATGCCGAATTAACTCACGAATATGCCACTTTCGATGACGCGCTGGCTTTCTTTCTGGAAAAATGCAATGTGGTAAACGCTTCCGAGTATTTTAATATAACAAAGGCCGAAATAGACAATAAATTGGAGTTGTTTAAAGATGGATCAAGTTCTGACCCTGATAAAAAAACAATTTAACGAGCGAATCACCTTTCGCGAAAAAATATTAGCCAGGACTCTTTACGAAAACGGTTTATATGTTGATGAAAAGGGAAAAATTTCGCTCGATGCAAAGTCCGAATATGCCTATAACGCCATAATGCAATACGTTCAGGCAATATCAAAAATTTCTAATATGCGTTTGTATAAACGTGTAGTCGCTAAAAGCGAGTTTTTTGATAAATTGACTGAATTTATAGAAGGCCAGCTCTTAAAGTTCCAACCTGTAAAAAATTTTCGTCCAATCGCTTCGCGCGACGATTTGTCCGTAGATTTCAAACTTGGATCGGGTCCGCGGCCGCTTTTTCTTTTCGGCGTGAATAGCATACCCAAGGCGCGTCTTATAACAATTTGCCGCCTTGAATATTTAAACGGAAAAATCCCGTTTCGTAGCGTCGTCATTCATGAAGATTTTGAAAGCCTTAACAAAAATGATCGAAAGCACCTCACCAATGTAGTCAATAAACAGTTCACCGACCTCGACGACTTTCGTCAGGACGGCATGACGTATTTAGAAAGAGAAGCAGCGTAATGCTCGGCTGGTAACAAGACACCGCGGCCGAAGTCGATATTATTACGAAATAAGGAGAATTATAAAGCTATGAATCTTGCTTGCAAACATTTAGAAATTAAAACATATAAGTCCGGAGAAATGAGCGGTAGCACCGGCAAAGAGACTTATTACGATTGCATAAAAGACTATAAAGAGCTCGGCTCGCTTAAATCATGCACCTACGCGTGTGACGGCAAAAGCATTAAAGAGTGTCTTAATTTTGAGAAAAAATGAATGTTGCTTTGATATAATTATCTCAAAATTACTCTTGACAAATATTACCACTAAATATATAATTTAGATATATTTTTTATTTAAGGAAGTGCCATGCCTATAACTCCCAGCCCTCTAAGATATCCAGGCGGCAAAACCGCTTACGCATCGATGATATCAGAAATAATACAGAAAAATAATTTATCGGGCTGCTCCTATGCGGAACCTTTTGCTGGGGGGGCTGGCGCTGCCATTACTCTATTATTAAATAATCAGGTCAAAGATATTTGGTTAAATGATTTCGACCACGCTATTTATGCTTTTTGGCATTCGATTTTAGAAAAAACAGAAGACTTTATTATTAAAATTAAAAATACTCCTATTACTATCTGTGAATGGAAAAAACAAAAAACAATTTATGCTAACAAAAGCGTTAAAAGCGATATATTTTCAGTTGGCTTTGCTACTTTTTATCTCAATCGATGCAATCGAGCCGGAATTTTATTGGCCAACCCCATTGGTGGCATTAACCAAACCGGTAAAGATAAAATTGACGCGAGGTTTAAAAAAGAAGTGCTAATTTCAAAAATAAAAAAAATTGCACAGCAAAAAAGCCGGATACACTTATTCAACCTTGACGCGACTAATTTTATTGATGTTATAAAAAAAGAAAAGTCTAAAATCATGGTATATTTTGACCCTCCTTACTATAAAAAAGGAGAATTATTATACTTAAATTTTTATCGTCACGACGATCATAAAAAACTTTCGAAAAAAATAATTAATTCAAAATTTCCGTGGTTGCTTTCATACGATGATCACCCCGAAATAGTTGATCTGTATAACAAATTTCCGGTATACAAACGAAAATTACATTATTCAGTATTCAACTCATCTTGGGCTCAAGAACTAATAATAAGCAATCTTAATATACCAGAAAATTTAAGAGGTCAAAATGTCAGTTAATGAAGGAATAAAAATTACAAAAATAAAAATAGATAAATTTCGCAGATTTGAAAACATTGAATTTGAAATAGGCAAAAATATCACTTTAATATCCGGTCAAAACGGCACTTCTAAATCGACATTATTGGGAATGCTTGCTCAACCTTTTTCTTTCGGAATTATTCAAGGCGAAAAAGCACACGAACCCGATAAGTCAAAATATACTAACAATTATCACGGAATTGATTTATCACAAAAAAATGATTTAGCTGAAAAACCATTTGCTTATGATTGTGAAGATGTTTTTCGCTTATCGACCGTTCACGATACGATTAAAAAAAACTATATTTATAGGCTATACTTATCGGGTAATTGTATCGAACCCGACATTATAAAAAACGGACTTTTAATCCGAACCCAAGCGCGACCCAAAAAACGCAATGAAAAAGTTGCACGCATTCGATTTGTAACAAGCCCTGGTTCAAAATCAAGTAGCGGAGCCGGGGAAGGCAATTTTCCGCATCCTGTAATTTATTTTGGGTTAAATCGTCATTGGCCAATGGCGCTTTTAAAAAAAGTTACAGTGGAGCTTCATCAAGGAATGGACAAACAAGATGAAGAATGGTTTACTGAAAAATATAAGGATATTTTACTCCTAAATCAAGAGCAACATCGACTTGAACAAATAAAAACCGATTTTAGAGCAAAAAAAAATTTACTTAGTGCTGCCGGTTGCGATTATGATAGTGAAAGTTTATCTGCTGGGCAAGATAACCTTGGTCAAATTTTAGCCGCCGTTCTTTCTTTCAAGCGCCTTAAGAAAGATTTGGGGCCAAAATATCAAGGAGGGCTAATTTTAATTGACGAAATCGATTCGACGTTACATGCTTGGGCCCAATTTCGTTTATTTGAATTGTTAGCGGAAGTTTCTAGAGAATATCAATTGCAAATTGTCGCTACAACACACTCGATGTTTTTGCTTAAAAATGCTTTCCAGTCGAGTTTAAGAAAAGATGTGAAAGTAATATATTTAAAAAGAGAAGATGATAGCATTGTTGATAGTGGTTTTAGTTCATTTGAAGAAATAGAAAATAACTTAACGGTTCAGTTCCAACCCCAAATCCCAAAAATCGTTCCAAAGATTTCATATATTTTTGAAGATAACATAACAAAAGAAATGTTTTTTGGAATTATCGGTAATTCGCTTAATAAATATTTTAAACTTCACACGTTAAAATCTATTAGTGCTTGTACATTAGCAAGTATTGCTTCCCTCAGAGTACCAGAGTTCAAAGATGTTTTAATGGTTGTCGATGGAGATGTTAGAACTAAAATGCCTAAAAACATTGAAAATTTAATTATTTTGCCTGGAAACTATAGACCAGAAACGCTATTATATCATTGCCTTAAAGATATAAAAGAATCAGATCAATTTTGGAATAACCCTAAAATTACCGGCTATTCAAAACAAGCTGTTATTGGCAAGTATCAATTGCAGCTTGATAAAGCAAGTTTAACCTCTGATGTGGATAAAGCCAAATTTAAAACTTGGTATGATAAACATAGAAAATGTTGGGGAATTAAAAGCAACATCGCTTTTCAAAAATGGGCTGAAATCAATAAAGCCACATGCAAACAATTTTGTAAATCGTTTTTTGATGTTCTTAATAAAATTTTACATGGCCGTATTCCAAGAGCCGAATACGATAAAATTTTTAAAAAATATTCATGATAATTATAAGTTGCGCGTCTGCGTGAGACGCTTTAAATCATGTTTAAATTATTTGGAGGTTATATGTCAAACGAAATCAAAATGACAGAAGAAATGCGTCAAATGATTAATGAAGAAAAAAAACTCCTTAAAGAAAAACTCCATAACTTAATTGCTGCTTCAGATAAAAATCCTCAAGATAATCCTTTAAAGGAACAACTCGCTTTACAATATATGTATTGTGGTGAATATGATAACGATGAATTAATATCTCAATTTTCAGTCAAATTATTTAACGATTTAATTAATGTATCATATAATACCGAGTTTGCAAAATTAAAAATAAATGAGATTAAAAGATATTGGCTAAATTATTTTAACAATGAAAAGAAATTTTATCAAAATTGTTTCACCAAAACTATGACATTAAATGAGATCATAAGTCTTTATAACGATAGAATTAATTTTTGGGAAAAATTATAACAAACCCAGTCGGGCATTTTTCTATCTTGATCCTCCCCGCAATGAGGAGATGCCGCTGATAAATATCAAGAAAGAGATGTTGCTAAGGTGATTACGGAGGCGTTAAAATGAAAGAAAAAGAAATTGTCGATAAATACATCAAAACAATTGAATGGTCTGAAGAAGATAAATGTTATATTGGTAGATGCCCAGAACTTTTGGATGGTGGCTGTCATGGCGATGATCCGAAAGCTGTATTCGAAGAATTATGTATGAGTCCACTCCAAAAAGTCTAAAAAAAGGTCCGAAAACTATTGACAAATATCAATTATTATATTATAATATACTCATATAATAGATGAGAGTGTGATGTCAATGTTTAGAGAAAATAACGAGCATATACAGGGAGATCTATTCGGTTTTGAAATGA
>DIVV01000178.1 GCA_002423385.1 bacterium UBP16_UBA6123
CCTTTTTATTTCGGGCGGTATTTCTCGCCGACTTCAAAGTTTTTCTTTAATTTCACTTCACAAAGTTCATGCCATTCTTTCTCTTTTTTTCTCTTCCTTTCATTGTTTTTCCTCTCTCTATCTTTCTTGTTCTTCTTCTTTTCCGCCAAAAACTTTTTTTCTTGCATTTTGTTTGTTTTGCCTCCGCGCACG
This sequence comes from bacterium UBP16_UBA6123, assembly GCA_002423385.1. Lineage (GTDB taxonomy): Bacteria > Muiribacteriota > UBA9980 > UBA9980 > UBA9980 > UBA9980. The sequence goes on from DIVV01000178.1 coordinate 193, forward strand.
CGTTGCGTGCGCAAAGGCGTTGCATTTACAGACCTCCGGTACTTAATATTAATGCTCGCGGTAAAACATAAATGTGTAACAACTTCTATTACACCCTACAAACTATATAAACCCTGTTATTTTATACAAGCAAATTTAATTTGCTTTATTTAAATAAACTCGATTCACGACGATTTTTACCGCGAGCCGTTTACTTAAGTCATCTTGATCCGTTATTTGCTACGCAGTCGCGCGCACGCTTGCGCGCGACTGCAAACAAACAAGCGCAGGAAAACAAATAAAAAGTAGATAAACAAACAAAGCCGAAAGAAAGAAAAAACTTAAAAGCAGCACGCCATCGCTTCACAAAATGCTTCATTAAATTAAAGCCCTTACAGAAAAAGCTATCGATAAACTAACAATAAAGCGTCAGGCAATTTGCGGATTGAGGGAGGGTTTAAGGGAGGGAGAAAGGGTTGCTAACCTTTTCTCTCTCCCTTTTTAAAAAGATTATAAAAATGAATTATAAAAATAAAATTTGACAAAATTGATTTTTAGTGTAATAATTGATATATACATTTAAAAAACGAAAATAAGGAGTGCATTTATGATAACAAGAAAGAATTTTTTTATTTATTTAACCGTTTTTTTGCTTTTTGCTTCTATGATAATCCCTTTTTCACCGCTTGAAGCGGCCGATCCTATTTCTCCATCCAGCGGCGAGGTAATAAAAACCTTGACTCCCGAGCTCACATGGAAAGCCGATCCGGGCGCGGTTAAGTACGATATCTGGATGTTGAAAAAATCGAAAAAAATGTTCGGTTTATATACCTTTTTAGGCCGTTCGATACGCGAAGGGACGGAAACTAAACTTAAAATAAAAACCGGAACGCTCGAAGACAACTCCGATTATTTATGGATGGTAAGAACCGTTAACAAAACTTCCGTCATCGGCAGTTTCGGCAAAACTTTCAGATTCTCGACGGCAGTTAACCCTATACACCAGACTCCCGAAAATCCGACGCCGACTCAACCTGCTTCAGGCGATCTAAACACGATCGACGGCCTGCTTGCGGCTATAAAGGCGAAATTCGGAATAACCATGGAAAACGGCACGGCCGACTGGGCGCTTTCAAACTTACGCGTCATCTACAACACTTTATTGAAAATCCCCGCTAAATTTTACCGTTGCACCAAATATTTACAGCGCATTTCCACCACTTCGCTCGGCGCGGGCGTCGGCGGCTACGTCAATAGCGGCGATCCTTCAAGAGTTTATATGACCACTCTCGGCGTAAATTACGATCTGGCCGGCATTATAGTTCATGAAATGACTCACTGCTTTCAGTTTAACGGCAATTACGGCGTAGCGACCGCCTGGACAAATCAGTTCTGGACCGCTCGTAATTCATATAACGGCCAGTGGCAGCCGATCAGCGCGCCACCCACCGAATACGGCAAAACCAATCCGCTCGAAGATATGGCTGAATCGGTAAAACTATACGTAACAAACGCTTCAAATCTTAAATACCAGGACATGCAGCGTTATAACTTTGTAAAGCAGTACGTTATGAACGGCGTAGAATTTTAATAATCGCTTCAAATAAAATCCCTAAATAACCAGCCCGGATTAATTAAATTCAAATTAGCCCGGGCTGGCTTAATTCAAATCGATCAATCAACCATAAATTTATAAAGGAGTTAATTAAAATGTTATTCAACGGCATCGACATAAAAAAAGACGTAACCGAAAGGTTTCTCAGGTACGCCAAAATAAACACCCAGTCGGAGGACGGTTCCGAAAAAGTTCCATCGACTGCCTGTCAGCACGAGCTGGCGCGCGTTTTATTCGAAGAACTCAAAAATTTCGGAATTAAAGACGTCGAATACGATAAAGAGCATTGCTATATTTACGCCCGCATTCCGTCAAACCGCTCTTATAAAAATAAAAACGGCATTTCTCCGGTCGCTTTCATTGCGCACATGGACACCTCTCCCGAATCGAGCGGCTCGGGAGTAAAACCTATAATCCACAAAAACTATGACGGCAAAACCATCAAATATTCTAAAAATCCAAATTTAAGTCTTTCACCCGAAGAATCTCCCCAACTACTCGAAGAAAAGGGGCACGATATAATAACCAGCGACGGCACCACGCTCCTTGGCGCGGACGATAAAGCCGGCGTAGCCGAAATAATGACGGCGGCCAAAATATTATCCTCTAAAAACTGCGATATCGAGCACGACGATGTTTACATAGTGTTTACTCCCGACGAAGAAGTCGGCAACGGCACCGCTCATTTCAACCTGAAAAAATGCCGGGCTAAATTCGGCTATACGCTCGACGGCGAGGAAGCCGGCGAACTCAATTGCGAAACTTTCAACGCGCGCGCGGCATTTATCGAATTCCACGGAGTAAACACACATCCGGGCACGGCTATCGGCCGGATGAAAAACACCATTTATGCCCTATCCGACTTTATAAATAATATACCTAAATCGATGCGGCCCGAAACAACTAAAAACCGCGGCGGCTTTTTTCACCCGCTGCGCATAGAAGCTGACGTCGAACATTCGAAAGTCAAAATGATAATACGCGATTTCGACGAAAAAAAGATGGATGATAAATGCGAAAAATTAAAAAATATAGTTAAAGCCGTTGAAAAGAAGCACGAAGGAATTAAGATAGATTTAAAGATAACCGACCAATATCAAAACATGGGCGTTATAATCAAAAAGCACCCTGAATTGATGAAAACAAGCGAAGAAGCCGTCAGACTCGCCGGATTAAAACCTTTTTACCAGGCCATCCGCGGCGGCACCGACGGCGCGCGCCTCACCTTCATGGGGCTGCCGACGCTCAATTTATTCGCCGGCATGTTCAATCCGCACAGCAAAAACGAATGGGCCTCGACGCGCATAATGGAATATGCGGTTTTAACCATTCTCAATATTTCGTCGCTGGCCTGATCTTAATTAATCTTCTTTTTTAAACGCGCCGATTATTTCACCGTAATAAATCGTATGAAAATCTCCGCCGGGATAGTACTGAGATGCTATCGCGGCGGAGAGCCTGTCGGCTTCGACGTTATTTTTATGTACGATTTTACATTCGAAATGCAGCGGACATTCTTCTATATGCGGCACTTTCACCTTTATTCCGGCGCCGGCCGTAAAAGAGCATTCGCTGAATTTATCGATATCGCGTCCCGAACGCGAGCCGCAGACGGCGAGTTGTTTATTCATTTCGGACGGCGGCACCGAAACCACGAATTCTTCATGCGAGTTCATTAATAAAAACGAATGTCTCGAAGGCCTGACCAGAACGCTGAGAATCGGTTTCGACCATATGAGGCCGAGCGAGGCCCAGCCGATAGTCATCGCGTTCGGCTTTTCAACGCCGGTGACTAAAAAAGCCCCGCGGCCGCGCAACGCATCGATAAGCTGAGAATAACCGTCTAAAAAATCTATTTCTTTTAACATATATACTCCTTAAACATTTAAAATTAAATAAATAATCGCTATTCTTTTTTATCGCCGCCGTCTTTGTCCCCGCGGTTTTCTTCGTCATTTCCGCCGCGTTCGCCTGATGACGGGACGCCCGATATTAGATTGAACAGCCAGTAGCCCAGAGCGGCTATGACTATAATCATAATAACGCTCAGCAGAGCTTTTTCAACTTCCGGCCTCATAGGCTGAGGCGGCATTTTTTCTTTATAAGCCGCGTTAAGCGAAAGCGGGCCGTGAGCAAGAGTTTTATAATTCAGTTTATACCAGTTGCCCTGGTTAATAAAACTCGTAATATCGTAATCCGGTTTTTTCAGCGCGGCATTGCCCATGCAGATATAATGTGACGCAGAAGGCGAGCTCGCTGTAAAAAAAAGATTTTTACGCACCATGGCGAATTTGATTTTATTAACGATAAGCGGCTGGCTGTTTTTATTTTCGATGACGAACCTGAAAAAACGATGTTTAGGCGAAGAATACCAGAAATCGCTCCGCGAGTTTTTATATTCGTCTAATGGAATATTATAAACCGCGAATTCCGCCATATATTTAAAAGAATCAGCGGCAGCGGATTCGCTGTAATAAACTTTAATATTGCGCCTGTAAAATGCCGGGGCTATATCAAAAATTACCCGATCGAAATAAAGCCCCGCCTCGATATCGATAACGCTGTTATTATTTTTATCTGAAGTAATATTCAAATTATCGAATATTTTCTCGTCGTAAACGGTGGTGCCGTCTTTTTTAACGTTATAAGCGGTTTTAGCGTAAACGCCGTTGATTTTAAGTTTTTCTTCCTTGAAATTATCCACGCTGAAATCCAGGCCGTCGTATTTTAATTTAATAGACTGGCCTGATGCGCCGGAATTCGGCGCGCAGTTATTTATAACGAATTTGTAATACTCAAAATCGTATTTTCGCTCGAGCCTGAATTCAACTTTTCTGTAATTAACCTGCGAAGAAAAATCAAAGACTGGTTCTTCTATAATCTTTTGCCATTCAACCTTATCGCCGCTTCCATATACGCTCACCTGTTTTTTAAAATCACGGTTATTGGTATCCAGTTCTATTATTTCGACCGGATTTCTTTTAGCGGGCATTTGCATGACAAGCACGGCGGAATCGGTCCCGTCGCTATAATCGACGACTTTCATCGAATAAAAATTATGGATATATTCCGGCGGCGTAAAATCGTTTAAAATAACGAAAGGCACTTCGAGCGAATCGGAATTTAAAATCCTCAAATCGGCGAAATCGGCGCCGGCACGCTCCGCTATTTCAACGCCGAGAGGCGCCATATAAATCTGATTTGCGGCCGAACCGGGCGTAACCAGCTCGACGCTGTATAAAAAGTCGTTTAATCCAAACGCGAAAGCTGGAGCGTAAAAAAAGGCGATTACAAGTAAAATAGCGAGCTGAACGGATAAATTAAATTTTTTAATCATAAGCGTTTCCTTCCTTCATCGTTAAAAGCGGCCATCAGTTTATCTTTAAATTTATGGTAATAAAAAGACACGGATATAAGTATAGCGCCCAGCAGCATAAACGATAATATCCGCCACGGCGTGCTCATATCGTCCATATCGAAGAGAAATACCTTTATCAGGGTAAGTAAAAATAAAGCGATCGAAGTTTTACGAACGCCGTAAAGATTAAATCTAAAGCCTATGATCATAAGCGCAGCGGCAAAGCACGCCCACAGGCCGGAGATGAAAGCGAAGCGGGCCGCGGGGAGGTAATCGTAAAAAAACGAAGCCGTTTCAAAATTTAAAATCATAAAAAGGCCTATTCCAAAAATAGTGTATATTATGACGGAGTCCATAACGTCGCTTACGACATGCCGGACTCCATTGCGGCGCAGCAGGCCGCCTGCGAAGAATAAGAGCCCGAGAACGCCGCACCAGGCTATATAGCGTTCAATGAGCAGATAGGTAAAGCCGGCCTGTATCCTCAGCGAATCGAAATTAAAATTAAACGCCCCGTGAAGCGTATAATCGACGAAAAAAAGTTTGAATAAAGCTATTGAAAAAAGAAGGTAGGAGCCGGTATAAACCGAACCGCGATTAAGTTTGACGGCCATTATAAGCAGGCTGAAAGCCTGAGCTGCCCAGAAGAAGGTAATCCAGTGCTTCGTAAATATCATGGGTATGGTTATAATTAAAAAAAGCGAGGCCATGCCCAGAGTTATAACAAATGCGTCCGAGAAACGGTTTCCCTGTTTAAATAAATGTGAGGCCATGGCTAAAAAGACGGCCGCGTAAAAAACCGTTACTATGCTCACGTAATAAGAGGCTTGAAAGTGAGCTAAAATCATATAATAACTGTAGCCGAAAGCGATAAACGAATTCAGCGTCATGATGAAAAAACCCGTGACTGGCGAACTCTCGGTCTGCTTTTTAAGGAACTGATAAGCGAAAGGCGCCACGCTGTATATCAAATAGAAAAAATTAAGAAATAAAATCGCCGGCCAGAATTTTTCATCGTGATAATATCTGCTATACCAGCCGGAATATAAAATATAAGTGCCGATAAATCCGAGCGTATTAAGAAGGTTCCAGTTCTTTTTAAACGAAACGAAAAACACGCCGCAGTTTAAAAGCGTCATATAAAACATAAGGCCATAAAAGCTATCGCGTCCGGAGCTGACCAGAACAGGCGTCAGAAAACCGCCGATGATCCCCAGAACCGCCAGCCATTTAACGTCGTATCTAAGCGACAGCGCGCAGGCGAGAACGGTTATTAAAACCATTATTAAAAAAGAAAACTCCTGCCCGATGACAGGCGGAGTATAAAGTTGAAACGCCGCGAAAGCCGCGAAATAAAACACCGCGATAGCCCCGCCTGTCATGTAAAGTCCGAATACGCTGAAGCCGCTTTTCTGATGAAAGAAATTTCCCATCGCTAAAAAAGCGAAACCGAGAAGATAAGCCAGGGCCACCTGACCCGCGGGCCCTATCAATTCGCGCTCGAATGAATACTTAAGAAAATAGCCGACGCCGAAAACTATAGTAATGATGCCTATAATAAGCATCCATTTCTGCCCGACCATTATTTCGAAATCGTTATCGGATGACTGCGAAGCTGAAAAAGGAGTTTCGCCGCGTGCGTCAGACGTCGAATAATTGCTTGATTTGTCGCTTCTTTTCGACTCGATCACTTTTTTTACTTCAGCGATGCCTGACTTCGAAGTAAAAGCGCTTTTAACGCCGGGCTGTTGCGCCTCCGCATTTTGCCGCCGGGATTCGCCCTGCCCGGAATTAATATCCTGCCTCCGTCCGTCCGCCGGCTCCTGAGAAGTTTGAGGCGCCGGTTCCTGACGCCCCTGAAAAAAAGAATTTTCTCCAATTGGTCCCGGCTGAAATTCTTTGCCGGAATCTTCGCCCGCGGCGGCAGCCGGCCTTGAAAGCTCTTCTGAAGCGATTTCCGGCGAGGAGTACATATCGTTTTTAAGGTCGCCGCCGAGAAGCTGCTCATAATTTTTAATTTTTAAAGATAACTTAGAAAGCCTCTCTGAAACGCTATTTTCAACCGTAATTAAATTTTTAAAATCATTTTTAAGATCGAAATAAAAAAATATTTTTTTATATATTTCTTCTGAATATAAATAGCCGCAGGCAACGCATTTCTTAGAGGCGAAATTAATACCTTCGCCGCACTGCGGGCACTTTAAAACGCCGCCGGTATCGTTCATAGTTCTTCTCCTTCGCCCGCTGCGGGCAATCCAACTATTTAACCGAAATGGGTATTGGTATTATTTTAGAGGTATCCGGCAGTGTGGTCAACGCCATTTCCGCCGCCTGTCTTATAAAAAAAGCGAGATCGTATTCGCGGCCGTTAAAAATTACTTTATGGCCGAATTTAATTTTATGATCGAATATATCTATTTTATTCGAATAAACGATAACTTTTTTAATATTTTTAGATGCGTACATAAGCGCGTCCAGGTTTTGGGCAAAAGTAGCGCCTGAACTGATATAAGGAAGCTTAGAATCGATTATTTGATATATCGATGAAAATACCGTATCGGGAGAATTAAATTCAGGGCTGCCTTCTATTTCGGAAAATAAATTTATATCGTTGATTGAAAGCGGAACGGTTTTTCCATAATGCAGATTAATGACATTGACTATATTGCCGCGCTCGTCGGTAATACTTCCGGTGTATGGGGTGGCTATGCCCATCTGGGTAAGAAGGGAATTTTTGTTGAAATCACAGATGCGCTTTATTTCATAAAGCATAGCTTTATAGTCGGGCTTAATTTTTAATCCGCCGCGAGCGTTTGAAGATATTTTTTGCGCACATAAGCGGTAATCGGATATTATATCGACGCCGAATATATCTTCGGGCGTTTCACTCATATCTTTATCAGCGACCGTAATAGTTCTTTTAGCGTTCGCTAAACTTATTTCGGTACTCGCCTTATCTATGAGGTAAACGGTATAAAATATGACGCGGCCGATATCGGTAGCTCCGTCAGAGCCAATAAGCTGTTTGAGAAGCGATTTCGATTTAATCGGATTGAGCGAGGCCGACCCGGCATCGAAGGCTGCTAAAAACTTATCGACGGTCGCCGGATTTATAAGAGCCGAATTAAGGGCCTGTTTATTTTTGGCGTAATTCGAATTAAACTTTTCGGAAATATTAACGATGGAATTGCCGCCTGTAAATTCGTTGCGGTACTCGCGGTAATAATCTTTGTGAAATAAAAGATCGGAGGGTATTTTAACGGAATCTAAAGTAAGCGCGGTAATTATCGAATTATTGGGCGAGACCGCTTTAATGACGATATGGTTATAAAAAGGCCGCGCCACGTAGAATTTTTTAACATATTTCGAAAAAACATTAGCGCCGGTTTCATAATCGGCGTCGGCGTCGAGCTCCGCGAGCGTTTTAGCGGTTCGCGAAATAAAGGCGGGTAAATTGCCGACGGAATACATTCCGATCTTCTGGTAAGTGCCGTCATTTTTTAATACGATAATTTTTGAAGTGAGTTCGCCGCTTTTCGGCCTTATAACTTCAACAGAATTTCTGAGGGCTTCGCAGCTCATATCGAATGCGGCCTTAAGCCTCAGATGATCGTCTAAATGCTTTTCAAGCCTGTCGCGCCAGAGCATGTGGCGGAAGATAATAGCTATAAAAGACATTATAAGCCCTAACAGGGCCGTGTACATCAGAAGCTCCACGAGTGTATAGCCGCGTTTTTTATGATCTATAAACATTTGCGCCCGCTTTATAATTACTTTTTTTTACTTTATAAACAAACTAACGACTATCGACTAATGACTAACGACTGACGCCTGATATCAATTAAGCTCGATATCTATGTATTCAAAATCTTCGTCGTGGCCGATAGTTTTTTTATAATTAAACATCCGAAGCTGCGAACCATAAGGAATATAACGCGCCATTAAAAATTTGGAAGCATTTTTATAATGGCCGGCCGACCACATCAACACCCCGAGATATTCGCCCAATTTGAAATCGACTCCGAAATTCTGTACGATAGCCGGAATATCAAGAATAGTCACGCTGAATTTTCCGTCGAAATAATTTTCGCTGTAAGTATTGGTGAATCCAAAAGAAAAAGTCGCCTTGCTTTTATAGATACGCGATTCGAATTCTTCGCCGGCAATAAAAGCCGCCGCGCGTCGTAATCCGGCCTGGGCCATATACTCGGCCTTTTTTAAGTTGACGGTAAGGTTCATCGAGCGGGCCGCCTGCGAAGTATATAGCTGAATCGAATAAATCGCTATGGAAAGAATAACCACGAGCGTCACGACCAGTGGAATCGAAAAACCTTTATTTGATTTGCAGTTAAGACATTTATATATATTGGCCATAATTAATAACTAATAACTACAATGACGTATTAAAGCTAAATTTCTGGGTCCGGCCCGAATTCGACTTCCAGACGGCTTCGGCCTCGACCTCGGTCACCGAAGAATTTATCTTATGGCCGCTGTACGCGGATATCGTGCTTATAAGACGGCCCGGATAAATTTTTATTTTAATATCGAATTTTTCTATTTTTTTCTCGATAACGCAATCCGCGGGATATATCTGGCTAAAAGCCTTCGGCTGTATAGTGATTAACGATTTAATCTTTTCTATTTCCATCGAAAGATAATTCGAGACTTTATAGTAATCGACGGCGCTTTCGGCTTCACGCGTCGACTGGATAAAAAGTTGGATTAGCGGAGTGAGCGTAGTGGCAAAAATTAAAATCGCGAGCAATATTTCGGTAAGCGAATAGCCTCTGCCGCCGGTTTTATAAGTAATCAAATGCCGCTCCTGGTAGACTATAAAAATTATAATAAATACGTTTCCTCGTTTAGAACATATTATAACAAATACCGATAGATATGTCAATTACCAGATAAAATCTTTAGCGGTTTCACGGATTTTTTTACCGCTAAGAATGTGCATCACTTTAAGTTTTTCGACCGTGATGTGTGAAAACTGGCCGAGCGGAATGTAAATTATTTTTTTGCCGAGACGCGCGGCTATCGTTTTAAAAAAAGTCCTCGGAGGCTTTTTGGCGCAGTAAACCACGAATTTTTCGAGCGAATAATCAATAGCCGCCAGAAGAAGAGTTTCAGGCTTGGTTTTCGCGGCGAAATAGGCGGGATCATGCCATATATCGTAGAGGCGCATCGGAGGATAGGAAAGCATAAAGCCGCCGTATTCGCATCGCGATATGCCGGGGCCCGCGATTTTATCGCCGGGGACGGTTGAATAAAACGCCATATCCGATTCCTGGCCGTGTTCGCCGAGCCAGGTCATTTTATAAGGATATTTTTCATTTCGCGACGCGCCGGAAAAATGATCTTCGTCGAATATCATAATTACAGTACCGGCGGCGCCATGCGAACGGCGGGATATTTTAACGAATATACGCCCGTCTATATGATAATTTCTTATGGTTTCGCGCATATCCACGCCGTCCATAAGCGAAGTGGAAAACGGTTCCCGGCGTGAATGTTCGTCGTCCAATACGCCGGCAGCCCTTTTTTTGAGATAATCGCCGAAATTCTCGATCATTATATCTTCCGGCGGATATGAACACATCGAATCTTCATTTTCTTTCCACTCGCGAAGCCAGTCGCCGGGTTTTTCTTCTTTTTTTCTTTTTTTCAAATAAGGCGCGAATATCTGCCTGACCGATTTAAGCCGGCGGTGAAAACGAACGGTTTTGCCGTCTATTTTAAGATCGTCAAGGCTCAATTCGAGCGTGACGAATTTCTGTGAATTATCGAGCCACGGGTACTGCACGGCGGATTCGAACACTTCGTAAGCGTAATTATCGTCAACCGAAGCGCGCGCGGCCATAAGCAAATCGTAAATACCGGCCGCCATAGAACCTTTCAGCCTGACATAATTCGATAAAAACTTGAACATTATATTAAAATAGTTCTGGCCTACTTCAGAGCCGGTATTTTTTTCGTAATTAACCGAGGCTATTTTAAGCAGCTTAATATTTAAAAGACAGCGGTCAAGATCGGCCGGCTGATCGAAACTGAATTTATTTTCTATGGCGCTAATTTTTAAATCATATTCAAGACTGCTGATATTATTGCGCGCTCCGTCAACGGCAGCTTCGGGCTCACGATCTTCAAAATTCTCGCCGCCGGTGCGCTCATCGAAATTTTGAGCGGCGCAGTCGATTTTTTTAAAAAAATCGAACTTTAAAATATTAGCGGGCGCGGATATTTTTTCATCGACGGAAACCTGAGCCGTTCCCGGAGCCGGAGCGCCGCCTATATTATTTTGCATAGGTTGCAAACCGCCGCCGGCTTTAAGCGCTTCCGAATTTCTGACGGCCTCGAAATGCTTAATTATAAATGGATATTCGCTAAGAACGCTTTCGTGTGAACTTTTAGCCAGATTAGCAAGATAAACCCGCTCGATTTTAACGTTATAAAAAGGAATGGCGTTTTTATAATCGAGCATATCAAATATTGCCGGATAGTGATATAGCCCGCAGACGAATAATACTTTAGAATATTTAGCCGAAAGCCGCTCGAGATTAGCCGCCATAAACTGTTCGCGCATAAGATCTTCGTGCGCGCGTTCATTTAGCGCGGCGCCGCCGTATCTCTTATAATATTCAGCGCAGTAATTAAGCAATCCCGCGCCGTAAACCGAGTAAGGATCGGGAAAATTATCCTGCCCGCCGCGATAGTCGTCGATAAATCGGTCTATGAAATGAATGTCGGCCTGCCGCCCGCGCGCGGTGAAATTCCGAGCGGCCTCGCACATCGCATCCTGCGGCTCTAACAGATGATAACGAAGGCCGCCGCCGGTTTCGAGGCAAACCGCCGATATATAAGGCAGGCGGTTGATTCCTTCGATATAATGGCGCTTCATAAAATCCGGCAGTTCCAGCGCGACCGCGTCGAATTCGAAGGATTTCATAAGAAGCGAAACGGCCGCGCCGAATTCGAGGCGGCCGTGAAGCGAAGGCAGAAAATAAATATTATTTTTCACCAATATATTAGATTTAATATATTCGGAGATATCGATATATGCCGAAGTGAAGTTATTATTCATAGCCGCAAGTCCGTTAAAAAATTATTGAGCGCAGTAGATAAGGCCTTCGATGCCGATTACCATTTTAACGGCGGATTTAATCGCGGCATCGAGCTCGCCGCCGGATTTAAATTCGCTCTTATCGAGTATCGCCGATTTATAACCAGAATTAATTATTTTAAGCGCGTATCTTCCGATATTTATTCCGTCGCGCACCGTATAGCGTTCGTCAGCCGCGTGAGAGCGCTGCAAAAAATCGACGATATAATTAAGCGCGCGCTCGGGCGCCGCGCCAAGATTATATTTTAAGATCATCATCTCCTCTTCGCGATCGGGAAAATCGATATAAATCTGCGGCTGAAGCCTCGAATGTATATATTCGGGAAGCTCATAAGTGGAGGAGTCTTCGTTCATGGTCACGCACACGCGAAAATCGGGGTGCGCGTTAATTTTAACGCCCGCTATAATGGATTCGACGTAGCGCCGCGTATCCAGCAGAGGCGCAAGCGACGCCCACGCTTTTTCGCTCATGCGGTTACCCTCGTCGATAATACATACGCCGCCTTTGATCATTGCCGAAACCAAAGGCGAAGCTACATAATTAATCGAATTGCCCTCGCCTATAACCGGAGTGATAATAAGATCTTCCGGCCTTGTGTCCATGGTGGCCTGAAATAAATAAACCGGCCGGTTAAGCATCGAGGCTGCCGTATAAGCCAGCGTAGTCTTGCCGACGCCAGGTTTGCCGGTAAGCCGGGGATTAAGCGGATAATCGTTTTCCTGCTCTACGTGCCAGCAGGCCAGAAGCTGATAAAGCATATCAGGCTGGCCGATCCATCTTAAATTTAATTCATCGCAATGCGCCAGCGCCAGTGAAATACTATTTATTTTTATCTTTTCCATTTATTATTTTTAACTCCAATTTGATATTAATCTGATCCCGTCCGTTATTTAATATCCAGATCGATCTTCGGATTAGCCGCAGGACCGCTCAATATAAAATTAAGTTTTACGGCCGAGACGGCTTTTTGTAAAAAAGCCGAGAATTTTTTATTGCCGATTTTATTTGCGAGAAAAGCGCCTTCTGCCTCGGCAAAAACCTTCGCTTCGATCATACTGTTTTCGTCGATATCGCCGTCAGCTTTTAATTTAATTATATCAGAATTAAGGCTGAAATCTTTAAACGATATCTTAGCTCCGCCGGCTGAGGCTTGAATATCGCCGCCAATATAAGAATAGTTTAATTTTTCGATCGGCGTCTTTAATTTTTCACCTATTTTTTTCAAAAAATCAAAATCTTTTAAAACACCGTTCAGAAAAGATAACTTACCCGCGGCCGTAAAATTTTTAAAACTTGCCGCGTTTTTTATTTTAAAATCGGCGCTAAGAATGCCGCTCACTTTTTTATCATAAGCGCTAAAATAAGACGAGAGCAGGGCCGCATTAATTTTATCCGCCTTAAAATTTAAAAAAGCCTCCGAAGTTTTTTGAGAATCGTATATTCCCGATAAAACCGCAAACCCTTCCATTACGCCAAATGAAAAATTTTTAATTTCATATTTATGATTCGCTGATAAAACGTTAAGTTTAACTTTGCCTGTTTTTATTTTTTTTAATTCGCTTTTAAACCGTGAAAGATCAAAAACCGCTGAATCCGACTCTATTTTAACGTCGATGATCGGAGAATCCGCCTTTCCTTTAACAAGGCAATCTAACTTTAATTCGGCAATAACATCGAAGGCGGCTAAAACTGGAAATATTTTCTTTATATCTTCGATTTTAAGCGCGTCCGAGGTTACCCGGAAATTATGCTCATTAGAACCTCTGGCGACAATTCCGCGCGCCTCGAATTCGGAGGAAAATATTTTAAATTTAATGCCGGCGGCTTCAATAAATCCGTTTCCCATCCTGAATTTTCCACTTATATCGGTTATCATGCAATTTAACTGCGCAAGATAAAAACTCGCGCCGGCAATCTCCGAAAAAGGCTCACCCGAAGTTCTGGCGGCGGTTACCGCGGTTGAAACTTCAACGCTGTCAGCCGCGCAAATGCCGCACGGGAAAAATAACGGCGCCAATAATACTAAATATAAATATAAATATAAAAATATATTTATTTTTATATTTGCATTTATCTTTATATTTTTATTTGCATTTATCTCTATATTTTTATTTATATCTTTCATCATATATTCTTTATTAAATCTTTAAGATTGAATTTAGGCCGCGCCCCGTAAACTTCAACTATACGCGCGGCGCAAAACGAACCGATTCTACCCGATTTTTCGATATCAAAGCCCTGCGTCAGCCCGAATAACACTCCGGCCGCGTACATATCGCCCGCGCCGGTGGTATCGAGAGGTTTAGCCGCGTAACCCGGAATTTTGTAAAGTTTTCCATCCTGCATTATCATAGAGCCTTCCTTTCCGATTTTAAGGCAGGCCATTTTAGCGAACGCGCCCATGGAATAAACGGCTTTTTCAGGCGTTTCACCGGTAAGGGCGAAACTCTCCTCTTCATTGGCAAATACAACATCTACGTATTTTTTCAGTAAATCTATTATAAAATCACGATTACGGCTTACCACGCCCTTGTCGGCCACATCGACGCTGATTTTAACGCCTTTGTCTTTAGCGTGCTGCATGGCCGCTATAGCCATTTCTCTCAACCCCGAATCTTCGAGCTGATAACCGGTAAGATGAAAAAATTTGCTGTTTTCGGTATCGCTAAGTGAAAGATGTTCTTTTCTCATCGAGCAGGCCACGCCGAGATATGTCGCAAAAGAGCGTTCCGAATCGGGCGTTATAAGCGCGACCGCTACGCCCGTATGCCCGTCAACCTTTACTATTTTCGATTTTATACCATGCTCGATAGTTTTTTGCTCGTATAGCTTCGCGTAATCGTCGTTTCCGACGCAGCCCTGGTAGATCGGCACGCCGCC
>DIVV01000105.1 GCA_002423385.1 bacterium UBP16_UBA6123
GCCGCATTTGCGCAGTTTTGTAACATCGAAATAAAAAGGCTGCTATCACAGCCTTTTTATTTCGAACGGTATTTTCTGCTGACTTCGAAGTTTTTCTAAAAACCTCTTTTTAAATTACTTCTCTCTTCTATTCTATTTACTATTTACTAACTTTACATTATAACAAATCATTAGTTTACCGCTTTACTTTTTAGTAATATATTCAACGATCGATTTATAAGGAATTCTTATAATGCAATAGTTATTACCGAGCGGCAATCCGGCATATATGGTGCCGTCTGCGCCCGCTGCTAGCGAAGATTCAAAATAGCGGCTGTAATTAGGCGCATTAAAATCGAAAGCGCATATTTTATCGCCGGTGACGCTGAACAGCGCTATTTTTTGATTGAACCCGTCGAAGTAAGTAGTAAATACGTTAATATTACGATCCGCGCCGATAAGATGGGCCGCGGTGGCGTAATTGCCGGCTACCGCTTTAGAAATCATGTCGGTTTCGAAGCGTTTCATGGCATTACCGTAAAAGTCCATATATTTAACTTTAACTTCGCCTGAGATTTGATTTTGGGTTAGTGATAATATATCGGAATTAGTCATTGCGAAAAAATTAGAATCGGGGAAGGAATCGACCGCTTTTTTTTCACCGCCGCCGCCGTCGAAGTAAACGGCATCTCCGTCTATGCTTGAATAGAGCATAACGTCGCCGATCGAATTAGCCGCGATACGGTCGTAGCGATCGACGGCCTCGTTGTCGAAATTAACTATTTTAATATCGTAGGCGGCTTCCGCCTTAGCGTCATCCGATCCCGCGCCTGCGGCAGGGGCGTTTGCCGTCGATTTAATATGGTAATAATCGCCGTTCTTTGAATCGAGCACGTAAATTTCGGAGCTTGAAACTGCGTACAGATCGCAGAAATCGACACTGGCTTTTTTAGCGGCTTCTTCTTCAGCGATATTTTTAACTATCTCTATGGCCTTAATATTAACGAAAGCCTCATCCACGCATAAAACTTTGCCGCCGATACGGTCTAATATATAAAAGTATCCGTACTTATCGCAGCGCAGCACAGGCAGTTTAGATGCGGCTTCAGCGGGCGTTCCGGCGAGTTTATTTGAATCGCCGCCGAATTCAATTTTAGTGACGGCTTTTTTCAGCGGCGTGATATTATCGAGCGCGGCTTTTTTTAATTTAGCGGCCGCCTCAAAACCGGGTGCTATGCGTGTAATTTTATAATCGCCTTCGGGCGCGCGGTCGGAGTTATAATTCTGGTAATAAGCGGCGTTAAGCTCGGCGTTATAGTAAAACTGATTGCCGAGCGGCGTACATACTGGAATAATCTGTCCTCCGACCATCTGGCCGCAAGCCGTAAAAACGGCCACCGTGTAGTATCCGGCGGGATATTCATCACGCGCGGCCTGCATGAGCGAGGACTGTATGGAATCGTCGAAGAAAGCGGCCATGACCGAGCCTTCTTTATCGACGCCGATAATTTTAGCTATTCTAAAAGAAGGAATCTGGATGGTGAATAACAATTCAGTGAAGCCGGTTTTTATTTCCTGCCTGTAAAAGGCGAGGGTTTTATTTGACTGCGGCATAATCGAATAGATATAACCGGCATCCACGTATAGCGAGCACAGGTTCCAGTCAAGAGTTTTAACGCCGACGCCCGCGGCGTTAAACACGGCTATTTTATTTTGCGCGTAATCACAGGCAAGCACATCGCCGGAGGGCGTATAAAAAAGCTGTTCGAGCTGAGTGAATTCATAAGGCTTTTCACCGCGGCCGCCAAGGGTTTTAACGAGCTTGCCGGAGGCTATATGAAATATTTTAGAGCTGATCGCATCGGCTGCGTAAAATTCGGCACCCGACTTCGGATCATAGCCGACGAAGGCGAGAGCTGAAAGCGCCAATTCCCCGCCGGCCAGTTCATTTTTAACGATATTAAGGATGTTAACTGATTCGATAAGTTTAGAATTTTTATCAAATATTTTAACCGAGTTGTTAAACGAATCGGCAATAACGGCCATACCGCCGTTTAAAACACAAAAATCAGAAGGTCCCATAGGATAGGCTTCTTCGAAGCCTTCTATTTTATGGTTATAATACATCAGTTGATTTTCAGCGGTACCAAAAGCCAGACTGAAGCCGGCAAAATCGTCAGCCTCCACGGCCGCTTGAACAGGTGATACGAGCATGACTATCGATAATAAAGAAACGACTGCAAAGGTAAATGCGAATTTGGGATATAAAACGGAAAACTGCATTACAAACTTCTCCTTGACACAATTATATTGTAGGATCTTATGCTTTTCTGAGAACGCGGCATATCGGCGCGTAATTAACGCCATGACGGCGCGGCATTTTGCGCGAAGACGAATTTGAAATAGCCTGACCGCTGTCATCGACGATGCCTATATGCGTATCGTTATCTTTTTTACCGTCTTTATTACGGTCATAAGTGCGCCAGGTAACTATGTCGCCGGGTTTAAAAGGCGGCGCTTTAACTTCTTTGAATCCTTTGCTTTTAACTTCGGAAACAAGCGCGGGCACGCCAAGAATAATTTTATTGATAACGCCGGCATTTTTAAGCGCGGTTGATACAACTTTAGCGCAGGCAACCTTACCGCCTTTAACATCAGAGCCGCGGAAAGAAGTCGAGTTGACAAGTTTTTTGATACTGGAAACTATTTTCGAAGCGATGCCGCTGGCGCCGCCTGCCATAGCGACGGGTGCATTCGACGAGCTTGACTCATACGCCGCATCGCCCAGAGCGCTGTTAGCGGTACTATTTTTAGAAGTTTTTGCTTTCGCTTTTGATTTAGTTTTTTTAGCAGCTTTAACTTTTTTAACGGTATAATTTTTCTTCCGGGTCTTTTTTGCTTTAACAGCCGTACCCGAAGAAGTATTGCCTTTATCTATATTTTGCTGAAGGTTTTTAATCGGCGACGCGCCGGCCGGGCCGAAAGAAACGCTTGCAAATACAAAGGAGGCAATAACCATTGACGAAACGATTTTTTTGCTAAATTCTACTATTTTTTTCATACGAACACACCTCATATTTTGTTTATATTCTTTATTCACTATCATTACATCGTGTTTATGTTATCTCATTGATTAACGTACAGGCGTTTACTATTTCGTTTTTTATTCTTTAACAGACGATAATAAATCAAAGACTCCAATCAACTACGCCTGTCTGAGAACGCGGCATATCGGCGCGTAATAAACGCTGTGGCGGCGCGGCATTTTCTGTGACGACGAATTGGATATGGCCTGACCGTCATTTCCCATAATACCGATATGCGTATCGTTATCTTTAACGCCGTCACCGCTTCTATCGTAAGTTTTCCAGGTAACCACGTCGCCCGGCTGAAACGGCGGAGCGGAAACTTCTCGCCATCCGCGGGATTTAAGATCGGCCACAACTCCGACTACGCCGAGCTGAACGCGGCTGAGCGCACCGGCGTCTTTAAGGGCGGTAGAAACGAACTGTGCGCAGGCGAGATTACCGTAATTAACTTCGGGCCCTCTGAAGCGCGTCGAACCGATGTATTTTTCAGCGCATCCGACTATATTAGAAGCGGAAGCGCTGCCTGAAGACGAGTTATTATTCGAAGATGAATTATTATTCTGCGCCGCGCTATTGCTGCTGCTGGCCGTAGAACCGCCGCGCGTAACGTAATTAGAATGCACATATGCGGTTTTACCGTTATAGCTGATCTTATACCAATCGCCGCTCCTGGATATTATATTAACGCTGGCGCCGCCGTAGAGTTTACCTACGATATCGCCCCATGGGCCGCTGCGCACATTCAGATAGGTAGAAACCTGAACGGTACCGCTGCCGCCGACGTTTTCTTCGGCAGTCGACGCAGAACCGCCGGTGTTGATATAATCGCCGTGCACGTACGCCGTCGATCCGTTATAATTAATTTTATACCACTTGCCTTCTTTGCCGGTAATAGAAACGCCGGCGCCAGGGGCTAAACCGCCTATTATGGAGTTATCAGTGCCGGGACCCGAACGCACGTTCAAACCGCCGCAGTTAAAAACGAGGCCGCCTTTAGCGAGATTGGCGTTAGTTCCAATATTATCTTTATCGATAGCCCCGCCTACGTTCATGATATCGGAAGCCGGCGCGATCGATGGCATCAAAAGCATCGTTAAAAGTAATGCAAAAAAGAATATAAGACTGATAAAGCCGTTTACCCGGTTAAATTTGATTCTATCAGCCGCTATCGACATTATTCGAAGAGTTCCATCTGAACTTAAATAATTATTTTTCTTCATAATAACCACCATCTTTTCTTTTCATTTCGTTTAATTTAATCTAATTTTTTCGTTAATTAATTTTTTTCGGTTATTTTCTTTTCTTTTTTCTCCAACAAATTCAAATTTCTTAATACAATCATAAAAACACACCTGAACAAAGTCAATTGTTAAGTTATACTCGGCCTGTTCATATAAAGTTCCATCTTTTTTAGAAGATGCCATCATCGGCAAAAGTAAATCCATAATCGCGGCCGAAAATATTCAATAGCGCTCCCCTTATTTTAAGGGCGTTATCTTCTCCGCCACAGCAGACGCTTTCACGCGCGACCGCAATAGTCGTAACTTTATTAATAACTGCTGAAAACGAAGGCTTAACGGCCGCAAAAATCCTCGAAATATCTTCTTCAGAGCGCAGGTAAATTCCGTCATCCGGCGATTGGTAAGTAAAATAATCCAGATCGATATCAAGTATAACGCTTCGCGCGCCGCTGAGTTTGTCCTTGAAATCCGAGTAAACGGAAGCTTTTTCAAAATCGCAGCCGGGCGTAAAAACGTCATTGAGCGAGTTGATGCATAAAATCGAGTGCGCGGCGCCGGCGCGGTCGTAAAACGGTTTATGAGGCGCGATCATGTTTTTTTTTTCAATATCGTGATAATATTCGTAAGCGACTACAAGAACATCCGAGCAATAATTATGATAAAGCGCGTAAGTGATAAAATCGTTATTAGCGGCGGCGGGAATAGAGTTAATATTATCGATGAATTCTTTATCGCCGCGAAACGCGGCGAACTTCTCGAGCCGTTCTTTATCGGCTAGAAGAAAGTCACGGTGCCGGTCGATAGTGATAGCAAACGAAGGCGCGGCTGCATTGCGCAACGAATCGTCGCGCCAGGCGGCAAGGGAATAGCGATGATACTCGAATTCAAAATATTTAACGGCATTTCCCGCAAGTTTCGCATCACGGCAAATTATAGAATTATAACCGACAGAACGGTTTTTAGCGGCGGTATATAGATTATGCATTTATTGTAACTTACTTCTTCTTTCAACATATTTTAATGCCGGCAATCCCCCTAATTATATCAGTTAATAAAGGCAAAATCAACTATAAAAAAAGAGTAAAAGAAAAAATTAAAAGGCCTGACGGAAAAAGCTATCGATAACTAATAATTAAGTGTTTAAGTACTAAAATATATCTATGGAATAAATTGTTACTTTAGCTTTGCCGTCGGGCCCATCGGCGGCTGCCGCAAAAACTATCACACCGTCGGCGGTTACGCGATAATTCGGAGTTATCATGCGGCCGTTTACTCCCGAAAACTTCACTAACGCTTCTTTAACGACTGAACCGGTTCTGTAATCGCATGCTCTCACCAAAAGCGAACCGGGAACGAAGCTCATAAAAAAAACACGCCATTTTTTATCGATGCCGGCGCAGAAAGTTCCACCGCACGGCAGTCCTCCTGGCGGGGCAAAACAGGTTATACGCCGCACGATATTTCCGCAGTTATCATATTCGAGAAGCTCTTTGACCGGCTCTTCTTTCGCGCCGTTATCGGCCGCTTTAAAAAGCTGTGCGAATCCGCCGTGAACGGCGAAGGCTGCCTCCGGTATTTCACCCGCAAAAAGTCCATCCCGCCCGAATTTAAGCATTGAAAAAGAATAAGGATCGTTTAAATATATCTCCGAAGACCGGCAGGCCGAAAGGCCGCTCAATCTGGCTGCGGCGGAAAATCCTTTCAGTTCGATCATTTCAACATCGGCTATACCGCCGGGAATTGTCTTTATTTTCATAACTTTACTTTCGCCTTCACGGCGGGCATATAGTATTCCGTCACCGCCAAAAACGGCTTCAAAGAGGCCCTGCGACGAACCCGGCGCAGAAGCGCTCTTATCCGGCGGCGGCAATTTAACGGACAGCTTATTATTATCATAATAAACTCCGTCATCGCTAAAAACGAATGCGCCTACGCCGTCGGTGCAAACTGCCGCGCTGTGGATTCGCTCGGCGGGAATATCCACTGAAAAAGACTGCCATTTATTCACAGCCACCGAACCGGTCCTTGAATAATAATCATCGACGAATATTTCGACCTTTTCGCGGCTTATACCGTGCAATTTCAACTTAGCCGCCATGCTTCGGTTCTGCGCGTCTTTTTTAACGCCGTCCGCTTCGAGAAGATATAGATTTTTTTCATCTGCGAGCGCCTGACGGTGATAGTCGAAGCGTTCGAGTTCAGATAGCTGGCATACTCGCCCGAATGAGTCGAGCGAATAAAATTGACGGCGTAAAACTCCGCCGCTATCATATCTTGAAGCCGAAGCGATGACCAGGCCGTCTGGCAGAGCTGTTTCTATTAATACGGCGCGGGTATCCCCGCTCAATATAAGCGACGAATTCAATAACTCGAGGTCTTCGCCGAGAGAAATAAGGGTATTAACGGCCCCGCCGAAGGCTTTCAAAGCCATTACACGGCCGCCGCCGGGCGCAGGCGTAAATACTGCGCCATAACCATCGAGCTCCGCTGAAGCGAGTTTTTCTGAAGCGCCGCTAACTGCGTCCACGCGGTATTTATCGACGCACGTTTGCGATGAGGCTAAAAGATACACTTTATCGCCAACGGCGCCTGTTATTTTAGAATAAGCCGCAGGCGATATTTTACATGAATTATCCACGCCGACCACCAATATTTTTGACCCTGTATTTTTTATGGCGCTTAAAATAATATCATATTTTAAAAAATGAATATAGTCGTTTTTGCCGTCTGAGAGCAGCAACGCTATTTTAGCCGCGCCGCCCGCGGTTGATTCTAAAAAGCGCGCATCGTTAAGAAAAAAGCCGTCCAGCAGCTTAAAAGATGCGGCTTTTGAAGCCGCGAAGTTGAATATTTTACCGTCCGAAGGGCTGATCACCAATTTTTGAGGCAGTATGAAAGGCTTTATAGTACCTGCGGGCGGGCCGTCTTCATCGCCGAGACCAGCGCCCGCGTTATTTTCGATTATCTGCATTCCTTTATCAGAGCCGATTTCGAGATTTAAAACAACGCCGTCTCCGCCGGTAAACTGATCGGAAAAAGATTCGCCGGCGGAAAAAAGCGTCATAAATAAAACGCTAAGGTATATGAATAGTACAAACCTTAAAGATAATTTCAAACGCCTCACCTTTAATTATGATTTAACGTGGTAAAATTATATCATATTAATTCGATGAATGCAATCACTCTCAATTACTAGGGTGTGCGAAATAAAAATATAT
>DIVV01000147.1 GCA_002423385.1 bacterium UBP16_UBA6123
TGAAGAATATGAAGAATATAAAAAATGCGAAAAAATCATTGGATATTATAAATTATTAATTAATAAAATCATTTCGTCAATATCATTTTCTTTTATGGCGGCGCTTCTGTTATTATCGCTTTTATTTATCGAGTCGGCCGCGGCGGCTTTGATAGAAGGCGGCGATCAAATTTTAATTGCGCGGCTTAATGATAATTCTTATACTCAAAGGTTTTTTGATTTTTATAAAAGCGTAAAAAAAGAATTGAAAGAAATGACTAAATGCGAGGTTGAACTGTGTTTTGAAGAGGCCCGCCGGGAAAGTATTTTGAAAAATTACGACAAAGCCGCCGCTATATATTTAAAAATAGCGGCATTCGATCCACGTAATGCCGACGCCATGTTTGCCGCCGGTCAGAATTATCTGTGGAATAAAGACCTTAAAAAAGCCCGCGAGTGGTTCAAAAAAACACTCGCGGTTTCACCGGGCTATATCGACGCGAAAATCGCGCTCGCAAAAACATATTATTTCAATAACGAGAAAAAAGCCGCCGCAAAAGAGTATGAAGCGCTTTATCAGCAGAACGGCGGCAGTAATTACGTTAAATTACAATATGCCCAATATCTCGCGTGGACATCTAAATATAAAAAAGCCGCCGGGGTTTACGGCGAAGTGATGGCGGCGGGAACGGATACTTTAGAAGCCGGCCTCGGGCTGGCTAAAGTTTACGCATGGCAGAAAAAATACGGCGCCGCTATAGATATTTTAAAAGCGCTGCTTGAAGAAATTAAAGATAAAGAAGAAAGTTTTGAAATTCGTGTCGAGATGGCGCGTTTATATACCTTCAGCGGGCATCTCAGAAGTTCGTTAAAACTTTATTCTGAACTTGCTTCGCGCAATAAGAACGACGAGCGCGTCAGAGCGGGAATGAAAGAATTGTCAATGGTTTATCTCAGCCGTGGAATTAAGGCGTATAACGAAAAGAATTATGAGCGGGCCGCTGAATTATTAAATTATACCATCGCTAAATTCCCGGCTGTAAGAGAGGCTTATAAGTATAGCGGGCTTATTTATATGTCGCGTTCATCTTATGGCGCCGCTATTAAAAGATTCGATAAATACTTGAAATACAATAAAAACGACTATGAAATTTTTATAGCCGCGGCGCAATGCCATGAAAGGCTCGCTTTGAAAGAAGCCGCTGAAGGCTATTATTTAAAGGCCGCCGAAGCGATGGAAAGATCAGGACTCGATGCCGGCGTGATTAAAGAGCTTATCGCCGCCGGGCGGAACGGAAAAACGCCTGAAGAAGAAAACGCCGTAAAAGTTCAGGCCGCGCTTAAAAATGAACGGGACGCTTTAGCGGCGAAGCGAGCTGCGCAATACGAAAGTTTAATGAAGCGCGCGAAGCTCAATTCACAGTCGCGTGATTATGACGCCGCTATAAGCGATTATCGCGAAGCTCTCGCGCTGAAGCCGGGAAATTATGATGCTCGCTTATATATCGCGCTTAATTTGTCATGGCAGAAAAAATATATTCAGGCTATCGAAGAATATAAAAAAATATTGATAGACCATCCTTTAGATTCGGAAGTGACCGGCTCGATCGCCAGAACTTATTTCTGGATGGGAAAGTTTTATAAAAGCCTTCATTATTATCGCGAAGCCTATTCGTCGGATAAAAAAAGCCTCGAAACTATAACCGGTTACGCCAATGCGCTCAATGTTTTTTCTCTCGACAGGCAGGCTATGCAAAAAATTGAAGAAGCACTCGCAAAAGACGCCGGCTATCCTTACGCAAAATCTTTGAAGCGCGCTATAGCTGAAGCTCATAGCGCGGAAATCAAACCATTTCGCCAGAACACTAAAGATTCCGATCTTATCAACGTTAACAGCGTTGGCGGCGATATCGCCATGGATATCGATTTAAACACCAGGTTAAAAGTTTCTTACGGAAATCACGATATTTTCATGGATAACTCGCCCTTAAAATATAAAGCGGAGACTACCAATTTAAAAATTCAAACGCAAATTTCACCGTTAGTTAAGGTTTTTGGCGGCATTTCGGTTTATGGTTTTTCGGAGCCGCGCGTCGGCCATGACTATAATACCGGCTATCTTTTAGGCGCAGGTTATAATAAAGTTAAGCATTTGAATATGTCGCTTTATTTCGATAAAAGCATAATATTTGAAAATCCGGCGGCGTTTAGAAATAAAATTTCGATGAGCGGGCCGGCCTTTGAATTGAAACGCTCTATGGGAGACGATTATGAGATGATATCAGGAGCGGGTTATCATGTGTTTTCAGATTCGAATACAAAGAAGAATATGTCGTTGAAATTTAATAAAATAATGAAAAAAGGCGATTTTAAATTGATAGTCGGGCCGTTATATAAGTATACAGCGTTTAAAGAAAAGAAGTACAGCGGATATTATTCGCCGATGCGTCACGATAGCGGCGGCCTGGAATATAATCTTTCATACATGCCGTCCGCTAAAAATTACGGGCTGATGGTTATCGAAGAATACGGCCGCTCGAAAGAATTTGAAAAGTTCTGGAAAAATTATCATAAATATATATTCGAGGGATTTTATAATATAAAGCGTGGTTTGGAATTAAGGGCGTCTTATTTAAAAACCGATTCGGGCGTGGACAGCGCCGCCATCGAAGACGGCACGGGCTATTGGTATGAACGTTTCAGCGTAAACCTGAATTATAAATGGTAATAAAACCATAAGTGCCGTTTTATCGTTAATTAACAAATAATTTGCCGGTCATTAAACAAACAAACAAATAAATAAATAAATAGTTAATTAAACAAACAAGTAAATAGTTAATTATTTATTCTTTATTAACGAATTCATAAATCTTATCGAGATATTCATTGCCGCGAAGCGCCATTACGTTGTTGTGCGCGGCCTCTTCGACGATATATAAAGAGCGCTTTGCGCTTGTATCGACTTCGTTAAGCGCGTAGGCGTTTTTTACGCTTATTACGCCGTCGCGGCCGCCGTGAATTATCAGCCATGGCGCTTTTACTTCAGAAGCTTTAGCGGAGCTCGGCAGATATTCGCTTACGAACGGGTAGAATATAAAAAGCACGGGATTAAACCATATATGCCGCGGCACGGATACGAATGTGGCTTCGGTTATAAGCCGGCTGCATGGATATTTAGAAGCCATGTGGATAGCGGCGGCCCCGCCGAGCGAGCGGCCGTAAATTACGAATTTATTATTTTTAAGTTCCGGCCTCGCGGACAGGTAATTGTAAATTGAATCGCAATCGTCATAAAAAGTTTTAGTTGATGGTTTGCCTTCGCTTTTTGCGTATCCGCGGTAATCGTAAATGAATAAATTAGCATCGAGTTTAGATGCTATGGCGGTTGCGTGAGGAAGCGCGGTGGATATATTTTCGGCGTTGCCGTGGTTATAAATGAGCGTCGTTTCACAGGTGTTTTTGCCTGCGATATACCAGCAGCACAGCTTGTTGGAGTCTTTTGTCTCTACGAAAATTTCCTCGTAATTCAACCCGAGATTTTTTGGCGTCATGATAAGGTTTGCCGCCCTGAAGCGCGGGAATATTATTGAATCAACGCTTAAAAGAAGCGTTGACAAAAGCAGGAAATATGCGACTATAAGAAGTAGTATGAATTTCATTATTCTTTTTTTAATACTCATTAATTCAACCGCCGTTTTCGCGGCCGCGCCGGTGAGTGCGGCCGGTTAAATTTCAAGCGGCGGCACATTTCGCGCCGCGCCATTGGTTATACAAGCTATCGGGCGTTCAGTCGGCGATTATCTCTTTAATAAAGTCCTGGATATCGACCGGTAGAATCGATGGTATGGGCTTGGTTTTGTAATAATAGCTTTTATAGGTGAAAAGATATTTTTCAATATCGACGTCGTAATTGAAATCTTTGGGGTTGAAGTTAAGCGCGTTTGATAGTATCAGCAGAGCGTTGCCGGGGTAGCGATCATACATTTTTTTAAAGACGAGAGGCGATATCGATTCGTCTCTGAGATAGTCGAGCAATATTCCCGGCTTGATTTCGCAGGTTTCTTTCGGCATGCCCTTTTCGGGAGGAATGAAATCGACCTGTTCGATGTAATCGCCGGAAAAAAGACGTTGAAATTTATCGAAATCGGGGTAAAAATTGATTCCTTCGATATCGTCGTATATCATTGCTACGGTTTCAAAATCGCGGTATTTGTTAAATATTTCATCGAAACCGTGAGGGACTTCTATATTATCTTCTTCGCCGCCGGTTTCTGAAGGGTTTTTCGGCGGATGTAAAAGCGTTCTCATCTCTTTAATGGCCGGATAGGCCTTAATATAGAATTCTTCATAATTTTTTTTGAGGTTATAGCCTTCGCAGATGAATATTTCGTCGCCGAAGTGCTGCTTGAATATTTCGCATTCTTTTTTCTGCAGCATAAAACCGGCGGTAACACCTTCGTTGTTATCCTGAAAATATAAAGCGGGCTGCTGCGACATAATCTCGACTATATAGTCGATAGTATCGTTAATGGTTTCAAAACCGAGCTGGAGTATGGCGCCCGAAAAAATATGATAGTTTTTATAGGGCACTATTCTTGCATTAATAAAAGAATTTTTATCGATGGTTTTAAGCTCTTCGATGGATACGGTGGGTTTTATAATATATTCTTTGAGGTTGAATAAGTTGATAACGTGAAAGCCGTCTTCGAGAATGTTTTTAACTTTGAAAGTGCTCTCAAAAACATCGCGCCAGCGGTTAAGCGCTTCCGCGTCGTCTTCGCACAAAGCGTCTTTATTTTCTTCTATAAAGTAGTCGAGAATGCTTCGCCCGTCGGTATGTTTTAATTCCAGGGCGAACCAGTCTAAAAAGTTGAAATATTCTTCGGGCGATAACTGATCGACTTTAACGGTTTCTATCTGACCGGTTTCGTAATTTTTCATATCGGCGAAAACGGTTGTGAGCACTTTATCGTGAAGATCTTTGAACCGCTGTGAATAAGCGAATTCGATCAGTTGTGATTTGAGCTCTGAGGCCCTTATTAATTCAAAATTCATAAATGCATCCTTACTTATTTTTGTCTCTAATTTTTGCACTATTATAATTATATTTCCGCTGTTTGTCAATTATTATTATAATAATGGCATAAAAACGATAAAAAATCTTGACTTTTTTGACCGGTTAAATTATAATTTTTATCTTATGACAGATAAAAATATAGATATCAATTCACTGATAAAAAAATTAAACGACCCGAGCGACGAGGTGCGCGAAGAAGCGGCAGCCTCTCTGGTAGGCGCTACCGATAAAAGATTAGTTCCGCTTCTTTTGAAAACCCTTGAAAACGACGAGAACCCGGGCGTTAAGTATTTCATGAAAAAATCGCTCGCCCTTATTCAAAAAGAACATGGTGATCTTAAAAAAATACTATCGGAGCTTTCGGCCGCTAAAGACTCTTTGGCAGGGTCTGAAGACGTTTCGGCGCCAGATTCGGGCGATTCCGCCGCGCCGCAGGTTAAGCCCGAAGATATGCACGCAGACACGCGAGAGGCCGTAGATAACATTTTGAGGCGCATTCGTGAAAAGGACGCATCGCTTATCAACGAGGCGTTCGAACAGCTTGCCGGGGAGGAAGACCCTTTTATCAAAGCCACTTATATAAGCGCGATAGGCCGGCTCGGCGATAAATCTAATATGGAAGATATTATAGTTTTTTTAAGCGACTATGATTTCAGAGTTATAGCCAATACCGTAGAGGCTCTCGAAAGGCTCGGCAATCCTAAATGCGTCGAGGAGCTTATTAAACTTATTTCCCATCCCGATAACCGCGTCAGGGCGAATGTAATTAAGGCTCTGTGGAAATTCACCGATTCTAATATGAGCATAAACCGTCACGTCGTTGAAAAACTCAGGCAAATGACCGAATCGGACAATCTCGAAATGTGCGAATCGGCTTTATATGTTTTAAGCGAAATCGCGGATGAAGAATCTATCGATATACTCGATAAAGCCGCTTTCAGCGATAATATCGAATTAAGCGCGAAAGCGTCCGTAATGCTCGAAAAGGCTAAAAATACATATGCCGAGCGAAATAGTAAAAAAAATGAAGACAAATATATAACCGGCGTAATCGAAAAACTTTCGCGCGGCGAGGCCGATTCCACCAAGGGCATCGACGAGGCGACGCGCGCTAAAATCGACCGGATACAGTCTTATATAGACGCTAACGATAAAAGTATGCTTTCGCAGATATTAAAAACACTCGCCGTTGAAAAAAATACATTTATAAGGGCTACTCTTATAAGCGCCGTAGGAAAGCTTGGCGGCCGCGGCGAGCTCGACGCGCTGCTCCCCTTCGTTAAAGATCCTGACGCCCGAGTCGTTGCAAACGTGGTGCAGGCGCTTGAAAGCATCGGTAATCCTAAATGCGTAGAGCAGATAGTTAAATTGGTAGCGCATCCGGATAACCGCGTGCGCGCTAATACGGTTAAAGCCATCTGGAAATACGCGCATACCAACGTTACCGCAAATAGAATAGTTCTCGAGCGTCTTAAAGAAATGATGTTTTCGACTAAAAATCAAATGCGCGAATCCGCCATATTCGTTTTAAGCGAAATAGGCGATGAAGAAGCCATAGATCTGCTTAGTATCGCTGCAAATGATAAAAATCCCGAAATAAAGATCAAGGCGGAAGCGGCGCTTAATAACGCGCTTAAACTCAAAGCCGAACGCGAGTTCGCGTCTTCGCAGCAGCCGGTAAGTGAAGAAGAAATAAGTAAAATACCTTCTTTAGCTTCAGGCGGGCCCGAAACCGTCATCACCGCCGACGGTGAAATTGAAGAAACTCCGCCCGCGGATGATCGAATTACGGCAGAAGAGCTTGTGCCGGACATTAAAGCGGCCGAAGTAAAGGCCGGAAAAAAAGCTGAAGAAGATCAACCGGACGAAGAAATATCGAAAAAAGTAAAACCTTTTTCAGCGGCTGTTTCAGTTGAAGCGCCGTCTGAAACGCTCTCTGATAAAGATTCTTCAAAATCTGAACAGCCGGCGGAAATTTCTGAGGCGTTATCCTCGGGCGATAGCGGCGTGGCGGCAGAACCCGTTAAGATGATCGACGAAGCTACACGCAAAGAAATCGAGCGGATACAGAAATTAATCGATGCAAATGATTCATCTTCTTTAGACCAGCTTATTAAAAGGCTTGCGACGGAAAAAAACACTTTTATAAAAGCGACGCTTATCAGCGCCGTCGGCAGGCTTGGCGGCCGTGAAAATATGGAAGCGGTACTCGGCTTTTTAAAAGATGAAGATATGCGCGTGGTGGCTAATACCGCCGAGGCGCTCGAAAACCTCGGAAACGCCAAATGTATAGAAGAGCTTATCAAGCATATAAATCACGTTGATAACCGCGTCAGGGCCAACGTGGTTAAGGCTGTCTGGAAATACGCGCAGAGCAATATGTCGGCCGGTCGGTTGATTCTGGCCCGTCTAAAAACCATGATGTTTTCGACTAAAGCGCAGATGCGCGAATCGGCGCTTTACGTTCTGGGCGAAATCGCCAGCGATGAAGCGATGGAGCTTATTTCCATCGCCGTGAGCGATAAAGTAGAATCGGTCCAGCAGAAGGCCAGAGAGGCGCTCGAACGCGCGGAAACTAAACGAAAGGAAAAACCGGAGGCCGCGTTAAAATTGCAGGCGGCCAAACAGCAGCCACAGGCGGCAAAGCAGCCTTCTCAGGCCGGTGTGCCCGCCGTTAAAACTCAGCAAGCCTCGCTTTCGTCAAAAACCACCCAGCCGAAGCATCAAACGGCCGGTTCCGCCTCTGCCGGAGCGGCTTCGTCGAAACAGAACATAAAGCAGGAGCAGCCCGTTTTATTACCGTCGGGAGCTCCAGTGCGCCGGATTTCATTATTCAGGCTGCTTTTTATAATGCTGTTTTTATTTGCATTGAGCATTGCCGGCGGTTTTTCTATTTACTGGTTTGTCGTCGAGGGAAAAGATTATCAGCAGCTTGTGACTCTGGTTAAATCGATTACTCAGCCGGCCGAAACTGCCGGCGATAGCTCCCAGACTCAGGCCGACCCCGTCGCCCCGGCGGCGCCCGAAGGCAACCCGGCGGCTTTGCCACCGTCAGCCCCTGCGCCGTCTTTTACTATTAACGATCAGCTCGATCAGGCCAGGCAATATTTAAATGAAGGTCACTTCAGCGAATCTATTAATTCGCTTTCAAAATTGGTCGTTAAAAATCCTCAGAACGCGGATTTAAAAAAGGTATTGCTCGACTCTTATTTCAAGCGCGGCCAGTCTTTATTTAATCTAGAAATTTACGAGGCGGCTAAACTGGATTTCGATAAAATTATCGCTCTGGATAATGGCGGCGGTTATTCTCAAAAGGCCCATAGTTATATTGATAAAATATCAAAGTATATTAAAAAGTAGTCAGGTGGTTTATGATTAGTAGTTCTATTAGTAAAAAGTTAAATATTGGAAATGCCTTTTATAAAAATGCCGGTTTTATTGTATGTGCGGCGGCATTTGTTTTAGTTGTTTTAAGCGGCGGAGCTTACGGCCGGCAGGATTCGGAGGCTGGCGTTTCCGGCGACGCGGCGGGCAAAGACAAAAGGACGCGGAGCGGCGCGGTCGAAAACAATAAACATAAGAGCGGATTTATAGAAAAAATAAAATATTTCGTTAAAAGCGGCGATCCGATTCCGGCTGTGCGCTTTGCGCGGTTGAAGAATGAAATCGAAAAACTTCGTGAGAGAATAACTAAAAGAATCGAGCATATCGATAAAAAAACGCTCGATTTAAGTTCAGAGCGCGCGCGTAATATATATCTTTTAAACGAACTCGAAACCGCGGCGGCTGCGTTTAATAAAATAAAAGTCGAGCCGGCCGTTGAAAAAACTTCAGAAGTCAGGCTTCACACACATAAAACCAGCGCGGTTGAAATTAATAAAGACGCCAAAAAAAACGAAAGAACGCTGCGCAGCCGTCGCACAAATTAATTTAAGCAGCCAAGCGATATATAAAAGATATTATCATCGCTTAAAACGCCTTTTCGTTCAGCGCTCTTAATGGAGATTATATCCGTAACGCATTCGCGTCCGTCCGCCCGGGGGCCGGAAAAAGTAAAGTTTTGCTTTATTCCCGTTTTTTTCCTCGCCATATCGCTGAGAATGATTTTAAGTTTTTCGTTTTCTTCGTCGCTGAGTATCGTTTCGATGCTCAGCGATTCGTTATCGTCAACGAGCCGGGGATTTTTCGCGCGCGATTTAAATATGGAACCGAATTCGGCGTTATATACCAGGCAGTCGAGGCGTTCGTTTATTACCGCCAGGGCCGTCGGAACGCTGAAAAAGATGTCGTGAAAATCAGGTGAAAAGTCGTATCGCGTCTTTTGTGAATTTTCTTCTATGGCCGCCACGTCTTTTTTTGACACGCCGATAGATTCGGCGGCGTTTTTAATGGCGGCGATAAGGTTTCGTACGTTAATGGGTTTATTTATAAAATTATCGGCGCCTTCTTTAATAAAATCGTCTATCATACGCTCGTTTGTAATAGCGGTCATCATTATTACTTTTATTTCGTTATTTAAATTTTTAATTTTTTTTAACACTTCGATTCCGTCGCCGTCGGGAAGGTTATAATCTATAATGCATATCTGCGGCTTATTTTCTTCGTATATTAAATCGAATTCGGCTATGGATTCGGCGGCGTATAATTTATAATTCAGCTCTTTAAGAGCGTGCAGAAGAAAGCGTGAACTGAATTTATCGTCTTCGAGAATTACGATTTTTATTTCATCGGACGCTGTAGAAGTTTCGTCTGCGGAGCCGATATCGCTCCGCAGTTTCAGGTGTAGAGATTTATCTATGGCGGCGAGAAAACTTCCGGTTTCGAAGGGAAAGTTGAAAAAATGATCAGCGCCAAGTTCGTTAGCTAATTTTCGAGTTTCGAAATCGTTGAACATGGCTGAATATAAAATTACTGGCGTGGAGTTGACGAGCTTATCTGGATGCGATTTTATTTCGCGTAAAAGCTGAAAACCGTCAACCTGCGGCATGCAGATATCCGAAATTATTAAATCCGGTTTTTTATTTTTGAACTCAAATAAAAGCTCGTTGCCGTTTGCGAAAGTATCGATAGCGCGATAGCCAGCTTCTTCGAGAAGGCTTTTGATTTCTATGAGAGTGTTATAGTTATCGTTGGCTAAAAAAATATTAGCGCCGCTTAATTTAGCGTCCGTCATTTAACTACCTCATCAGGCAAAAATCGTTTCCGTATCCATTTTAGCATTTTTTTTAATCACGCGCAACAAAAATTTTAAAATTTCGATATTTCTTAAATATTATTAATTATTGTCCATTATGCTTGAAAAAAAATAGCGGCTGTGTTAGAATATAACAAATCGGTAATGTAAGTAGTATAAAGTGTTAAATTAATAATAACCGGGGGTAGGGTATGGTAGATGATTTAATAATAGGTATGATAGGCCGCGGCGGCGATGGCGTAGTCTCAGCCGGAGAAATTTTGGCGTCTTCCGCGTCGATGCTTGGCCTTTATTCAATGATGGTAAAAAATTACGGCGCGCAGATACGAGGCGGCGAGTCGCTTTCTAAAACCAGAATATCTTCTAAAATGGTTTTAACTCAGGGCGATAAAGTGGATATCCTTATAGCGTTCAACTGGAACGATTATGTAGCATACCGTTCCGAACTCGAAGTTCACGAAAACACTATAATCATATACCCTGAAGGCGACGCTACTTCCATCGAAGATATTCCGCTCAAACCCGAATTTAAAAAATTCGTTTTTAAAGTTCCTTTTAAAGAAATAGCTCTTGAAACGGCTAAAACCGAAATTGCTAAAAATATAGTAATTATAGGTCTGTTAACCAATCTGGCTAAACTGCCTATCGAAAAAATAGAAAAATCTCTCGAGCAGAAGTTTAAAAAGAAATCAGCCGCGGTAGTTGAGGGTAATTTAAAAGCCCTGCGCGCCGGTTATGAATTCGGCGAAAAAAACATGAAGGGCAAAGTGCCGCTTGACGGCTTAAATTATAGTGTTTCCGATCCTAAATTAATGATGACTGGAAATGAAATGGTGGCTATCGCTTCCTTATACGCCGGCTGCAGATTTTATGCCGGTTATCCGATAACTCCTTCTTCGGAGGTAATGGAAATATTAAGCCGCGAATATCCCAAAGTAGGCGGTAAGATGATACAAACCGAAGATGAAATATCCGCGCTCGGCATGGTAATCGGCGCTTCTTTCGCTGGCAAAAAAGCCTTCACGGCTACTTCCGGCCCCGGCGTTTCGCTTATGGTTGAAATGATCGGACTTTCTTCTATAGCAGAACTTCCGGCCGTAATTTTAAATGTTATGCGCGGCGGGCCGTCAACCGGACTTCCCACTAAAATGGAGCAGGCCGATCTTCAGCAGGCTCTTTTCGCGACTCACGGCGACGCTCCGAAAGTGGTCGTGGCGCCGTATTCGGTTAAAAGCTGTTTCGAAATGACTATGAAGGCTTTTTATCTCGCCGAAAAGTATCAACTGCCCGCTATAATATTATCCGATCAATTTATCGGTCAGCGTAAAACCTCTATCGAAGTCAACGAAATCAAAAAAAATAAATATCATGATATGGTTTACGAAAGACAGCAGCCTGACGAAAAAATTATCGAAGAAGGTTATAAACGCTATAAATTAGGCACTAATCCAGTTGTTCCGATGAGCTGGCCCGGAATCAAAAAAGGCATGTATCTTGCCGCGGGTATCGAGCACGACGAAAAAGGCTCACCTGCCGCGAGCACTCAAATGCACGAAAAAATGAATGAAAAGCGTTATAAAAAATTTGAATTAATACTTGAAGAGCTTAAAGACGATCTCGTCGAAACTTTCGGCCCCGAAGACGCTACATGCGGAATTATCTGCTGGGGCTCGACGCGAGGCGTAGTTAAAGAAGTCCTTGGAACTCTCAATAATAACGGTTATAAAATTAAAGCAATAGTGCCGAAACTTTTGTTACCGGTGCCGGAACTCCCGCTTAAAAACTTTATTTCTTCACTTAAAAAGACGCTTGTAATTGAAATGTCATATTCAAAACAGTTTTATCTTTACCTTAAATCCTATGTCGGCCTTCCGGATGACGCCAAACTTTATAAGCGCTCCGGCGGCGATCCTTTTTCCGTAGAAGAAATCAGAAACGTTATAAAGGAGGCATTTTAATGTCACAGGCAGCTCAAATGTCAACATCGTCTAATACGGTATCCGGCGCTTCGGAAGTTAAAATCGAAAATAAATACGTCATCAACGATTATAAATCAGGGCTTAAACCTATATGGTGCGCAGGCTGCGGCGATTACGGCGTCGTCAACGCCATTTACCGCGCGCTTAACATGCTTCAGCTCGAGCCTGAAAAAGTGGCCATAGTATCGGGTATCGGCTGTTCTTCCCGCATTCCGGGTTACGTTTCCACTTACGGCTTCAATACCGTTCACGGCCGCGCTATTCCCATCGCCTCCGGCGTTAAGATGGCTTCGCCTGAAACCACTGTAATAGTTGCGGGCGGCGACGGCGACGGTTTCGCCATAGGCGGCGGTCACATGCCTCATGTTGCCAGACGCAATACCAACATGACCTATATCGTTATGGATAACCAGATATACGGCCTTACTAAAGGCCAGCTTTCGCCCACTTCCGAATTCGAGCTTAAAACTACCACCACGCCTTACGGCTCTATCGATACGCCGCTTAATATAGTAAGCCTCGCGCTTTCATATCACGTTAGTTTCTTAGCGCGCGGTTTCGCCGGCGATATCAACCAGCTCGCCGATTTAATCAAACAGGGTATCCAGCATGAAGGTTTTTCACTTATACACGTGGTATCGCCCTGCGTAACTTACCGTGGCATGGAATATTTTAAAGTTATGAAAGAAAAATGCGTTCCGCTGCCCGAGTATTTTTACGATCCGACCGATAAAGTCGAGGCTTTTAAAGTGGCCGAAAACACCAAAACTTTATATACCGGCGTTATATTCAAAGAGAACCGGCCTACCTTTAACGATAACGTTATCGCTATGATACACGAAGCGCAGAAGGTTAAAAAATACGAAGTTGACGATATACTCGATCAGTACCTGGCACGTTAATTCGGCTATCTGTTGATTGATTAACTGATGATTATCAAATATCAATCATTAATTGTTAGTTGAGCAGATTATCCGAAGGAACTTTTCAAAATAAAAAAACGCCGTGAATTTTTCAAAAGTGAAAATTTACGGCGTTTTTACTTATTTACCTATTTACTTACTTATTTATACTTTATCATAATTAAAATTAATACATAAAGAGCGGCGGTTTTTACTGCGCGTCGGCTTTTCTGGTTAATTCGATAAGCATTATATTCAGTTTTGAATATATATCTTTTATTTCTTCGCAGGTGAGCACTGAATTGTTTTTACGCAGATTGATCATTTCATTTATCGACTCGTATGAAATTCCAAAATTTTCTTTTAAGCAGGCGAGCGCATCGGATATTTTCATGAATTTTTTACCCGATTTGAACTCGACGAAAAGCTTAATGGTAGATAAAAGTTCTGGAAGATATTTAATAAGAGAGTTATACATATTAAACTCGTCTGGAAATATACTAATGAATTCGTTTCTGAGTTTCAATGAAAAATTTCTTAATTCCTGTTCGCAGTGCAGCCGGATATTTTCCTGAGGTATGTTTAGCTCTGAAAGAAGGTCTTCGCCTGTGAGCACCATGTAATTGCTTTTGATTTCAAGAAATTTAACCGGAAATACGTCCGCCGACAGAAGAATTTCTTCGAAAGTCATTATGAGAGGAACTATATTTAACTCAGCGGCCGCCGTTTGAACCGGAATGTGGAGTTTTTCGAGCAGGGCAATGTCGGCTTCGGCTGGAATAATAAGAAATCCGCCGCTGTAGATGCCTTCTTTGAAGTTATCGCCGAGAATGTCGCCGTAGAGTACGAAGCATTTAAAATCGTCGTGCTTTAATATTTCATTTATCGAATTAACGAAGTGTATCAGCTTTTCTTTATACGACTCGCTTAATTTAAGCGAGTTTATTTTATCGGTGTAGTTTACATTCATTTTATCGCGCGCTCCATTTTTTGAAATTATTAATCGTTAATACGGCCGTGACTTCTGTTTTGCATTATTATCGAAGCTTCTTCGGGAGTTATGACGCTGTTCTGGATAGCGTTTATAGGAGAGCCGATCGTGCTTTTTACCCCGCCGTAAGCCGAGTCCATTAATTTAGACGAACCTTCCTCTATTACTAATTTTTTAAACAATGACGATAGCGAAGTGTTTATAAATAAGGAGCCGAGGTCGTCGCCACCGATAACTTTTGAATCCGGCATCAACTGCTCTTCGATGGAAGCGTTGACTTCATTTTTATAATGCGATACGATATCGGTTTCTATTTTTTTAGGCGCTTCGACGCCGATTAATTTTTTCATCTGTTCTTTTAAGTCGACGCTGCCTTCGTCGTTATAACGCATCTGATTGAGCTGTTTAGAGGCGAGCTCGGCATACATTACGCTGGTCCAGTTATTGCCGTATTTAGAAAGCATCTGTTTTTCAGCCGCCGCGTAGATTTGATCGGAGGCCTTTATTATCTGTTCATCGCTTGCGCCGGTGGCGCGCATTTCATTTATTTTTACGTTAACTACTTTAGCTTTGTAAACTGACGGCGATATCCTGGCCGCCTGAAACTCGATGGCGCGCATTTCCTGTGGCGAAAGGTCGCGGCCGTTCTGCGCGAATTCACGAAGAGATTCCATGCTGTCGATATCTTTGCCGTCGGCGTCTTTGACGATGCGGGCTTTGTCGATTTTTTCATCGATGGCGGCTAATTCGAGACGCGCTTTTTCGAAGGCTATTTTATTTTGGTTCGATATTTCGGTTTTAGCCAGCTCCGTTAATTGCGAATCGTCCATATTTTTATAACTGTCGTTC
Source organism: bacterium UBP16_UBA6123 (assembly GCA_002423385.1). Classification (GTDB taxonomy): domain Bacteria; phylum Muiribacteriota; class UBA9980; order UBA9980; family UBA9980; genus UBA9980. The sequence continues at coordinate 14,972 of DIVV01000147.1, forward strand.
GTTTCGCGCATTTTTAACTTGAACGCGTTAAGATAGTTATCCTGGCCCATGACACGGGCGTATTCGAGATTGCGCTCAAGCTGCTGTTCGCGAGCGTAACTCTGCTTAACCGTTTCCATTAATTTAAGATTGTCGGGCAGTTTTTGCGCTTCGACGGCTTTGATCTCGAGGCGCGCCGCTTCATGTTCGAGTTTATTTACCTGGCTGTTAAAGGCGTTTTTATCTTTAGAGTATTTAATTACGTCGGTGTAATTGGCGGGATCGGGTTTTTTACTTTCTTTGAGCGCATCGATCTTCTGGCGGATTTTATCGGCTTCCTGCCATTCTTTTGATTGAGCGCGGTAGCGTTCGTTAACGGCGATTTTATCGCGCTGCGGCTGATTAATTAATTTTTCTTTGCCGAGCGATACGCCGAGCGATACGCTCTGAACGGCGAAATTGACGATGCCGGCCTCCAGGCCTTTTTTCCATGGATTGATCGAATCGTATTGCGCCTGCAAGCGATTTACTTCGTTGTCGTAGTAGTAGTAAGAGACGCTGCTGGGCGAGTATTTATTGCGCGCTTCAGCCGTTTCTTTTATTTTATCCTGGATGTAGTGTTTTTCGAGCGCGGCGCGAGCGCTGCCGTTGAGAAAGGCCGTAGGATTAGAAGTTACCCAGTTGGCTATCGCGCCGGCCTTGCTTGTGTTGCCGTATAATTTAAGCGAGGCCAGATTGGCGGCTTTCGAGTTGGCCGCTACGCCCGACATCGAAGCTCCGAGAGCGCCGGTTATAAAAGATGAAAGCGCCGCGCGCTGGAGGTCTTTTTTAAAGTGGTCGACTGAATAATCCTGCGCTTTCATCTCATCTATTGAAACCGCGATTTGATTCAGCCGGACTTTTTCGGCGTCGGAAAGCGGGGCTGAGCCGGGCGCGGCGTGTTTGTCGAATATCTGCTGCGCCTCCTGCTGAAGCGCCTTTATTTTATCGTCGTAATGAAAGTAATTGTCGGCCCATGCTTTTTTTACCAGGCCGCCCGCGCCCGCGGCAGCGCTCTGGCCAAGGAACTGTACCGCCGCGCCGCGTATGGCGTTTTGAATGATGATTTTTGACGACGCCTTGCCGAATGTGGCGGCGAGCCCGCCCGTGGCCATCGTAAACGGCGCGAGAATTCCGTCGGTCACCGCCGATACCGTAACGTCGCGGAGTATTTCCATAGACGATTTTTTATTGTCGCGGAATTTATTTGAACGTTTTTCGAAAAGGTATGTAAGAGAGCCTGAAGTAACCGCGCCTATTACCATGGCTCCGGCTATCAGGCCGACGATGGGAAAGGCCGCTATCGATGCGAATGCGAGAACCGCCGCCGTGGGGATGATAGATTTAGCGAGGCCCCAGGCCACTTTTTCGAGAAGCGACATTTTTTTGCCGTCGGTCGGGGCTATATCTTCTTTTACTTTATTTACCACGCCGCCGGCTATCTGGCCGCCTTTTTCAATGACGTTTTCGGCGATGCCGTCGATGGAAGGCGCCGCGGAGCTGGAACCCGATGCGGCCGCGGCGGCGCTTATTTCGTCGTATTGCGCCTTCAGGCGGGCATACTGGTCAAAAGCCTCGCTGCCTTCGGTCGAATTTTCACGGCCTTCACCAAGAAGGCTCAAGTAACGCTCATAAGCGGCGTTCATTTTCGTGTAAACTTCAGTTGCATTAGCTTCCTGCCGCGATTCGAGCGTGGTCGAGACTGCCGTCGAGTTTTGGGCCGCAGCGGCATTTTGCGCCATTATCACATCGATTTTACACGCGGTCAGAAGCGTGGTTACAATGGTTATAACGGCTAAAAATTTGAATAACCCTTTTAATTTACGATTGTTGTAAAATTCTGACATTTTCATAATTTTACACCCTTTCTATTTTTTTAAAATAATTAACAAAACGGTGAAAATAAAACAACCATGCATGAACCGTACAGGCAAGGCCGCTTATCGTGATATTATACTGAAAAAGACGAAATTAGTTCCCGAAATTTAATAATATTTAATAATAATTATTTTTCTGTCCTGTTATATTATATACGAATATCTCCCGGTAGTCAATATTTTTATACGGTTTTTATAATGAATTTATAATGAAGTTTTTTTTTATTGAATCCTCAGATAATTAAAAAATTATTCTTTTGAAGGGAGGGAGAAAGGGTTAGCAACCCTTTCTCCCTCCCTATGCCCCACTCTCTATCCGCAAATTGCCTGACGCCATATTGTCTGTTTATCGATAGCTTTTTCTGTCGTGGCTTTAACTTAATATCACAATAGAACCCTGCCTTTAAGTTTTCTTTTTTTTAATCCATTTTATCTCACTCCTTTTATTTCTTTCTTGCTGGCTTGTTTGTTTGCATTCGCGTGCTGCGCACGCGAATGCGTAGCAATAAAGGCCTTACAGCAACTATGCGTTGCAGCTCGCGGGAAAAATTGTTGTAAATCGTCATTGATAATCGCACCGCTAAAAATTAACTGAATGGCATGTGAGAAAACTCTTTGTAAATCTGCTTAATCAAGTTAAATAATGCTTTTATATAATAAAAGTTGTTATGCTTTAAAGCCTTACCGCGAGCATTATTATTAAATTCCGGCGGTGCGTAAATAGTACGCCTT
>DIVV01000145.1 GCA_002423385.1 bacterium UBP16_UBA6123
CCTTTCTTTTCCCCCGTCGCGGTCTGAACGGTCTGAACGCTATAAATGTCTAAGCGTGTTTAACATCCCAAACGGTTTTATATTTCCATAAAACTTGCGATTTCAATGAGATTTAAGCATTTTTCTTTTTTATTCAAGCCAGCGATATATTTGTCGATATAGTAAGAAGGTAAATGTGTTATTTGCGTTTATCGTAATTTAGATATATTATCTTGTGAATGAACATTCAACTATAAAATAAGCCATGGCTGACGGAGAAGAAATGATAATAAAATCAAGAGTTAAAGCGGTATTTTTCATATTTAAGTTTACATTAATCGTTATATCTGCGCTTATATTTTTTTCTGTGGCGGGTGATTTTAATAATCCGGCGGTATCTTACGCGGCGGTTAACGGCGGTTCGTCGTTATATCAAAAGTATGCGCGCATTGAAAATTATATGCAGATAAGCGCGTCGGAGCTTGCCGGCACCATGGAGGCTGAAATAAGAAAAGGCTCGCCGTCCGCTGAAACTTTCGTGCTGCTTGCCATTGCGAAGCTTGCCGGCGGCGACGTAGAAAGTTTTGTGCGTAATATTAAAAAAGCGAATAAAGTAAGGTATTATAAATTCAAGCCTCATCCGCTTTCTAAATACGAGCCTTTCGTTAACAGATTCGTCAACGTTTTAAGGACGATGCGTGAAATCGACAACAGGTTTGAAATTTACCCTAATTCTTCAATGCTTCATTATCAAACTGCTTTATTGTGTGAAAGTTTTAACCATCGACTTGCGGTTTATAATCTTCAGAGGGCTTTAAGCCTTAACCGTGATTTTTTCGACGCGCATATTAAAATCGCTGAATTATACGAGGAAAGCATGGATTATAATCGTGCAATCGAGCACTGGCGGCGTATAATGGATTTAAGGCCGTATGATTTCAGGCCGTATTATAAAATATGTCATTTAGCTTCTAAATTCGGCAATTTCACGATAGCTAAAGGCATTTATGAAATTGGCATGCGCAAAAAAATGACGCTGCATGAGTATAAAGATTTTCAGCAGGTTATTCAATCATTAGTTGAAGATTTTCCGAGGCTCAAAAATGAGCGTGAAATGAATACTCAGAAATTAATCAAGCTCAGGGAGGTTGTTCAGGCCGATCCGCTCAATATCGATGCGCTAATCGAGATTACTCAAACTTATCTCGAAGGGCTTTGCGACATAAAAAGCGCGGAGCAGGCTTGTGTAAAGGCGATTCATATCGATCAGCTTAATTACAAGTGTCATCTGTTTTATTCGAAAATACTCGAAACCATGGGTGATGTTGATAAAGCGTATTTTGAGCTGCTTTTTGCGATAACCGAGGGCGGCCCGAAAATCAAGGCGGCGTATTTAACTGAGCTGACTGATCTTTACGAAAGAAAATTAATATCTGATATGGTGGAGAAAAAACTCAAGGTGAACGAGCTTGTCGATTATTTATCGGTTTATTATAACGAATAAAAAATAAAATAATAGTGAGGTTTATATGCGGAATTTAAAAAGAAAACTTATCGATAATTTAAAAAGCGCTTTTGTTTTTTCGTTGTCGTTGTATTTATTATACGCGGTTCCAGCCGTATGCGCCGCCGGAGTTAAAGCTGTATCGGGCACTCAGCCAGCCGGGATTTTAGCCACTGCTAAAAAGCATATCGCATCTAATGAACATGAAAAAGCTCTTGAATTGATGAAGGCTTTTGTCGAAGAGCATAGCGGCTCCGAAACGGCGGCTGAAGTATATATTCAAATAGCTAAATGCGAGAAGGATATTTATGAAAAAAACCGTTTTGTAATGGTCAATAATGTAATAAAAGCTTACGAGCAGATTATCGAAAAATATCCGTATTCAGATCTTGGCGCTGAGGCCTGTTTTCAGATAGGCCAGCTTTACGAAAAAGAGTTAAAAAATAATGAAGAAGCCCTTAAATATTACGATAAATGCGTTATCGAATATCCGGTTACGCCTTATGCGGCCTCGTCTCTTTTTAGAACGGGACAGATCAACGAGGCTGAAGGTTATTATGATATGGCAATTATAGCTTATGAGAGGCTTTCGCGCGATTTTTCAAGATATCAGATAGCCGTCGAATCGCTGCTGCGCGTTAAAGACATATATGCCACTAAAATGGAGCCGAGTTCCAGAACGCTTGATAAATCACTCGAAGCATATTATGAAGTAATTAATAATTATCCGGAAAACAAGAAAACGCCTGAAATATTAATGGAACTCGCTAAATTTTATAAAGATAAAAAAGGCGACGCGCAGAATTCGATTAAAACATATCAGCAGGTAATAGAGCGCTTTCCGCAGGATAAAAACGCTTACGAAGCGTATACGCGTATCGCTAAAATTCATGAGGAAAATAAAGATTATAAAAGCGTCGTCGACACATATAATAAAATTTACGAGGCGTTTCCCGATCATGAGAACGCTGATAAGACGTTGTTTGACATAGCCGGGGTATACGAGACCAACCTGCGCGAGTATAAGAAAAAAAGAATAGAAGACAAAACTTATTTCAGGCTTGAAAAAAATAATTTGAATGAAGCGGTTAAATACTACACTAAGTTAGTGGATACGTTTCCTCAGAGCAAATATGCGCCGACGGCTCTAATGAAAATCGGCAATATTTTAAATACCGATATGGCTAACGGTCTCGAGGCGCGTTTCATGTATAAGGCGATCGTCGAAAAATACCCGGATAGCAAAGAATACGCCGGCGCACTTGAAATATATAATAAAATGAGATAATTACAATAAAAATAAAAAACTGAAAGCTATTTATAAACAAGCGTTAAAATCCGCGCGTCAGGGCATTTTATCTGCCAAACGCGCGGATTTTAATATTTAGTGTTTAATGTAATCCGGCTGTATTTTCCGTTTTAACCGGCAAGTATTAAAACATATTCACGTTTTCTTTAATAACGTCGTAGCGTTTCGCGAAGGCGCGATGCAGGTCTTCTTTAGTAATATCGAGCGGATCTGGCGCGTCTTTGGTAGAGCGGATGTAAGTAAGCATATCGCGGGCGTCGGAGCCGGGCACAGATAGGTTGTTCTGCTTATAAAGCCCGTCGAAGAAGGTGAACAGGCTTTTAAGCTCGTCGTCGTTTTGTTTGGCGTTAAGTTTTTTAGCCGTGGCGGTGAATATTTTTTCGGCTACCTCGCCGGGCGGGTTGAATGTGGCTAAGTTGAACGGCAGGCGGCGCCTGAAGGCCTGATCGAGAATATCGTCCATTTTCATATTCGATGAAAGCACGATTCTTTCTTTAACGGGGAAGCGAGCGCGGCCGTTTTCGAGTTCAAGCACGTCGGCTTCGGATTCAAAAAGCGTTATAAAGCGGTTTAATATTTCAATAGAGCTTTTCTGATTGGGATTGCGCGGCGGGTTGCGTCCGAAATCGTCTATTATCATCATTCCGAGATTGGCTATAACCTGCGGCGGCAATATAAGGCCGCGCATATCGAAGTATTCGACGCTGGAGTTGGTGCAAACGATTATCTTCGGCGGTTTGGCGTAAACCCAGCGGTTATCGTAGGTTTTAAGCGTTTCTTTATCTATGGTCGAATCGAGGGATTCATGAACTCCGTCAATGAAGAACGGGTAGATATCGCCGTTTAAGTAAATTGAATGCGGCAGATAAATCGTGTAGTCTAAAAGATTATGCAGAACTTCGGTGATGGCGGTTTTGCCATTGCCGGGAGGGCCGTAAATAAGAAACGGCCTTCTGTTTGTGATAAGCGTTTTAAGCTCCATCTTGAAATCGTCGGAGAGGTGGAGGCCGCGCTGCTCGCATATTTCGTTGATATGGCCGAGTTTAATGTTAAGATTGAGCCGCGATGATTGTTCTTCGACGCTTTTGCAGTAATCTTCGAAAGCTACCGGCGCTATATAGCTTTTATATTTATATTTATCCATCATTTCTGAATGGGCCGCGTCGCCGGCGGTTAAAATACGGTAGTGCAATTGATTGGTTATCTGCGAAGTAAAAGTTTCGATGAATTTGCTTTTTTCTTTAAGGTCGGTAATTATGGGTTTGATAACGAAATTCGGGATTTTCAATTTTTCAGAAATGCCGAATTCGCTTTCACCGTTTACTGCGGCGTCTTTAAGAACCGATAATATTAAAAAAACGATGACGCGGTCGGGGATTTTTAATTCTTCCATTTTAGTGGGTTTTTTAGGTTTAAGATCTGCCATTCTTGCCTCCGTATTTATTATAGAAAGTGGCCGCAGCGGCCTTTTAATTAATTATGTATTCAGCGTTCGAATATTAAATTTTTAACTTATTTTTTCTGTTTATCTTTCTTTTGGTCAATTATCAACCGTTGCGATTCGTCCGGCGTGATAATAACTTTGCTGCCGGCTGCGATTGAACGGGTTATCCATACATTGCCGCCGATCACGGCGTTTTTGCCGATTATGGTGTCGCCGCCGAGGATAGTCGCGTTAGAGTATATCACCGCGTTATCTTCGATGGTCGGATGGCGTTTGCGGTTGCGGATTATATTTCCGTTTTCGTCGCGCGGAAAGCTCAGTGCGCCGAGGGTAACGCCCTGATAAATTTTAACGCTGTTGCCGATTACGGTCGTTTCGCCGATAACGACGCCGGTGGCGTGATCGATAAAAAAGCTCTCGCCGATATTGGCGCCCGGATGGATGTCGCAGCCGGTTTTAGCGTGAGCGTATTCGGTTAGCATACGCGGCAGCAGAGGTATATTCTGAATATGTAATTCATGCGCCGCGCGGTAGATGGTTACCGCGAAAAAACCGGGGTAGCAGAAAACCACTTCATCGGCCGACTGCGCAGCAGGATCGCCGTCTAAGGCGGCCCGGCAGTCTTTAGATAATTTTTCGCGCAGTTCGGGTATTTTATTGATGAAATTAATGGCTTCGATTTTACCGACGGCCGTGCATTTCGAACATACTTTAAGTCGGTCTTTACAATCGTGCATTTTACATTTAGATATCTGCTGGGATAAAATTTTATAAAGCGCGATAATTTTACTGCCCAGGTAATATTCCACGTTCGGCCGGTCGAGTTCCTGCTCGCCAAAGTAGCCTGGAAACAGTATAGCGCGCATTAATTCGACTATTTCAAAGATCGATTCGTCGGATGGCACCATGGGAAAACCTACATGATCGAGCGAAAATTCAGATTCGAGCGATTTAACTATCTTTTTGGTGATAGAAGGCAGCTTCGCGGTATAAACATTTTCAAGATCGGCTTCCTGCGTCTTGGCGCATGCCGTATTTTTAAGTATTTCATCGATTTTTTTAGACATTTGATCCCGTCCAGTTTAATAAAATTTTAATGTCATTATATCAAAAAACAAGCAAAATGTAAAATTAAAAAAATGTAATTAAATTATCATCATTGACTTACTATTTGGTCTCAGTTATAATTAAGCAGGCATTGCTTGTGATCGAAATTTTAAAACCGTAGGATTGCCGCTGGACCCTTTTAACGGAATCGATCTTTGCGCATGGGAGCGTATATTAAAAAAAGAAAGACCCGGCGCCGTGTATGTAGTAACAAGTTTTCAAAATCCTACCGGCTATTCATACACTTCGGCGGAACTTGCCGCCATTGTTGAATGGTCGCAGCGATACGGGTTTGGCATTATCGAAGATGATTGGGGTTCAGAAATGCTTTCAAATTCGGAATTTCGGCCGTCAATGCGCGTATTGGGCGGTGATGCGGTTTTTTATGTAAATTCGTTCACAAAAAAATTACTTCCTTCGATCAGAATAGATACATATTACAGGTATGAAATAATGATAAATGAAACTAGCTTAATCAGCTCAGGAGGAATCTATGGAAATTAAAGATATCCCATTTGAAATATTCAAACCGGAAGATTTAACTGCAGAAGAGCATAATGGAATTACCGGAAAAGCGTTCTGGAAAGTAATTAAAAAGGGAAACGTCAGGTTTAGAATCGTAGAATACTCTCCGGGTTATCAAGCCGATCATTGGTGTGAAAAAGGTCATGTGGTGTATGTTTTAGAAGGAGAATTCGTATCCGAATTAAAAGACGGGAGGAAAGACAAACTCACGAAAGGTATGTGCTATATTGTTGCCGATAATACCGACGCTCATAGATCATCGACGGCAAACGGCGTCAAACTTTTAATCGTTGACTAAAAGAAAATTTAATGACAAAAAATCTTAAAATATATGAGGTGTAAAATGCAAAAAAAATGTTGGATTAAAGAATTCGAATCAGGCGTAACCGTATGCGATAAAACCGGAATAATTTTAGAAATGAACGATAAAGCCATGAAAACTTTTGAAAAATATGGTAAAGACCTTATAGGCACTAACCTGATCGATTGCCATCCTGAACCCGCAAAAAGTAAATTGAAAGAAATGCTTATTAATCCTGCTACACATAGTTATACGATTGAAAAGAACGGCATCAAAAAATTGATTTATCAGGCTCCCTGGTATGATAGCGGCGAATATGGCGGATTAGTTGAAATTTCCATGGAAATACCATTTCAAATGCCCCATTATATAAGAAAATAAGAAAAAATGTTTTTGGAAAAAATGTTTTTGAGGACAAATGAATTATTTGATTTTTATAATGGAGGACTTAAAAATGATTTTACGAAGATTAATTTCGATGATTCTGTTATTAGTTATTTTAGCGGCTTTTTCTTTTCTTACGGCGGTTGGAAAGGAAAAGAATTTAGGGCAGTCTGGTGGGGCTCAGATTGCAGTTTATACGTCGCCGGCAACATCTGAAATTAAAATAGGTGCAAAAGAACTCAAGACTCCTCTTGCCGGCTGGAGAAAGTGGACAGTCGAAAGACCTGGCATGCAGACTCTTGATGTTTATATTGCCGGGGATACTACCGAAAAAAAACCGGTTTTACTTCTGGTTACGGGATCCAAATGCCGCCCTGTTTTCGATGTGAAAGAGAACGGAAAAGTTAATTCGCCTCTTTTTACCACGGACGCTTCCTTTTACCGGAAGACTGGTTTTATCACGGTGGTAATGGAGCGAAGGGGCGTAAAGAGTTTTGAGCCAATTCCTCCTGAAATTGCAGCTATCGATATACGAACGCGATGCAGGGACGATTATGGTGCGCTCAGCAAATTTGATCGTGTTAAAGATCTCGAGGATTGTGTGCGAGCCCTTCGCCGCGAAAAGTGGTTTGGCAAGCTGGCCATTCTCGGGCACTCAGAGGGCGTCGATGTTACCACCGGTCTTGCCAAAACACTCGGTGATCAGGACATTCTCGCGCTCGGGCTTATGGCCGGGGCTTCTCCGTCGCAATTTGGCGATTTTATCCTTGAAGCGCGCGCACAAAAAGACAATATAAAGGCCATGGCAATCTTTGACGATGTTATTTGGCTGACCTCGGAAAAAGCTGAGGGGAAGTATGGCGGCTATCCGTTAAAGCGCTGGCGAAGCTATGCTATCGAATCCACTCCTATGGAGGATGTCCGCGAAAGCATGGTTCCGGTTTTTGTGGCAAACGGGTCACGGGACACTCACGCTCCTATCGGCGGTGCGGATACTTTTGTGCTTGAATTACTTCGCCGTCAGGAAAAAAGAAACGTTCTTTATTTATCTATTGCAGATTTGGACCACAATTTCATGGATGCGAAGGGGAACGATCTTTCTCTAGCTGTGATCAAAGAATTTGCAGCCTGGGCTCTTTCCAGTGATAAAGGCCGCAAAGTTTTAATGAGTCTTCCTGTTCATTAAGCAGATTCGATTTTTCGGAAAATTCTAACGGTGTGTTTTTGCCTGCACAATAATGAAATGGATTTATTTGTCATATATGATCATTAAAATTACACAATAAAACAATACACGATCGTTTCAGGTCAGAATCTTGAAATTTATGGTAGAATTGAATATTAAGAAGGAAAGAATAAAAATGCCTGTAGTAGTCGATATAAATAATTGCGAAAAATATATGTGGGAGGATAATTGTTTTGGATGGCACTTATTGAAAAAAGAAGAATTAAGCGTCATTTCGGAAGAAGTGCCTGCGGGAAAAAGTGAAAAAAGGCATTTTCATAAAGAAGGCAGGCAATTTTTTTACATACTGAATGGAAAAGCAACGATGGAACTAGAAGGGATAGACTATGAGTTGTTAAGCGGCCAGGGAATCGGCATCGAGCCGGGGCAAAAGCATAAATTTAAAAATACGTCAGGCTTTATGGTAACATTTATCGTGGTAACCGCTCCTAAAAAGGCGGAAGACAGGGTAGACATTGAATAGTTTCGAATAATGTATTAAGGATGGATTATGATTGACAATGGAAAACTTCACGGCGAGATATTAAAATATATTATAAAATTTGGTTATGCTCCAGATTGTGAAGAAATTTCAAGAATCTTTGGGTGTGCTCGGGATGTAACTGTAAAAAGTCTTATTTCATTGCAGGAATATCACGGGGTTGTCCTTCATCCGAATGAGGTGAAAATTTGGGTCATACATCCTTTTTCTTTAGCTCCTACTAATTTTGTGCTCAGTTCGAAAAGAGGGATATGGTGGGGAAATTGCGCATGGTGCTCTATGGGAGCGGCGGCCATATTGAATGAGGATGTTACGATAACTACAAATATTGGAGCGCATGAGGAACAGGTAGTCCTGACCATAAGTAATGGAAAACTGGCAAATGATGATTTATATGTTCATTTTCCAATCAGCATGAAAAAAGCCTGGGACAATGTAATATTCACTTGCAGCAATATGCTGGTTTTTAGAAATGAAATGCAAATAGACGAATGGACAAAGAGGCACAATATTGCTAAAGGAGATATACAGCCAATTCAAAAGATATGGAATTTTTCGAAAGTTTGGTATGGGAACCATCTAAAGCCTGATTGGAAAAAATGGACGACAAAAGAAGCGAAAGAAATATTTGAAAAATTTGAATTGAAAGGAAATATCTGGGATTTAGATGTATCAGGCGCAAGATTTTAAGATAAATCATCAGCCAACCGCTATAATTTTATCAAAAACCTGTCGACTTTTTTCGGATGGGGTTACTTGATATATTGCGCGGATTGTGTTATAATGTCCGCCTATGAATTCAGAAAACGAAACCGCCAGAATAAAAGCTGAATATGCGCGCCGCGACTCTGATACGCGGCTTGCCGGTCTTTACGATCGGTTAGAGCCGGCGGTTATTTATATAAGGCATGAAATCGAAAGGCATATAGCTTTATTTTTAAATAGAAAAGGCTTGCGCGGGCGCGATTTAAGTGAATTGCGTCTGCTGGATGCCGGATGCGGCGGCGGGGCTTTTTTTAATATGTTCGTTCAGCTTGGTTTCAGGCCGCAAAACCTTTACGGCGCGGAGTTGTTATCCGAGAGGCTGCCGGTGGCGGGCGCCGGGACGGACGCGCCGAAAATAATTAACGCAGACGCGGCGGCGTTGCCGTTTGGCGATTCGAGTTTTGATTTTGTTAGCCAGTTCACGGTTTTTTCGTCGATATTGACTTCGAAGACGAGAGAGTCGATAGCTTCCGAGATGAGGCGCGTCACTAAAAACGGCGGCTATATAATCTCTTACGATATGCAGCATACGAATCCGTTTAATAAAAATCTCGCGCCGCTTAAATCGGGCCAGCTTAAAAAAATATTTTGCGCGCGGCCAGAAGCCTGCTGGCGGATAGTTCCAAATCCGCTTCTGCTCAGACGGCTCGTAAAACACTCTAAACTTTTATGTGATATGATATCGGTCCTTAAAATATTCAATTCGTTTAATATAGCTTTTATTAAAGTCGATAAATATTAAGATAATTGAATATACTATAGCCTTTATTAAAGTCGAAAAACATTAAGATAATTGAATATACTATAATTTTATGGAAATGGCGGTAATTTAATTTTGATTAACGGGATGAGAATTGAAAAAAACACGGTATGGCTGACTGTGCCTGCTTTAATAAAAATTGCGATTATTTTTTGGTTTATGGCGGCATCCGTTTTTATGCGTGCTGATTTATTTGCCCAGGAAAGCGTTTTAGACGGCGCAAAAATAAAAGAGGCCTTAAAAAAAAGTGAAGCGGCATATTTTAAAAATAAAAAAATACTTTCAGATTTATCCGATAAATCCAACGACGATATATCCTTCGTTAAAAAAGCCTACAGGCTGCTTTTAAAAAAAGAGGCGGGCGACAACGAGCTTACACGCTGGGTAAGCCTTTTAAGCGGCGGCGCCAACCGCCTCGATTTAATAGATGAATTGACTTCGACCGACGAGTATTTTTTGAAAAACGAGGTCAGCGGTTTTGTAAAAACCGGCAGCGCGCGGCTTATGCAGAGCCCCGGCTTCGATTCGACCAGCGTTATGAGAATAAAAAAAGATGAAAGTTTCAAAATAATATCGCGTCAGGATGAATGGTACAGCGTTGTTTTAGAAACCGGCGCGCGCGGCTTTATCAGAAGCGAAAATATAGCGATAAATCCGCCGGATTTAAGCGGCGCGGATGCAGCGGACGGCCGTGCGGCAAGCGATATGGATTATATCGCCGGCGACGACCTGCAGGACTTCCGCCGTGTTTATTCGCAGGAAATATCCGGGCTCGAAGACAGTTTCGCTAAATTAAAGAACGCGCTTGTTATCGGCGATAAGTACAGGCCTTATGAAATTAAGCCGGGTAAATTGATCGACGGCGAAAAATATCTGACCCTGTTCCGGTCTAAAACAATAGATTTAAGCAATAAAATAGAAATTTATAACTCGAAAAATCCAATTAAACACAGAATAGCGGCAATTTCCTGCAGTTATAAAGATCTGCTCGGCTATAAATTAGTCGAAAAATTAATGACTCTTCAGTCGCATGCCGTCAACGCGGCCGCGCTCGAAGTACTGGAAAACGGCGAAAGTATTGTGCCGACCGGTGTTTTTAATTATGTTAACGACGCGGCTAATAAGAGGATATTAAAGGATTTTAAACAGGAATGCGATTATCGTAATATAAAAAAATACGCGCTCGTCGATATTTTAAACTTTGGCAGGCAGCATTTTGACGGCCGGCGGGAATATTTTATGAAAAACGCCTTCGGCGAATATAGTTCTTCGATTGAAAAAGATCGATATTTTGTCGATTTTACAAATCCCGAAGTCACGGCGCTCATCTTTAAATATCTCGAAGATATTATTAAATCTGGATATTTCGATGCCATAATAATAGACAATCTGAAAATGCCGCATTATCCGTCGGCCGGAAACGACATAAGAGCGCTTTTTATATTTAACGACGCGCCGGTCAGGGAGTTCGAAAAGAACACCGGGCTAAGCGTTTCACAGCTTAACGAATCGCATGAAGAAATATTTAAAAAATACGCGATATCTAAATTCGAAAATTTCGTGACTATGCTGCGTAAATTTTTCGCGTCTAAAAAGATGCCTTTTTATGCGGTATGCGACGCTGATTACTATTCTAAAAAATTCGACACAAGACTTTGCGATTTCAAACGCTGGGGAAATAATATCGATTTTCTCATTCTGCGTTTTAATGCCGCCGACGAAAAAATAATAGCCGCCTCGGCTAAAGATACGGCATCGCTTATCAGCCGGCCGCAAATAATATGCGTGAGCAAAAAACTTTTCGAAAACGAAAAAGCCGCCTTTAATTTTTCCGACGCTTTAAAGCGGATAAATATGGACAACAATCTGATACGCGGCATTTTTATTGAAGAATAAGACGCTGATGACTCCGATAATTAAGCCCTGAAAATCTTATAAAAAAATATTTTAAAAATTTTTCAAAAAAAATACCTATTTTCCTTTTTTTTTGGTATAATGTTGCTACACACATAAAAAAACCAACTCTGTATGGAGTTAGAGTATGCGCTCCAAGTTGGTATGAAGTTAAATAACGGGGGCAGAATAATATGGCAACAACCCAGAAAAATTCCACGAAAGTTCCTGAATTAAAAGACATCGCTGCAAAAGCGAAACTCAACTTAAAAGATGTCGAAAAATTAGAAAATTTTCTTAACGAAAGCGGTAATTACGCTCACGAAACTATCCGTCAGACCTTACAGTGGTATTTAAACAATCTCGGCCTTCATGAATATTATTTCCAGACTACGGCCGTCGAAGAAATAGCTAAACATATCGAATCGATTAAAGCCGCCGAAATTATTTCACAGAATTTTCCTCAGGAAAAGGGCGGCATCAACCTCAGACAGGAATTAGAAGATCGCGCCATCTATATGATCGACGATTATCCTGAACGCGCAGTCGATACCGAACGCGCTTTTGAAGCTAAATATCCCGCTTACCGTCTCGAATGCTACAGAACTTCGGGCATGACGAATAAAAAATCCCACATGAGAATTTATTTTGTTTACACCCCGAAATTTAAAACTATAAAAGGTGAATTCACTTACGAAAATTCATCCGAAATTGGTTTTTTCGAAACTGCACAACCCGAAACCCAGAAGCGCTATAAAAACGTATGGGAAAAATCGGTTAACTGGTCAACCCCTTATGTTGACGTTTCTAATACGACCGATGGCAATGAAACCCGTATCATGGTTTCTTTAAATACCGATTCAAGCGAAACTTTCATTTCGAAATTCTCCGACGTTTTATCGACCTATAATCTTTGCACCAATCGTAAATTCGTCGTTCCTTTCGCTAACGGCAAAACTATATACTCGTTTTATATCCCTAAAACCAACGATAAAGAATTAATAAACAATATAGTCGAAGATATTACCCTGGTAGCTATTCTTCCTAAAAATAAAATAAACCATCTGTTCTATAACAATACTTTAAGCGCGCAGCAGATGCTTTATGCCGTATCGGTATCCGAATACGCTCACCAGTTCCTCACTTCACATAACGAAGAATATGTCAGCATTTCTAAAGCGTTAAAAGATCAGCCTGAATTAATAGGCAAACTTGGCACTCTTAAAACCAGCCTCGTTAAAGATACTTTTACCCGCGCGAAAATAGCCGACGTATTAATGGAAAACCATGCGTTTATTAAAGCCGCCTATAACGCTTTCAACGAAAAATTCAATCCTGAACTTAAAAAACGCGATTATGAAAAAGCTAATCAGAAAATTTCCGAACTGATAAAAACTTGCGCGGTTAACGAAGTCGAAGCCGCTATACTGAATTCGTTTATTACTTTCAACAATCACATCCTCAAAACGAATTTCTATAAAACCGAAAAAGTTAGCCTGGCATACAGACTTAATCCGAATTTCCTCAATCAGGTAGATTATCCCGATACGCCTTACGGCCTGTTTTTCCTCGTCGGTAAAGAATTTATAGGTTATCATATGCGCTTCCGCGACATCGCGCGCGGCGGTATCCGTCTGGTTAAATCAAGAACCTACGAAGATTTCGAATTCAAAGCCGATTTCATATTCGACGAAAACTACGGCCTGGCACATACCCAGCAGAGAAAAAACAAAGACATCCCCGAAGGCGGCTCGAAAGGCACAGTATTATTAAACTGGCAGTCGCAGGATAAAGCAGAACCCGCTTTCAAAAAATATATCGACGGCGTGCTCGATCTTCTTTTACTGCCTAATAAAGAAGTCGTTGATTACTACGGCAAAGAAGAAATTCTTTTCCTCGGCCCGGACGAAAATACGGCCGAAGTTATGCTGTGGGCATGCGAACGCGCACATCAGCGCGGCTATAAATTCTGGAAAGCCTTCACTACCGGTAAAGATGTTTCCATCGGCGGCATTCCTCACGACCGTTACGGTATGACCACGATCGGCGTTCACGAAATGGCCGTTCAGATGCTCGCTAAACACGGCATTAAAGAAGAAAATATCACTAAATTTATGACCGGCGGCCCGGATGGCGATCTCGGCAGTAACGAAGTGCTTATATCGAAAGATAAAACGACGGCTATAGTTGACGGCTCCGGCGTAATATACGATCCGAACGGCCTCGAAAGAAAAGAACTTTCCAGACTGGCCAGAGAACGTAAAATGATAAATCATTTCGACGCCTCGAAGCTCGGTAAAGGCGGATTCAGAGTATTAATAGATGAAAAAGACGTCAAACTCCCCGGCGGCGAAGTAATAGCCAACGGCGAAACCTTCAGAAACACTTTCCATCTTACTAAATACGCTAAAGCCGATTTATTCGTACCGTGCGGAGGCCGTCCCAGAGCTATCAATATAAACAACTGCAATCAGATATTCGATGCTGAAGGCCGTCCGTTCTGGAAATTCATATCAGAAGGCGCTAACCTTTTCATCACTCAGGAAGCCCGTCTGCGTCTCGAAGAAAAAGGCGTAGTACTTATTAAAGACGCTTCGGCAAATAAGGGCGGCGTTACCTCGTCATCGTTCGAAGTATTCTCGTCATTAGTATTAGACGACAAACAATACGACGAACTCATGAGAATAACCGATAAAAATATCGCTAAAGACGTTACGAAAGAATCGTCAATGAAATTTAGAAGAGCTTACGTAGATCAGATAATCGAAAAGATCAAAAATAACGCTCATATGGAATTCGAAGCTATGTGGCGCGAAAATCAGAGGACGAAAACTCCTATGACATTATTAAGCGACATTCTTTCCAACAAAATAAATGAAATCACCGATTCACTTCGCGAATCTTCGCTCTACGAAGACGAACACATCTGGAAATATGCTATTAAAAGCCATTGCCCGGCCGTGCTCGTTAAAGAAGTCGGTCTCGAAACTATCCTCAAAAGAGTGCCGATGAATTACCTGCGCGCAATATTCGCCACCAATTTAGCCAGCCGCTATATTTATGAAAACGGCCTTACCGCTAACGAAGTCGATTTCTTCAAATATATCGAATCAATAAAAAAGGCTAAAATCTAATTTAATAACATATAAACTATAAGTTTACAAAGATACGGTTTATAAACCGAAAAAAATATGGAGAAAGAAAGGGATAACCCCCTTCGCTTTCTCCATATTTTATTCTGATAAATCTTTTATAAGACCGCTTTAAGACCGCGACGGG
>DIVV01000143.1 GCA_002423385.1 bacterium UBP16_UBA6123
TTACGGGCGTTATGGACGGGTGCAGGCCGTTTTCTGCCGTAGTGGCGCCGCCTAAATAATAAGCGTTTAATATGCTGAAGCGTTCTTTGAATGTAAGTGTGTCGGAGGGAATTGTTTCGAATTCGAAGCGTGACGCCGGGCCGTGGTCGCTCTGAAGTATTATGACGGGAGGCCGTTTCGAGTTTTTAATTATTTTATCGATTAAAGCGATTGTTTTTTGCGTGATAAAGTCGAGCTGGCGGCTGTAGTTATTTATATAATCTATGCGGTCTTCTTCGCTTTCGATGGCCCAGCGGTCTATGGCTGCCGCGCCTTTTTTCATGGCCGCTATCGGGTTTCCTTTTTCGTCGAAAACGAAGGGCGGGTGAGGGCTGTCTATCCACAGGCAGGCGAAGACCGGTCCGTTCGTTTCGGCATCCGTCATTATCTCGTCTATTTTTTCAAAAGGCATCATAATTACTCTGCGGTGGTTATCGGCCGCATCGAAGAAGAGGAAGGGGTTGAGGCCGGCCGCTCTTAAAATTACCGGCAGCGGGGTTAAATTGATGAGCATATTTATATAAAACGAATTGTAGTAGGTTCCGGCAAATGGCGAGTAATGCTTATCTGCGGCCGTAATTGAAGAGTATAACTCGCCGGTGTTGAATGTTATGGTTTTGTAGCCGGCTTTTTTAGCGGTTTTAAAAGCGGCGTTTTCCCATAAAAGTTTTTTAACGGCCAGGCTGCGGTCTTCGGATTCGGTTATATCCAATTTAGCGGCCATTTCATCTAAATAATTCATGTTGAAAGTCGAAAGCAGTGATAGATCGGTGTAGCAATAGTTGCAGCGGCTGTTTTCGGCCACGAAAAACCCTTTTTGCTTTAAATAATTAATAAATTCGGAGTTGTCGGTTTTATAGAGTTCTTTTAAAACGTCTGAGCGGCCGTATTCGTCAAGCAGTATGTGATAAATATCGGGAAGTTCGTCTTTTTTGGGCAGGACCGCCGCGCCGCTGGCTGGTGCGGCTTCTTCAAAAATGCCGTCCACGTCTTTAGTCTCTAAATATTGCCCGTATTTATCGCCTGCGATCGTAGTTATCGGAAATATGATAAGCACGGCTGCGAAGGCGGTTATTATTATGTTAATGTTATTTGCGGCTGTTTTAGAAGCGTCTTCGATTTTAAAAGCGGCCGTAAGAAAGATAACCAGAAGGCTTAGCAGCAGGATATTATCGCCAGCCGCGCCGCCTGAATATGAGTGAATGGCGGCTCTGAAGTTTCCGTAGGAAAAGAATAAAAAAATAAAAATCGAAGTAATTATAGCGGCTTTATTGACGCATTTATATACTAAATAAGAAATCAGCGCAGTTACGGCGCTTAAAATAAAAACCGCCGCCAGGGGAAGCAGCGCCTGTGAAAAGCTCGCGTCGGCGGGGTTATTTGCCAGGGTGTGTAATATGGGATAAAGCGTTAAGAAAAACGGATGTGATTTATAAAGTAAAGAAGTAATATTTTTCATTTACGGTCCTTTTAATTTATTAATGCGCCGTTTTACCGGCTGCCGCGCAGCCGTCGGAAATATTCTCGAATCAGGCCGCAGTTATAAGCGAGCGAAAAAATCGAAGCCGCCGGAAAGCTCGATTTAATTTTAAATTTGACGCTGTTGTAGTTAAACCAGGCATTACGCCGGGCGTTGTTGTAAAATATCTTCCACAGATCGGTAAAATTTGAAAATTTAGGCAGATAGGCGGCGCATTGTGGCGCGATTACCGCGCTTTGCGGATAACGCCTGATTAATTCCTGCATTAAATAAAAATCTATCGGGTTTAGTATGAAATCATATCCGTTTTGTATTTGCAGGTATGTTTCGTAGCGCATGGCGGCCGCGAGAATATCAGGTTGAGCGAATATTTCATATTTATCGGGCGAAAATCCGGTGATAGTGTTGCACATGGGTATTCCGTATTTTTTTTCGCCGTAAGAAAGGTTCATCTGATAAAAAGAAAGGTTTTCCTGTGCGAGGATGGTCGCTGGAATTGAAAAAAGTATGCCTTTATCTTTTTTAAGCGGCTCGATTATTTTTAAGATAAAATCGCTGCCGTAAAGCTCGCTGTTTTCGTTGATAAAAATTATATATTCGGGCCCGTTTTTTTCGCCGCTGCCCGTATTGAACTGCGCCTCTGAATATATCGAAAGCTGGCGGGCGGAAGGGTAATCGTCGAGCCGGCGGTACGATGCGACGTGCAGAGTGTAATTACAGCACTCAGACTGCCTGTCGAATGATGCCAGAAGTTTTTTCGATACGTCGAGCGAGCGCGTGCACACTACGCAAAGTACTTGATTATTCATGTTTTTTACCGGGTTATATTCCTTTAATGTCTTTGATGATATTTTCGATGGTTTCAAGCGGAGTGGTGAAGTCGTTCGGCATAAATATAACGTTTTCAGCCGCTTTTACGGCGTTTTTATAATTTTGCCCGCTGAGTTCGTAATTTTTTTTATAATAATGCGCCATAGGAAGCAGTGCCGGCATTTTTCGAACCGCCGCCGGATATTTTGCCAGTATTTTATTAATTTTATTGTAGATATCGCGGTTTTCAACGAGCGCGGGCAGGTAATTAAAGGTGGTCAGAGAGTAACTGTTTTGCTCTATAAACCTGATTTCGTTGTGTTTTATGGTCATATCGCGCCTGTAGTGTTTGGCGAGCATATATTTATATTCGATGAGCGAGTCTATATGTTTTAAGTGTTCGTTTATCAGGCGCGCTTTTTCATTCGACATGGTAAAATCCGGCACTGGAATTTTAAGTTCGCCCTTATCGTCGCAGCCGCCGTTGAATATGAGTTTGAGCCGGGCGTTGATTCTATCGTTGGAAGTGCCTATGATGGCTCCGCTTCCACAATTAATTATGGATGATGAGTCGAAATTGAATAATGAAATATGGCCGCGGCCGCCGCATTTGACGCCTTTATAAACGGCTCCGAGCGAGGTGGAGGCGTCTTCGATTACAAAAAACTTGTATATAGCCGCGGCTTCCATTATATCGTCTATCGCGCAGGGCGCGCCGAACATGTGCGAGGCGATGACGGCCTTTAAGTTGGTGGTGCTCATAAGCTCTAAGTGCGACATATTGGCGTTATAGTTAGCCAGATCGATATCTATGAAAATGGGCTTGCAGCCGAAAAACTCTATGGCGCCGGGAATTTGAGTGAAGTTGAAGGCCGAAAGCGCCACCTGTGAATCGAAATTAAGATTGAGCGTATAAAACGATATTAAAAGCGCGGCGGAAAAAGATGAAACGGGATAGGCGTATTTAATGCCGGTAAAACCGGAGAAATTGGCGGCTAATTTTTCGAGCTCTTCTTTCGAAGGCGGCGAGTCGAAATTAATTTTTATTTTTTTAACGGGATTATCGTATATATTGGAACCATAAATTGACTTTTCGCGCATATTTTCACTTTCCCATAATTTATTTGATTTATTATGCTGTCGTCTATGAATGGTTTAGGCCGCGCCGGAAGAAATATTTTGTAAAATTTGAGGGCATATCGTGTTTATATCGCGCGCGCCCATCACAAGCACTATCCAGGGGGCGCTGCGGTCGTCGCTGATGGTTTTACTCACCGATTGCGCGGCGTCTTCGAGCGTCGCGCAATAATTGACTATATCGCTGCGGCCCGAGAGCTTTCCTTTAATTTCATCGACAAGATCGAGCGAGGTTATGGTTTTATTGACCGTGCCGCCGCCGTAATAAATTTCGTTGATAAAAAGGCGGTCGTCGCTTTTAAGATCGGTGAACGCTTCGCAAAGTTCGCCGCGCGTGAGGGCGGTCGGACCGTAGCCGTGAGGCTGATAAACGGCGATGACGGGTTTTTCGAAGATTTTAACGGCGTTAATGGCGGTTTTAATTTCATGCGGGTTGTGTGCGTAGTCGTCGATAACTACGACGCCTTCGCGGCTGCCTATAACTTCGAGGCGCCGGGCCACTCCGGCGTAATTTTTGAGGACCGCCGATATTTCGGCGAATTCTGCTCCCGCTATATGCGAGGCTATTATGGATATGGCGAAGTTTTCGACGTTATGTATGCCTATCAGGCCTGTTTCGAAAGTAATACCGTTAATTTTAAAGGTCGAACCGTCGGCTTTGAGATTAATTTCGCTGACTAAAAAATCGCCCGGGTATTGATTTATATTTTTTGAATATTCGAAATTAATGATTTTATAATTTATTCCGGCGGCGTTATCTTTTTTGATATCGCGCGATTCGAATAATTTAGCCGCTTCGGGGCATGAAATATTTATAAGCGCCGAGCCGCCCGGCGCGATATTCGAAATAAAGGAGTTAAAAAGAGAGTGCAGTTCGTCAAGTTCTTTATGCTCTTTTGAAATATTTGTTAAAAGGCCAATATGCGGTTTATATTTAACTATCGTTCCGTCGGATTCGTCGGCTTCGATGATAAAATGTTTTGAGTCTTTATAGCGCGAAGAAACTTTAAAATTACGCGCTACGCCGCCTATTACAAAAGAAGGAGAAAAGCCGCACGAATCGAGGATGAATGAGATCATTGACGAAACGGATGTTTTTCCGGCCGTGCCGGCCGCCGCTATGGAGCATTGCGCGCGGTTGAAAAATTCGGCGAGCAGATCGGAGCGGTGAATCTGGCAGAGCCCGAGTTCGCGCGCTTTAACGATATCTGCGACGGTGTCTTCTATGGCGGTGGATTTAACAATGATTATTTCGCGCGCATCGATTTTAACTTCGGCGGCGAATGCTTCGATTCCGGTGCCGTCCTGGGCGTAAACTTTAATGCCAATAGATTTAAATTCAGTATAAGCGCCTCCGCTTAAATTGCGGTCGGAGCCCCCGACCGCGTGGCCCATCTGATGAGCTAAGCGCGCTAAAGCGGACATGCCTGAACCGAGTATTCCGATAAAATAATAGCTTTTCATAATAAACGTTCACTCCGTAATTTTAATTTATAAAATATATTTTTTGCCTTTTCGATTTATCGTATATCGTCTTTAATAAAAAAAATGGATATTATCGTTGATCATCACGGGTATACCGGTATAGCACGGCACGTTATAACATAAAATAATAATAATTATTATAATATATAATCCATGCTATTTGTTTTATCGGAATATAAAACTATTGCTTTATGATATTTTTGAAAATAAAAAGAAAAATCTCGGAGTCGAGGTCTTCTTCTTTCTTTTTGCTGATTTGAATTTTTCCGCTGGATGCTATTTTAATGGTGCGAATGCCGAAAGGTGTATTCATTACGCCCTTTACACTCTTGATATTTGAAGTGTAATTATGAAACGGCGAGATATCGGCCAGGGTTTCCATTTTTCCGTCGAAGCGGAGTTTTTTGATTGTGGGATGCTCCATCTTATCGAAATCCATGGTCTGGATAAAAGCCATCTGGTCGGATATTTTAAGGATTTTTTCGGGAGTTATGAATACGGGGTGCGGCTCTACTCTGCTGAATTTAAATATGAGCGCGAGGCCGGATTTTATAGCGGAGTTTTTGCCGAAAGTTATGAGAAGGTCTTTGAATATTATAAAGTGACCTTCTTCGACTATGAAAAGTTTTTGCGTTTGAACGCGGCCGTCTTCGAGCGCGTCGATTTCATGCGCGACTATTTCTTTGAAACTTACCGCCATAGCGTTATCTGCGGTAATTTCGTTATAAAAACCGGGTTGATTTTCGTCGAGGGCGCACTGGTTTTCTTTTAAGCTGACGAACTTGAAGATGTTTTTAATATCCTGGCATGGGAATTCGTAAAATTGAAAAGAATTGCTTTTTGATGATATTACGAGACCGCCTGGACTCTGGTTCTGGTTTGCCATTTTTTTACCCCGCAAATAAAAAATGAGCCGTAAAGGACTCGAACCTTTAACCTAGTGATTAAGAGTCACTTGCTCTACCAATTGAGCTAACGGCCCACTAAAATTTTTAATTTCGAGTGGATTATACACCATAAATAGTAAAAAAGCAAGTAATTTTTATAAAAGTTTTTATAAAAATTCGATTAATATAGTGTTAAAATCCGGTATTTTGTGTTATTATATCACTGGGGCGCACGCATGGTTAAGCCCCTGTGTTAAATTATACAACGGTTCAAAACTATTATAATTAGCGAATAAACCCGGAAAGTTAAAGAAAATCATAACGCCGGAGAATTTAAGAAGGAATCAAAATAATTATATGACGGACAAAACGATCTTGTTTTACCCGAGTGGCCATGGCTTCGGCCATGCGGTGCGCCAGATTGAAATCATCAAGGAAATTTTTAAATATAACCTGCAAAACGGCCGCGCGCATAAGGTGATAGTAAGAACGACGGCTCCTGAATGGATTTTTAGTAAATCGCTAGAATTATATTTTAATAAATTATATCCGGCCGGTTTTAAAAAAATATCCGGCTGGTTCAGTTATTATTACGCGCAAAACGATGTGGGCACCATACAAAAAGACAGCCTTAATATGGATGTCGATTTAACTTATAAAGCGGCCCGTGATTTTTATTTAAATCTTAATGAACGCGAGGCGCGCGAAGCTGAATTTATAAAAAGTCAAAATGTAGATTTGATCGTCGGAGATATTCCGCCGTTAGCCTTTGCGGCGGCCGATAAAGCCGGTGTCGGCTCCATCGGCGTCTCTAATTTTTCATGGGATTACATATATGAAGAATTTATCGGCGATAATCCGGGGTTTTTACAAATAATTGAGATAATACGCGGCGCCTACTCTAAATGCGGCCGTCTGTTGAAACTGCCTTTTGCCTGCCCGCTTCCGGCATTTAAAGAAACTTCTCCCGTCGCGATGATAGCCCGCAAGCCTTATATGACAACCGATGAAGTTTTTGACTTATTATCTTTAGACCGTCCGGAATTCGAGGACCGCAAAACCGTAATGATAAGCTTTGGCGGATTCGATACGGATGGAATAATCTATGAAAATCTTGCGGCCTACGAGGCTGAATTTATGTTTTTAACTACGATGCCGCCGAAAGCCGGCCAAAAAAATCCGCGCTGCGTTAAGTATATCGATACGGCCTCCTGTGGAGTGTCTTTTGAAAATTTATTCAATATATTCGATATTATAGCAACCAAACCGGGATATGGCGTCGTAGGCGACATTCTTGGCGCCGGCGCGATGTGTTTATATACCGACCGCGGCCGGTTTCGCGAATATGAATATCTCGTGAAATTTTTAGAAAAACACAGCGTATCGTCGCTTTATATTACAAG
Source organism: bacterium UBP16_UBA6123 (assembly GCA_002423385.1). Classification (GTDB taxonomy): domain Bacteria; phylum Muiribacteriota; class UBA9980; order UBA9980; family UBA9980; genus UBA9980. The sequence continues at coordinate 7,242 of DIVV01000143.1, forward strand.
AGACGAAATTTTGAATTGTGACTTTAAAACAAAAATAAACAAACTACTGGCCAGCCGAAAAAAAACGGCGTCCATAAGTCTTGACGGCGCCTATGAATGCGCCATGGCTATTATCAACGAATAATAAGCAGGGCCGGTATTTTATGCGGTACTATGCTTTGAATTGATTTATAGCGTCTTCTTCTTTATCGAATACTTTAAAAATCGAATTAAATCCGGTCAGTTTAAATACTTCGTCAACTGTTCCGTGAAGGCCGCATATATAAATATCGCCCTGTTTTGCTTTCGCCCTTTTAGCCGAAGCTAAAACGCCACGCAGCCCGGCGCTGCTGATATATTCTAATTCGTTAAAGTTAACGACGAAATAAATATTATTTTCGGCCATTAATTCGCTCATTTTCTTTTCGAATTCAGGCGCGGAATTCGCGTCCATTCTGCCGTTAACGCCGAGTATCGAAACTTTTCCTTCCGTTTTAAGGGAAATTTGCATAAATACACCTCTTATAGAAATTTTAATATGTTGTAATCGTAATATACCTTGAAAGATAAATATAAAATTTGTAAAATTAAGGTTTTAAAAATTGCTTTAATTTTTTTATATTATACATAGTTAAACTTTAAAAGTCAAAGCATAATTTTTTTATGTTAAGTTTTTTATCTTATAAAGTTATATGCAAATATATTGATAAACTTTTTTGAATACATTTGTGTTTCGTGTGAGTAAAAATCATATTTTAATATTTTTTTAAAAAAGGGAGGGAGAAAAGGTTCGCAACCCTTTCTCCCTCCCTTAAACCCTCCCACTTTCTGCAAATTGCCTGACGCTTTTTCGTTGGTTTATCGACGGCTTTTTCTGTGGTGACTTTAATTTCTTTTTCTTTTTTTCTTGCTTTTTACTTATTACTTATTTTCCTGCCAGCTTGCTTGTTTGCAGTCGCGCACATGCGTGTGCGCGACTGCGTAGCAATAACGGTTTTACTGCGATTTAAATGAAGGGCTCACGGTAGAAATTGATGTAAATCGATTCTATTGGAAAAGGGCAAATTAAATCAAACGA
>DIVV01000121.1 GCA_002423385.1 bacterium UBP16_UBA6123
GGGTTGCTAACCCTTTCTCCCCCCTGTTTTTTAAAAAAAATTAAACTGAATTAATAAAATAAAATTTACGATTAAAAATTAGATTATTTTTATTTTTTATTATTTATTTTTTTATTTTTTTTTGCGGCCCATAGTATCGATAGACTTCTTTGAGAAGGCTTGATAAATTATGATAAGCGATCGAAAAGAAGAAAAAAATACCTTGCTTTAAAAACTTCATATAATTAGGCGTTATTTTAAGCAGCGAATAAACGCGGGGCAGTGATAGGTAAAATTTAATATTAGCGTACAGCATTATATAAGCGAACATAATCGGCGATACATTTGCCAGATTGAAGTATCGATTGAAGTAGTGGTATTTCTGGGTTCCTTTGCATGCATCGTGTGATTCGGACTGGTAGAATGTTTCGCTCAGTTCGGTGAAACCGTGGGGGTTGACGGAGAAAAAGAGTGCATGGTGCAATTTTGAGCGCACGGCGAAATCGACGGTTCCCATCATTTCGAAGTAAGTTTCGCCGGGAAAACCGAGCATAAAAAAGCCGTTGACGATAAAGCCCATTTTTTCGGCCATTTCAATAATTTTTTCGGCTTTTTCAACGTTAACGCCTTTACGCATGAGTTTTTGAAGGCGTGGGCTGGCGCTTTCGATAGCGAATGTGAGGTTATAGGCGCCGGATTCTTTCATGGCTTTAAGGGTATCTTCGGTCATTATATCGGCGCGCAGGCCGTTAGGAAATGAAAACAGCACTTTAATATTGCGTTCTTTGAGCAGAGCGGCTATTTTAACTATACGGGCGGGGTAAAGGTTATAAATATCGTCGATAACCTGAAATTCTTTTATTTTATATTTTTTATGAACGGCTTCGATTTCATCGACGACGTTTTCAGCGGATCTGAATCTGGGTTTCTTGCCGAATATGCGGTGGCAGTATATGCACTGGTAGGGGCAGCCGCGGCTGGTAAATATGGTCATATAACGGTCTTCGCTATGCCATATATTCATATCGAAGTATTTCTGATACTCGTCGATTTCGATTAGATCCCAGGCTGGAAAAGGCAGGCTGTCTAGCTTATCGATAGCGGACCGTGCCGGGCCGCGCACGATTTTAAAATTACCGGATTTTTTATCGATAACTTTAACGATTGCGCCGGCTGTTGCGGCGATATCTTCGTCTTTAGAGTATTTTTCGATAATTTCGATAAAAGTAAGTTCGCCCTCACCGAGAACGACGATATCGGCTGCCGTTTGCGCGAAAATAGAAAGCGGGCTGGAAGTAGCGTGTGGTCCACCGACGATAACGAGGGGGCGGCCGGCGGATGATTTAGCGCGCGCGATTAAATCGGGCAGAAGGAAAGCCTCGCAGGTAAGAGTCGAAAAGCCGACGAGATCGGGTTTAAATTCGGCGAGGGTTTGATCGTAATTATCTCTGATAAGAAGATCGACGATTTTAATTTCGGCGTCGCCGAATTTTTCGCGTGCGCAGGAGGCAAGGTACATAATGCCCACGGGCGGGGCGACTCTGTTATATACGTAATTTTCGTGCAGTCTGTAGGAAGTGCGCACTAGAAGGATTTTCATAATTACTCCCGCCGCTTTAAAGCGGCATAAATATTATTGAAGTCATAAATAAACAATATAAAAATATAAAAATTAATTTACTAATTAATTAATTAGTAAAAAAATGTTAAATAAACAAACAAATTAACAATTAATAATTATTAGTTATTAAATGCGGGCATTATTAATTGTAGCACAACTTAGCGCTATACAAAACTTTTTCTCTCAAATTTATCAAAATCGCCGCCGCCAGCCTCGATATAAATCTGGTGCTGGCGGTCGCAGTAATGGCGGGCGGTTTCAGGGTCCGGGTGTAGTATGCAGAATTTCTCGCAGCGCAGCCGGCTTATTTGCGCGGAGAACCAATCAACGCGTTCTGCTTTAGAAGTCAGTTCCGGCTCGTCTTTAAAGTAGCCTTTAACGCGATAGCCGAGGTTAGTATAGAGGCAGGACTCGCGGGTGCCGTGGAAATTATAATAATCCATAAAAGTATAAAACATTTTTTCGACGCCGTATAATTCGGGATCTTCGAATATAGCGGAGCCGGGTTCGATTTGGACGGGATAGGTAGTCAGCCAGCGCACGAAATTATATTTATCTTTAATATCGGCTATTAACTGTGACGTCTGGTCTAAATCGTCTTCGGTTTCGAAGGGATTACCGACGGTAAAAAACACGAGGAAGCCGACGCGGCTTTCCTCGAGGTAATCGAGGGTATCGAAGAGTTCGGCGTTAGTAAAGCTATATCCGCGTATTTTATCGCGCACGGAGTCGCTGCCCGATTCGGCGGAAATTGCGATAGCTGAGTTTCTGCCATGGAAAGTTTTACCGAACTCATCTATAAATTTGCGTGTTGGCAGGCCCCATGACTCGAAGAACATTTCAATTTCGATTCCGCGTTCTCTTATACGGCGAAAAAGATCGATAAAATATTGCGGTTTATCGGGGTACGGATCTGTGCAAACGATAACCTGGTCGAAGCCGTATTTTATAATTTCTTCGATTGAATCGCACACTTTATCGATAGAGCGCATAATAACGGCGCCGGAGCAGTTCATTTTAATCTGGTTCTTCTGGCGTCCCGCGCAGAGTTTACACTCGGTAGGGCAGCCGCGCCCTATAAATAAAGGAATGTGATAAGCGCGCACGGGAGTGATTTTAAGGTTATCTTCACGCGATATCCTTTTAGAGTAGGCTACATTGAGGCGGAAGCTGTTTTTATAAGTTTCGTAATTATTAAGCAGCGCTATATTAGTAAAATTTAATTTATCAAGATCGGCATTAGAAGCAAAAAATACTTCTTCATTATAGACGACTTCGAAACCGCCGTCCGGGCGGTATTTTTTCCAGAGCAGATTATCTACATTAGATAAATCTAATTTATCGCGCCCGCCGGGACATGCGGCGGCGCGTTCGATGATAGGCAGTATCGAAGATTCGCCGTGGCCGCGCACGAGCGCGTCAATTTCTTTAACTTCGCGAATAATTTCATCGGCGAAATAAGAAGCGGTAAATCCGCCGGTTACGATAATTATATCTGGAAAGCGTTTTTTAACGGCGCGGATCACTTCGATCGCGTCATATGACTGCGGGTGCCAGAATATAGGCACGGCGACGACTTTCGGCGCGGTTTTTTCGATATAATCGAGAATCGCAAAATCGTTATCGCATATCCATTCGATGCCGAGGTGGACTATTTTTGTTTTATATCCCGCCGCGTGAGTGATATCGGCAAGAGCGAACAAGCCCATCGAAACGAAGTTAATGAACATATATTCATCGAAGGGTTTGTAATAATTCGAAAATTTAGGAACGTGAAGGAATAGGATATCTAATTTTTCACTCATTGCGCACCAGCTTTTTTTATATATTTATATGAATTAATTAAGCAGTCAATTTATCGACAAAATACTTTTCAGCCCGAAAAACCGGCCCGCGTTATATCGGGTTTTAAATAAAAAACACTTTCAGATCGTATATGGCATGTGTATAAACGGCTATGGCATAGCCTCTCATAAAATAAAGCATGGATAATATTATACCGGCTATAAAGCGGAAAATAAATGAAACCGCGTCGAATTTATCGCCGAGCTCGCCGACGTAATGAAAGGCCGAAAATATAAAAGCCGCCCAGAATATAGCAAAAACAGAGGCGTATATAGTTTTAAGGTTAAGATATTTAGTAAAGATAAATATAAAAAATGTGATTAAAAGATAGCGGAAAACGAATTCTTCATATATACCCGCGCCTATAGAGGCTATCACGCGTTCGAGCGGGCCTAAATGATAGACCGCCGGCGCGGCGAGGGCTACTTTTTCAGTAAGCCTGATAACTACCGGACCGAGCGCGAGCGCATAAACGAAAGACTCGGCGAACATATAGACGAAATAAATCGGGTATATGGTTTCGTTAGAGGTTTCTTTATTGGAAAATACTATATATGCGTAAATGCTGATTATAATAAGAGTAAAGCCTATTATGGTTTTAATGCCGATAAGGTTAAAAAAAAGTTTAACGATAACGTCGGCGCCGTTGCGAATGGGAGTCGCCGAAATCAAGACAAGCGCTTCATATATAATAAGAAGCGGCAGCACGAACAAAAAATTATAAACGGGCTTTTTAACGCAGTCGAAATAGCCGTCTTTACTGGGCCCAATAGCAGCCATAGCGGCGGCGGCAGGCGGCATAGTCTCGTTCATCACTTCAACTCGACGAGCGTCACTCCGTAATCGCCCTCGCCGATCTTACCTCCCCTGAAAGATTTAACGAGTCTTGATTTACGAAGATAGTTTTCCACGGCGGATTTCAGCGTAAGCGTGCCCTTGCCGTGTATTATTCGTACCTCGTCGAAATTGCAGTTGGCGGCCTTTATAAGGTATCTTTCAAGCGCGGCGAGGCCGTCTTCGCAGTTAAGTCCGCGCAGATCGAGTTCCATTTTAACGTCCTGCCCGACGGGCTTATAAGCGATAATTCCGCGCCCCTCGAAGTCTTCGATATTTTCGTCGGTGCCGGATATCATCGAAAACTTGACCCACATCTGCATTTTATTTTTAAACTCGATTTTCGCCTGGCGTTTGCGCAGATCGATTTCTTTAATAATACCGCTTAAATTGAGCTTTTCGATCGAGACGAAATCGCCCTCGCCGTAATTAAAACCAGCGGCTACGGCGACTGGCGCGAAATCATCCGCGGCATCCGCTCCGGCTTCGCCAAAATTCCGGCCGCCCGCCTCAGCGGCTGAAGTTTGCACCGGCTTATTTTCGCGCCCCGCGCCGGGGGTAAAAATAGCTTTCTTTTCTTTATTAATCTCACCGGCAAGCTCCACGCGTTCTTTTTTTGATTCGGCGGCGCTTTTTGACGCGAGCGAGTTAACTTTATTAAGTAATTGTTTATATTTTTTTTCAAATTCTTCGCGCAGCGTCTCTTCTATTTCGGCGCTGGTCTTATTGAATTTATTTTCGCGTTCGATAGCGGCCGCTTTAATTTTTTCGATACTAACCAGCTCGGCCTCTATTTTTTGCATATTAGCCTTAAGCCCGCCCGAATAAGTTATAAGTTCGGATATAAGCTGTTCGTAGCTGAGTTCGTTTTTATCGAGGAACTCGCGCGCCTTATTTATAATAAAAGACTGCAATCCGTAATTTTTAGCTATATGCACGGCGTAAGAAGCGCCGGGCACGCCCATCAGCAGGCGATAAGTGGGTCTTAAATTTTTAACGTCGAATTCGAGCGAGCCGTTAACCGCGTTTGGAAGCGAGTAAGCGTAATTGACGACGCCGGCAAAATGCGTCGTTATAATAGAGCGCACCTTCATTTTAGACAAATGCCACATTATCGCGCAGGCGATAGCCGAGCTATAATTAGGCGCCGAGCCGCTGCCAAGTTCGTCGAGCAAAACAAGCGTCCGTTCAGGATTTTTAATCTGGGATACCATGAACGATAAAAATTTGATATGCGCGGAAAAAGTGGAAAGATTAGCCGCTATACTCTGCGAATCGCCTATATCGACAAAAATTTTATCCATATAGGGTATAACGCTTGACGGGTCGGCCGGCACGGGAATTCCGGCCTTGACCATAAGGCAGAAAAGCCCGATCGATTTGAGCAATACGGTCTTTCCGCCGGCGTTAGGGCCGGATAGCAGCAATATATGCTGCTGCTGAGTAATCTTTAAATTAAGCGGCACTATTCCATCGTGAAGCAGAGGGTGCCTGCCGTTAATGATTTCAAGCTCGCCTTCCATGGACACTTTGACGTTCTCGCAGTTTTTACTGGCGGCAAAAGCCGCTATGGCGCAATACATATCCAGTTGAAACGCCGTGTAAAAAGATGAGATAAGCGTATTAATTTCAGGCCGGATCGAATCGTTTAAAACCGCTATGATACGGCTTATCTCGGCCGCCTCATTCTCCTTGAGCTCGCGCAGTTTGTTATTTTCGGCCATTATGCTCAGCGGCTCCATAAAAACGGTGGAGCGCGTCTGCGAGTAATCGTGGATAATGCCTTTAACGCGGTCCTGCAGCGAAGAGGGCAGCGGTATAACGAAACGGCCGTCGCGGATGGTAACGTAATCCTGCGGCATATTTGAGCGTTCTTTAATTTTATTGATAAGTTCCTTTAACTTCGACTGGACGCGTCCCATAAGAGCTGATATTTCGCGGCGTATAGCGGCGAGTTTCGGCGAGGCTTCGTCTTTAACGGCGCCGTCTGAATCGATAGAGCGGAATATTTCGGAATAAATGTCTTTAAACGAAGGCACCGCCTTGATAAAATCCCACAATACGCGGTACTTTTGCTGATGCTTATAAACGAGGCTGCGTATTTCGGTGATGGTAAATAAAGCCTGCGCCAGCTTATAAAGCAGCGGCGGTTCGATGAAATAGCCTTCGATTTTAAGTTTTCTGACATCTTCGCGATAATCTTCGATGTTATCAAAATAGATGCGTGAATCGTAGCTTGCTAAAAAACGAATATCGTCAACAAGCGCGAAACGCCTGGCGATTTCATCTTCGCCGGCGCAATCGGTAATGTTTTGTAATAGTTTTTTACCGGGCCCGGTCTTAACGTATGTCGCGATTAATTCCAATACCCGGTCGAACTCGAGTGATATTTTATAAGCCTGCATATTATTTATGCGAAAACCTTCTGAAACCGGAGCATTCGACAACTTCAATTTCGGTCTGATCGAGTATTTTATCTAAAATAAGGTTCAGTCCTAATGAATCTGAAGCGATGCTTCCCGCCGCTATCACCGATAAATGGTTTTCGGCCGCCTCTTTTCTATCTTCTTCCGACATGCACGTCGTTATAATCGTTCCGATGCCCGCCGCGGCCAATTTTTCGTATATTTTAGGCGAAGTGCCGCCGCCGCCTATTAAATCGACGAAAATCTTCCCCGCGCGGGAATTAGTGTCGCCCGCCATAATTTTCGGGCCGTAATGACGCTTAAGCGCCTCCCTGTATTCGGGCACGGTCTTTAAAAGCGCCAGAATATCGTTTAATCGTTCAGGTTTTTCCTTATCGACGAGCCTCTGCAAAAAAGTAGTCGCCGCGTTATCGGCGGGAGTGTGTATGCAGATAAAGCATATATCGAGAAGAGCCGCTATATCGGCGTCGCGGTTAATATTTGAAAATAAAACACGGTTTTCGACCTCTCTGATTTTTTCAGAGAGAATGCCGTCGGCTATATTAATCGGAATACCGAATTTATGAAGTATTTCGGCCTGCATTTGAAATACCGTGTGATATTTAGCGTAGGCTTTACCCTCTGGATGATGGCCTACTATTAAATCGATCTTGCGACCGCGCTGCTTTAATTTATCGGCCACTAATATTTCGCCGATTCCGATATCTATTCCGACGAGGATTTTATTTTTAATCTCGACATCCGGTTCGCCGTGAAGCACGCGGGTATCGTCGTATGGATTTATGGTGTGCTCTTTGCCAGCCCATATTTTTTCCTCGGTCGTCATTTTATTATATTCATCTTTAGCGCGCTGGAGAGCTTTTTTTACCCAGGCCGGCCCGCGCGGATCGAATTCGACGCCGAGAGCCACCGCCGAGCGGTAAAATTCCTGAAGTTTCATCGATGTACTCCCTTCTAAATACCGTTTATAAATTTATATTATTTTCTATTATACTATTTTTTGTTATTTCGCTTTTTATTTTTTATTTTATATTATTTCAGTTTACTTTGCTTTATATTGATATTCATTTTTAATTTATATAAATTCGATTACATCGTGCTGTGAATTTCGGCGATTTTCGGCTCGAAGCAAATAACCCGGTTTCTTCCGGTTTTTTTAGCGTGATAAAGCGATATATCCGCCTTACGAATCAAATCGAACTGCAGCGACGCGTCTTCGGGAAACGAAGCGATGCCGATAGACACGGTAATTCGTATCTGCTGATTACTCAGAACGAATTCGGATTTTTCAATAATTTCACGCATTCTCTGCGCGATTTCGTAAGCGCCGGATTTAGGCGTGCAGGGAAGTATTATAGCGAATTCTTCGCCGCCGTAGCGGGCGAGCAGATCGACCTCGCGTATCGAGCTTTTTAATATAGCGGTCACTTTTCTTAATATTTTATTGCCTTCCTGATGGCCGTATGTATCGTTGCACTTTTTAAAATGGTCGATATCGATCATTAATATCGACAGATCTTCGCGATAACGTTTCGAGCGCTCGATGTCTTTTTCTAAATGCTGCTGAAAATACTTATGGTTGAAAGTTTCGGTAAGCCCGTCGGTAACGGCCATTTCGTACAGCCGCGCATTTTCGACGTCGGATGCGATCTGATTGGCTAGAGTTATGAGCAATTTAAGGTCGTCATCGTTAAACGACGTGCAGTCCATCTTATCGGTAACGTTAATAACGCCTATTACCTGTTCTTTAATATTAAGAGGCACGCTCATAAAAGATTTAGTTGAATAGCGCGACGTTTCGGCGCTTTTAAAATTTATTTCAGTTTCGAGATTTCTGACTAATACAGGCTGTTTGGTCCTGAGCACATAATTTAATATAGACTCGTCGCCTTCTAATTTAATCTGACGCAATATATCTTCGGAAAGCCCCTGCGACACTCTGGCGTTAATTTCTTTGCCGTCGCGCCCTAAAATGATAATAGAGCAGCGGCGCGTATTCATAAGCTGATTAATCATCTTCATAGCAAGGTTTAATACATTTTCAAGATTGAGCGTAGATGCTATGGCGCGCGATATTTCGTATAAGGTAGTCAGCTCGCGCACCTTCTGCTCCGATTTTTCGTATAATTCGGTGTTATAAATAGCGATAGCCGCCTGTGAGGCTATCGAACTAAGCAATTTAAGGTCTTCGTCATTAAACGAAGGTTTTTGATAACCGACGGCAAGTGTGATAACGCCGATAACCTTGTCCTGCACTATAAGCGGCACGCAGATATCGGATTTGATTTGATAATTAAGCGAGTCTTTCGATTTATAACGCGTATCGGCCAGTNNAGCCTACCAGCGATTCGCCGAGTTTATAGCGCAGCGAGTGATGAGAGGTTTGAGAAAGGCCATAGGAAACTTTAGGCACTAACTCGCCGCTGGCGCCATCAAGCAGCATTATCGCGCCGATATCGGCCTTTAACGCCGAAGCGGCTTCATTGATTATTAAATTCAATACTTTTTCAAGATTGACCGACGAGCTTATGGTTTTTGAAACCGAACACAGCGTGGATAATTCATCGACCTTCTTCTGCGTTCTTTCAAAGAGCCGCGTATTATAAATAGCCATGGATACGGTCGCGGCGAGCATATATAAAAGGTCGTAATCGCGCGAGTCGAAAGCGTTTTTATATTTGGAAGTAAGCGTGATAACGCCTATGGCCTCGTTTTGGGCGATAAGCGGCACGCATAGCATCGATTTGATTTCAGGCATATTAGAAAGCACGATAAATGATTTATCATTTTCACAATCTTCGATGATAAGCCCTTTGCGAGTTTCAAAAACGCGGCCGGCGACACCTTCGCCTATTTTAAACTTTACTTTCTTGAGGTCTGGATCGTCGAAATTAGATATAACCTTTAAAATCAACTCGTTTTTATCGTCGTTAATCAGGAAGATATTGCACAAATCGCATGGTATAAGCCTTTTAGCGTGCATTACAATAAGTTTGAGCAGTTTTTCAAGATTGATAGTCGAATTAATTTTTTGATAAATTTCGTTAACGATAAGAAGCTCGTTGCTAAAGACCTGTGAGTGATAATTTTTAACCCACTGGTGCATGAGCGGATAGAACTGCGGCAGTATCTCATCGACTATCTTATATGCCTTTTCTTTGATATTACCGCTGGAAACTATATCGATCATGCCGATAACTTCCTGCTCGTATTTAACAGGAATAATAATTCTTTCGCGGTAAGAACCCAGATAAGCATTAAGAGTAGTTTTAGAGACCTTCTTCATGTCGCTTTTAAAATGAATGGTCGAAGCGCAATTAACCGCGTCCTGAAGCATTTCATCTTTAAGCGAATAGTTTTTATATACGTCGCCGCAATTAGCCGAGTTAATAGCTATATAAGCCGGTATAGGAACGGCGCCGGCGGCATCGATAAGCGTAATGACCGCACCGTTAAATTCGAACTCGTTAACCAATAAATTAAGGGTCTTCTTCAAAAACGGGTACGGCTGAAACTTAGTCTCTATTAAAAATTTAGATATCTTCTCAATCATATAATATTATTATATCATAACTTCAATTTTTTTCAATATATTTATTTATTTATTTATTATCAAATTTGCCGGCATCAATACGACCTTTAAGACCGCGACGGGGGAAAAGAAAGGACCAATGGCCCTCTCTTTTCCCCCGTACCCCCTAATCTCTCCCTGAATATAAAACTGCGCGCGCCGCGCGCGCAGTTTTGTAGCAACGAAATAAAAAGGCCATTATCATGGACTTTTTATTTCGGGCGGTATTTCCTACCGGCTTCGAAGTTTTTTTTATAGTTTCTGCCATTCTTTCTTTTCTGCTGTTTCTCGGTTTTGCCCTCGCGCGCACGCGCGCGAGGGCGTACTAATTGCGCGCCACCGGCTCTTAATATTGCGGCTCACGGTAATGCTCTATAGCACATCTATTTTTATTACAGCCCGGAAAATACAATTAATTTTCAATTAGACAATAAGACTCGATTTATTTTATTTTTCGAAGTTATTTAACCCGATTAGACCAACAAGACTCGATTTGCCACAATTTTTACCGTGAGCCGCCCGGCTAAATCGCATTAATCCGTTAGTGCTCCGCAGGTGCGTGCATGCACGCACCTGCAAACAAGCAAGCTAGCAGGAACGAACACAAAGGCAAGATAAAAAAAAGAGGAAAGGAAAGTACTTGATTAATTTTATTTTTCGGAGTTATTTAACCCGATTAGACCAAC
>DIVV01000120.1 GCA_002423385.1 bacterium UBP16_UBA6123
TTTAAAATTTTTAGATTTTTGTTCGTCAAAACTCATTTCAAAACCGAATAGATCTCCCTGTATATGCTCGTTATTTTCTCTAAACATTGACATCACACTCTCATCTATTATATGAGTATATTATAATATAATAATTGATATTTGTCAATAGTTTTCGGACCTTTTTTTAGACTTTTTGGAGTGGACTCATATATTGTTTGTCCGATTTTCGATGAACGTGATGTGAGAAGAGATAATTGGTTTTTAGACGAAGAAAAAATCGGGTTGGTTATGGGCGAAGTTAAAAAAATTGGACAATATTTTACAAAACACATTTCCAGTCTGAGTAAATAACATCATCTCATCTTATGACGAAATTAATAAAACACACTAATAAAAAAAGGTTTTATTCCAAAAATTATTAATTTTAAAAAGCTAACCGATCAACGCCTAACAAGGGCTTTCACGTTCGTCGGCGTTATTTGCAATCGCGCACTAAAGTCTCTTGTATTATATACTTTTACCAAACAATCAAAAATCTATGTGTTTCAAACGCCCGCGCGCTTCAAATAACTGATTTGATTATTAAAGTTAAAGGAGACACTGAAAAAATCGGAATAAGAATTTTAGGCGAAAGAATTTCTTTAGTTTTACAAGATGCAACAGACGTAAAAGCTAAACTAATTCAAATAATTGAAGATGAACTAAAAAAGGAAGGCGATAATTTATGGTCGAATTCAGATTCGAATTGGAATATGAATATGTTAAAAATATCGATAGAATCAAAAACTTGCTGGAAGGCATAAAATGTAAATAAAGCAATATCAAAGTCAATATTTATCGTTGACAAGTAAAAATAAAAATGATATTATTAAATTGATAACAGTAATGATTATTAAATATTTTGTGAATGGTGCGCAAAGCGCAGCGCTTAACGCGCGGCGAACGGCAGACAGCCTGGATTAATCGGCCTGAATTGGAGCGTTGAGTATGAGTGTTAATGATGTCGTGTATAGAAAAAGCAGGCAGCGGCAGAAAATTTATGATTTAATCAAAGATATGCAAAATCATCCGACTGCTATATGGATTTATAATTCATTAAAGGAGGAGATTCCTTCTTTGAGCCTCGGAACGGTATATCGAAATTTGAATATACTTTTAGAGCAGGGACTTATTCATAAAGTATCGTTTGATGGAAATTGCGACAGGTTTGACGCGCGGATCGAGTCGCATCATCATTTGATATGTGAAAAATGCGGCGCGGTAGACGATATTTTTTTGCCGCGCGTATCCGATATTTATAAAGACGCGCTTAAAGATAAAAAATTCAAAATAACCCATCACAGGATGGATTTTTTCGGTATTTGTGAAAAATGCGCGAAGAAGTAATTGGTTTTAAATTTTTAACCGGGCGCTCATCTCATCTCATCTCATCTCATCTCATCTCATCTCATCTTGTCTCATCTTGTCTTGTCTTGTCTTGTCTTGTCTTGCCCTATCCTATCCTATCCTATCCTATCCTAATCTCATTCCATATTTCATCTTATATTTCAAGGATAATTTCAGGATTTTCTCTATCCGTATCAGTTAATCATAACTATTTTACCTCCGTCGATTTCATATATTTTTGAATCGACCGAGTAGAGAGTATCTATATTTTCCTTTGTGATGGCTGAAATGCAGGAATTAGCAAATATTTGTCCGTCTTTTATCAAAACGAAACTATCGCTGAATTTTATGGCGAGGTTTATATCGTGGATAACGGCTATGGTTATTAATTTTAATTCTTTAGTAAGGCCTTTGATCAGTTTCATAATCTCGGTCTGGTTTTTAAAATCTAAATGATTGGTCGGCTCATCGAGCAGAAGTATTTGCGGTTCCTGCGCGAGCGCGCGCGCGAAAACGGTTTTTTGAAGCTCGCCGCCCGAAAGCTCGTCACAGCGCTTCATCGCGATGTCAGTGATTCCCGTCGTGTGAATTATTTCTTCAACCTTTTTAATATCTTTTTTAGAAACGCTATAGCTGATATGCGGTTTGCGCCCGAGAAGCACGGCGTCAAAAACCGTGCATGCCGGCGGCGTTTGCGCTTGCGGCATATAGGCGATCAGATGCGCCCGGTCGGTTTTATAGTTTGAAATAAGGCATTCGCCGTGGTAACGCAATGCGCCGCGGCATGGTTTGATCACGCCGGCGGCGCACTTTAACAGAGTGGATTTGCCGCTGCCGTTAGGGCCCATGATAGCGCATATTTCAGAGTTGGAGGCGCTGAAGGATATGTTTTTCAGGATATCTTCCGGCGCGTTTTTAGAGTATTTAAAGTACAAGCCTTCGAATGTGAGCATATTAAATCCCCCTGTTGCCTTTGATTAATAGATATAAAAACAGCGGCGCGCCAGCGAAAGAAGTTATTATTCCGACCGGAAGTACCTGTGGCGAAAGGATCGAGCGCGCTATTAAATCGGATAATAAAAGAATGAGCGCGCCGAATAACGCTGAATAAACGGTAATATAACGGTAATCGCCAGCCGTGAAAAGCCGGACTGTGTGAGGCGCTATTAATCCTATAAAACCGATGACGCCGATGAAAGCGGTTACTACAGCCGATAAAAGCGAAGCTAATAACATCGTGCGCATTCTTAGGCGTTTGACGCGCACGCCCAATCCGGCCGCCGTTTCGTCTCCCCACTCAAGGGCGTTATAGTTCCAGCCGTTAATTATGAAATAAATAAAGCTGACGGCAAAAACCGTCATTATAATCCATAATTCGCGGTAGCCGGCGCGGCCTGTGTCGCCGAAAGTCCAGAAAAGCGCGGCCGTCAACTGAGTGTTGGAGGCGAAATACTGCATCAGCATAGTAAGCGCGCCGAATAAAGAATTGAGGGCGACGCCCGCGAGTATTAAACCGAGCGGCCCCACGTTTTTAACGCCCGAAAGCAGAAGTATGAATCCGGTAGAAATGAGAGAGCCGATAAAGGCGCAGAACGCTACCGAATAAATCGGCGCATAAGAGGCGATGCCTTTTACGGCGTTCGCGTTATGATTTTTTAAAAATATAATGGCGAAAGCCGCGCCGAATGCAGCGCCCTGCGATATGCCGATAGTAAAAGGAGTGGCTAAAGGGTTTTTTAATACGTTTTGCGTTACCGCTCCGGCCGCGCCGAGCGCCGCGCCGCAAAATATGGCTATAAGCGTTCTGGGGAGCCTTAAATTCCATAATACATAACCGGCGCCGCTTTTATCGTCGCCTGAAACCAGCGCGCGAAATATATCGCCGGGGCCGCATTCAAAAGAGCCGCTTACTAACGATAGCAGGGCTGCGCCGGCGAGTATTAACAGAATAATGACGCCGGTTATTAATTTTCGTTTTTTAATTTTAAAGTATTTTTTCGCTATGGATTTATCGTGATTCGATATTTTAATTACCCCGCTTTCTTTAGGCGCGTTTTCTCAGCCTTTATAGTTTTATGATCTCGATCGTATTTTCGCCGAATTCGAGTCTTGAAAATGCGCCGTATTCTTTGTTTAGCGTTTCATAGCATTTGCGGCCGCAGAATTTTTCGAAAATTTCATCGGCTTTTGCGGCTGGGTCTATATCTTCGAAGGCCGCCGGATTGATAATTTTGCCTATAAAGTAAGAGTTTATATAAAGAGTTTCTATATTCAAGTGATAGAATACCGACGGCAGGCATAAAAACACTTTTTTATTTTTAACGGCGGCGAGCCTTGCGTAAAATTGTTTGTTTTTAATATAGTCTTCGTTTATCGTCGCGAGCCCGGCGGCGTCGATAAAAATAAATTCGGGATCGTAAACGAGAAGTTTTTCGATGTCTAAAAAGATATGGCTGTTAGCAGGCGATGATTCCGAAACCACATTTGCCGCTCCGGCTTTTATAAAAGGCGCGTACATCGAGTCGGTGCTGGTAATACCCTGCCGGCCGCGAAAAGCCACCGCGCCGATATAACAGCGGGGCGCCGCTCCCGGGTTTTTAGCGCCCGGCCCCGTCGCGGCGCGTTTAGCCAGATCGCCGTTGAGCGATCCTACGAAATTTATCAATTCGGCCGCGCGCGTTTCACATCCGAGCGCGCCAGCCGAGGTATTTAAGGCCGTGAAAAATATTTTTTCGTCGAACCAGCTTTTTTCGCCGTAGCTAAGCGAGATAACTTTTACTCCGCACTGCTTTTGTAAAAGATCGGCAGCCTCTCCGTCACAGAATGCTTCGAAAATAAGTTCGGGTTTGAGCGATATAATCTTTTCGAGGTTGAGCGGCTTGTTATAACCGCCTTCGCCTATAACTTCGAGTTTTTCAAATTCGGGGCGCCGCGCTATAGTATAAGCGCGGGTGTTTATGAAATTTTTATCGATATTTTCAATGCCGCAGAGCTTATCGGCGGCGCCGAGATAGGTTATAAAACGCGAAGCCGAATTGACGGCGAGTATTTTTTCGGGAATTTTATCTATAATTACTTCGCGCGATGCCATATCGATTATTTTAATGCCTGCGCCCGCTCCGGCGCCTGGTAAGGACGCCGCCGCCTTTTTATCAGCGGCTTCGGCTTTGGCTTTGGTTTCGACTTCGGTTGCCGCTGTCGCTGTCGCTGTCGCTGACGCTGACGGGTGCGACACTTCCGCCCGGGGCATTGTTATGATTAAAACCGTTATCAGCAATGCGGCGAATGAAACCACCGCCGTTATTTGTATAAGCTTTTTATTTATGAAATTATTAGTAATCATTTATTCTCCTTTTAGAAATTCATTTTCATAGAGGCGCCGACGGTCCTTCCCATAAGAGGATATCCGAATTTTTCCTCATATTTTTTATTGAAAATGTTATCGATAAATATTTCGGCCTGATAGTCTTTTCTGATCGGTATTTTTATTCCAGCGTCAAAGAGCGTGAATGAATCGAGCGAAACGAGGCTGTTAACATTGCGTCCGAAAGTATATATCTGTTCCTGCTTTCCAACATAGCGCGCGCCGGCGTTGATTATTGAATTGTTAAAATTTTTCAGGGTGCGTTCGTAACTTAAATTCAGCTTGAATTTCGTCATCGAGTCCAGGCCGTTGAGGAGGTTTTGCGTGTCGAATAAATCGCCGGATTTCGAGCTTGTCTGCCAGCTTGCGTTAATATTTACGCTTGAAACCGTGTCTAAAGCTTTATTTGCCTCGATGGAAAAGCCTTTAATATCCACGCTGTCTATATTGTAAATTCCGCTCCAGTTGGTTTCGAAGCGAGACATTATATAATCGCTTATTTTATAAAAATACGCGCCAGCGCGTATATCGTCGGTTTTATTGAATTTTTTCCGGTATGAAAATTCCACGGCCTTATTGCGTTCGGTTTTTAATTCAGGCAGGGCTACGGGCATTCTTGCCGCTCCGACGACCGCCACGGCGTTTTGCGCCCAGTATATTTCGGGCAGGCCGGGAGTGCGTTCGGCGTGATAAGCCGAAACTGAAATGCTCTGGCCTTTTAACAGGTCGTATTGCGCGCTGAACTTAGGCACGAGGCCGGAGCCGCTTAATTCTTTAGTCGATGGAGTCAGTGAATTAAGGATATAATCGTAGTGGCGCAGGCCGGTAGTTATTGAAAGCCGGTCGCTTATTTTTGAAATATTGCGGATGTAATAATTAAGGTTCAGGCCTTCGTTGTTAGGAGGCGTGCCGGTATAAACTTTTCCGTTATAAGCGTTATCGACGAAATTGACGCGGATGTCGCCGTTTGCGATTATCTTTCTTTCGACTCCGAAGGCCGTTTCGTTATTGCCGTCAATGAGCGTTAATTGAGCGGAGCCGCCATGGCTTCTGTCTGATTCAACAACACGGTCTAAAACGATATGACCGTCGGCGGTCGAGTAATTTTTTTCTTTGCGGTCTTCTTTGTTTTTATAGTATTTGACTTCGAAGTAACCGTTATTAAACGGCTGTTCGTAACTAAGATCGTAGAGGTATTTATCTTTATCCCAGTAAGCGCCCGGGCCGATATTGGCTATATTGTTGATGCCGCTTCCGCTGATGGTTTCTCCGAGCGACAGCGGGTAATTGTCGTTGATTTTAACTCCGAATAAAGGATCGGCCGGGTCGGTCGAGCGCCTGTTATTTCTTATGAAACCTCGTCTGGTGCCGGAATATTGGCCGCCGAATGAAAGTTTTGCGCCGCGCGGCATATCATAATATAAGAATATAGCGCCGTTTTTTCCGGTGAAATCGTTGTTCCATAAAAATTCCGGGCTTTTCTGGCGGCCAAGCGACATTAAATATCCGAGTTTATTTTTTTTCGCGCCGTGGCTGATTTTGAAATTTGAATTAAGGCCGTCGGCGTCGTTTTTAGCGCCCTGAGCGTATATCGTGGTCTGCGGTTTTGCGTTTTTTGGTTTTTTAGTTATTATATTAATGACGCCGCCGATGGCGTTGTTGCCGTAAAGCGCCGAACTGCCGCCTTTTATAACTTCTATTTTTTCTATATTGTCGAGCGGTATGCCGCTCCAGTCTATGTAATAACCGCCTACGATGCCCGCCGCGGTGAGCGGGCGGCCGTTTACGTTGAGCATAATGCGGTTTCGCGACAGGCCGCGAATCGAAATAATATCTCCGGTGTCGCCCGCGGCGGCATTTCTTTTTATATCGACTTCAGCGCCGAGTTTTAATATATCCGCCACGTTAATGTTTTTGCCCTGCTCGATAATTTTTTTGTCTATGCTGTTTTTAGAGGGTATATCGGAAATAAAATCGTCGGATACGACTATTTCATCCAGTGTGAGAAGAGCCGTCTGCGCGAAGGCGGAATCTATAAACGCGCCGGTCGTTATGAGTGCGGCTGTAAAAAACATAATAAAAGATAAAAAGATATATTTAATTTTTTGCATATATAACTCCTTTTTAATTAACGAATAAAAGATTCAGATTAATAATTAATTATAAAAATCTAAAACTATATAATAAAAAGATATATTGTAAACAATTAATGTAATTAATGTTATAAAATTATAAACATAACATAACATAACATGATTCGATATAATATAACGAACATTTTAGTATATAACACGATAAAAACTTGAAATGAAATCTTATAAAAGCGTTTCATTAAAAATTTTCAGCATTAATATTATCTTAATAATACCCGCTACTATCCTTGAAAATCAGGGATAACAGGAATATATTAAAATTATAGAACAGGTCGTTATCTGTCGTTTTTTTTGCCGGTGATGCAGTAATTAAAAAGATTGTAATGGATTATTTTCGAAAAGATATCGATATTAGAGCCGGATTCGGTAAAATTGGCTGCGGTAGCAGCCAGGGCGCAATGTTTGCATACCGCGACTCTTAAAAAGTGAAGATTACACATAAAACCTTCCAGAACCAAAATTTGAATTTATAATCAGGCAAAAAATATCAAGCGGGATAATTATATCACAATAATAATTTATTTGTCAAACGAAATTAATTATGAAATTAATTAGTGTGTCAAATTAATTAGTGAATTAATTAGTGTTATTGTGGGCTGGCAATAAAATTTTTGTCGCCGGCTAAATGTTTATCTATAAAAAAGTAAATAGAATCTTTCTGATTATATCTTATTTATGATAATGCTGATAAATCGGGAGTTAATATCGTTCGGCCGCCTGCGGTTACGGCTTTTTCGAAATCGACTCCGTAAATTCGTTTAAGATTTGATTCGTTTACTATTTCATTGGTGGCCCCTGATATAGCGCAGCCGCGGGTTTCATAAAATATAACCGCTTCGCTGGAATATTTAACCGCAAGCTCGGGATTATGCACCGAAAAAATGCATAATTTTTTATGTTCAGACACGGCGGAGTTTATATAATTAAAAAACTGCATCTGATGGCGGATGTCGAGGTGGGCTTCGGGCTCGTCGAAAATGGCGATCGGCGCGTCCTGGGCCATAGCGCGGGCGAGCATCACCCGCTTTCTTTCGCCGCCGCTTAAAAGATTGAACGGGCGGTCTAAAAGCGGTTCGATTTCTAATGCGGCGGCGGCTTTTTCGATTATAACGCGGTCTTTTTCGCCGAGGGCGCCGAAGTAATTCAGATGCGGCGCGCGTCCTAAGGCTATTATTTCATAAGCGCTGAAATTAAAAGCCGCTTCTATATTTTGAGCGCAGTAGCTTATTAAAGAGGACCTTTCAGCGGTTGAAAGAAGTGAAATATCTTCGCCGTTTAGAAATATTTTGCCGGAAGACGGCTTTAAATAGCCGGCCATTAATAAAAGCAGAGTGGATTTTCCCGCGCCGTTCGCGCCGAGGACCGCGACGGAGCTTCCCGGGTTTAAATCAAATGATAAATCGTTTATTATATTCGAGCACCGGCAGTTATCGCACGAATCGTATTTGAATGAAATATTATTAATCGAAACGGCCGCCGCGCCGGTTTGTGTTTTATCGCTCATTATTTCCACCCGCTGTTTTTATATTTAAGCAGAATGAATGCAAAAAAAGGCGCGCCTATGGCCGATGTTATAATTCCGACGGGCAGTTCGCCTATATTGATAAATCGTATCAGCGAATCGGAAACCAATAAAAATATCGCGCCCGCCGAGGCGGCGAATATGAAAACAAAACGGTTGTCCGGTCCGAGAATTATTCTGGATATATGAGGTATCGTAAGTCCGATCCAGCCTATCACTCCGGTTTTCGAAGTGCAGGCGGCCGTGACTAAGGCGCTTAAAAATATTATTACGAATTTTATTCTGGCGGTATCTACGCCAAGCGAGGCCGCCTCGGCGTCGCTTAGAGTCAATATATTCATTTTATAAGACTGGGTATATAAAATAGCGAGGCTTATAACGCATACCGGCAGAGCGTATGTCAGCGAAGAAAAACTTATGGAGTCGAGGCCGCCGAGCATCCAGAAAGTAAGCGCAGGCAGCTGGTGGTCGGTATCGGCGAAATATTGCATCAGCCCTATTAACGACTGGCAGAGCGACGATACGGCTATTCCGAAAAGAAGCAGCAGCGTAGTTCCGCCGCCCGAGCGGCTGAGAAAATAAGCCGCCATGAAGGCGCCTATAGCGAATGTGAAGGAGAGCGCTTCTATCATTAACGCCGATGAATTAAAATAAACGATAGCCAGCGCCGCGCCGAGGCTCGCCCCCGATGAAATCCCCAATATGAAAGGGCTGACAAGAGGGTTTTTAAAGACGGCCTGCATCGAAACGCCTGAGCCTGCAAGCGCCGCGCCGGTTATTACCGCCATTATTATCCGCGGCAGGCGGACTTCCAATAAAATGAATTTTTCACCGGAGCTCATATCGCCCATGCCGGCAAGCCACAGCATGGTTTTTTTAAAGGTTATGCCGAAGCTGCCGGTAAAAAAAGATATTATAATCGCGGCGCATAGAAAGATAAATGAAAATATGATAATTTTCATTTTATATTTTACTATCGTTTTAGAATCTTTTACGCAATTTATATCCATAATGTTATTCGGCTTTAACCGAGTTATTCTTTTTGATAGACTCATCTTTTTTGATAGATATATCTGCTTTGATCATAGCGTCATAGTTTATATTTAAAAATTTCGAATAAAATTCTCTCGTTTCTTTTTCCAGGTCGAGCGATTTGAATTTTTCCGGATATAGCGTTTTAGCCGTCCATAACATTCCGAGCGGCGCGCACAGCACGAAAAATTGGTTGGTCAAAAAGCAGGTTTTATCGTCGGAGGGCACGAAGTATATTTTATTTTCTTTATATGCTTTAGTTTTTTTCCAGAATTCTTCCGGTAGATCGGTTTTTTGATATCCGCCCGCGTGAGTGGTTTTATCTATAAAGATATATTCCGGGTCGAATTTAACGAAATCTTCTATGGCTAATGGTATTTCGCCGGCAGTGTTTTCGGGATAATCTAATACTTCGCAGCCCGCATTTTTTAAAAACCATTTTATAAATTTAGATTTTTCGCCGGCGATTATGTAGTTGTTGCCGCTTAAGGTAATGTGCGCGGCTTTTTTGCGTAACGCCGTTTTGCCGTCGTTATCACCCGCGTCGTCAGGGGCGTTGAATGTGGTCATCGCGATGGTTTTATTAAAATAATCACAATATTGCGACGCTTTAGCTTTTTGATCGAATATCACGCCGAACTTTTCGACGGCTTCGAGCCATTGTTTGTAATCGGAGAATGTGCCATGCACCCTGAATATGGGTATTTTCAATTTGGCGAAAAAATCGTCGGCTTTAATTTGAAAGGTGGGCGATACTAAAAGGCCGGGATTGAGTCCGGTTATAGCCTCTACATTGGGTTTGGCGGGATAGCCGATATCGGTTTTAGTCAGAATTTCCGGGTCGGCCTGTGAATAAAATCCTCCGTCATGCAGCGATATTTTTAATTTTAAAAGCGGCATCGCCGTTACTTTATTCTGAACGCCGAATAAATAAATTAAACTCATCGACTGTGGATATAAAACGGCTATATTTTCAGGCGGCTTTGAAAAGGCCGCGGGCGGCTCCATCCCCTGCGGACGAAGTTTGGTAAAGCTGATATTTTCGACAGTCTGCGCCTGTGCCTGCGCGCCGTAATTTAACGCCGCCGGCGCCGCCGCGCATAAAAGGATAATCGCCGTCAACGCAATTATCGCCGGAATTTTAATTTCGAATCTTTGAGTTGAATTTAATAATAGGTTCGATCCTGGATTTGAACTTGAATTTTGCTTCAAATTAGTTATTTGTTTTAAGTTTGAAAATATTTGGATATAGCTTACTATGGCCAATTTAAAATAATTTATCATAAATACCGCCTCTTTTTTTGATAATTGTTTATTCGTCCCAGAGCTTTTTAAGCCATGCCGGAATTTTATAATCTTTTACTTCGTAATCGAATCCGCAGTAGGGCTTGATGTCTATTACCGGCGTGCCGTCAAGCGCGTCGAGGCCTTTTACCGTAATTTCGGTTCCGTCGATTTTAATTATTTTAACTACCGTTATACCGAGCGGGGCGGGGCGCATGAAAGAATTAGTGCAGAAAACGCCTACTTCCGGCATCTCTTCGCGCTCCTCCGGCCTTATTTTAAGCGCTACGCCTTCGCGGCGGTCGAAAACAAAGCATACCAGAATATGCGAAAATTCTTCGAGGCCGCAAAGAGCTTCTGAATAAAGCGCATCGATGGATATCACCGACTCGCTCGTTAAATCGCTCCAGTCGGCCTCTAACTCTGCGCCCGGTCTTTTAATATGACCGATCGGTTTGAATGAATATGTTTTTTCCATTTAAATCAACCTTTTTTTGATCTCGAAGATGAATCCTTTCATATTAAGGGCTTTTACGTATTCGAGACGGTCGTCGAAATAGTTGTCCATTAAGTGTCTGTAGCCTTCGATTATAAGCTCTTCAAATTTGTCCGGCTCGGTATTGACTTCTTTAGCCTCTGCTTTTTTAATAAATTCATCGACTTTTGCGCGATATTCGTCGCTAATATTCAGCCCGAATCCGCATCCGACGAATGCGACCTTTCCGGGTTTGAGCCACTCGACGGCGTTTGAAAGCGTTTTTTTATAGTCGGTGAATTGTATAGTGCCGCGCGCGATTATAAAATCCATCGAATTTTTTTCGAATTCCGCTTTTTCCACTTCGCTTACCACGATTTTTACTCTGTCGATTATTCCCGCTTCTTCGAAGTTTTTACGCGCGAGCTCCGCCATATAAGGATTCTTATCAAGATAAATGAATTTAGCCGGAGTGAGTTTTGACAAAAAAATGCTTATAAATCCCTCGCCGCCGCCGAATTCGAGGATCGTATCCCGCGGGCTTAATTTAGAAAGGCCGAACCATTCGTTTACTTCGTTAGCGATAACCTGATAGCCTTCAAAGAAGTATTTGCGAGAGGTTTCGCAAAAATTTTTTAACGATTCATGAGGCTCGAAAAATTTCATTTATATTCCTCCTGCATATTTTTAATTACTTTTACGATTAATTAAATATTAAAATTTTGTGAATTGATGCAACTATATACTACTGTCAATTTTAACAAATTATTTTCCGCTTGTCAATATATAGTAGCATTAAATTTTTTATTATTTACAATACACATATCTATCAACTATTTTAAAATGGTTGATATTGAATTAATGTAAATTATAGCGTGGGAATGGTGTTGAAATAATTTGAAATAGTTTGGAATGATATTAAGTAATGAGTCCTGGTTTTTGCTTTTTAGTTTTAACCAAAAACTCGGGACGGAAATGGACTAAGACCTTAAATCGCTGGACAATTCTAAATTAGTTACTCGAAAATATAATAGAAAAAAATAAATAGACGTAAAATTCTCTTGCTGACAGCTTAATGCAGCCTGTCACGTTTTTTAATATCTTCGACGTCCGCATCGCCCGACCCGACCGATTTTAACATCGGTTCGGTGAGTCCGTTATTGCGTGCGACTTCCGAGTAAAAAGCTCCGCCCTCGTTCAGGGAGCGTTTTTTAGTCGCGTAATCGACGTCGTAGAGGCCGAAGCGCGGCCAGAAGCCTTCCGCCCATTCGAAATTATCGGTGAGTGCCCAGTGTATGTAGCCCTTGACATTAACGCCTTCGTCTATAGCTTTTTTCAGCCACACAAGATGATCGGCGATGAATTTCGCTCTTTTTTTGGAAGTTTTGTCGGGTATGCCGTTTTCGGTAATATATATCGGAACGCCGTATCTTCCAATCGCCTTCACGGCGCGGTATATGCCTTCGGGATAGATGAGCCAGCCCATTTCGTTGGTTTCGCCCAATTCACCGGAAACTTCAGCGGCACGGCCTTTGGTCAGCATTTCCATACCGGCTATGGGCTTAGTTATCGAAGGGCGCACGAAAAAGCGCGTGTAATAATTGACGCCTATGAAATCGAGGGTGTTCTTATATTCCGGCAGCAACAATATGCGCTGGCCGCTTTCGGGCTGGAGTTCTTTTATCCTGGTCTTTTTTCCCATAAGCGAGTCGAGAAGCAGATGATTGCCGAAATAATTCAGTTTATCGGCCATAATGCAGTTGATCTTCGACTTCGGGTCGTAAGGATCGAATATTCCATAATTCATAACGATGCCCACGGCGGCTGCGACGCCGTCTCCGTCGGAATCCGATTCGTCGTTCTGCTTTATAGCGTTATAAGCCTTAGCGTGCGATCTTATCAGGTTGGCAAGCGCCCGCCAGAAAAGCACGGGATTTTTATGTCCCGGCGCCCATATACCGAGAAGATATCCGGATGTAAGGTAGACCATGGTCTCGTTCTGAGTGGTCCAGAAATCGATCTGATCACCGAGATTTTTAGCGAGATAGGCGCTGTATCTTTCAAAATAGATATGCGATTGAGGATTGGTGAACCCGCCTTTATCGGCGAGCCATTTAGGAAGGCAGAAGTGGAATATCGTTACGAACGGCGTCATGCCGTTCTTTTTAACTTCGTCGAGCACTGCCCTGTAATGGTTGAGTTCGTTTGCGTCGAAACGGCCTTCTTCAGGCTCGATCCTCGACCATTCTATGGACAATCTGAAGATTTTCAGATTGAGGGTTTTTGCGAGTTTAATATCTTCGGCGTAGCGGTTATAGTGGTCGCACGCCTCGCCGCATTTGTCCCCGTTAGCGATGACGCCCGGCTTTTTTTCGAATTCGGCCCAGTCGTTGTTGTAGATGCCGCCTTCGACCTGGTAGGAAGAGGTAGCGGCGCCCCACCGGAAATTTTCGGGAAAAGCGATTCCGCCGGCGAACGCGGCCGTCGATGCGAGGATCAGGATAAAAAGCGACACAAGAAAAGCGCAGGTTGATTTTTTCATTTTTCGCCTCCGATATTTATTTTTTTAAGAAATGCGAGTAAAATGCAGAATATTGATGTTGATTAAAAAACATTTATTACCGCAAGACAATAAACTAAATAAAAAAGATATAATTATTATAACACATCGCAGGTTTAAAATCAAATCCATCAATTCTCAGATTACATGCAAAACTATTGACAATCAATTCTCAATTATAACCCCGGGTGGTTCAATGCATTTAAGATTATCGATAATCCCGCGCCCGACGATTAATTTTATTTTTTCAGCAAATCGATAAGCGTTTTGTTGCCTGAGCTCGCGGCATAATCGGCCGCTGTTTTTCCAGACGGGTCTTTTATTGAAATATCCGCGCCTTTTTCGGTCAAAAATTTAACTACGCCTGCTTTGGATGCCTTTACCGCCATTATCAGGGCGGTAAATCCATGGCTGTTTTTTGCGTTGACATCTGCGCCTTTTTCGATAAGAAATTTGATGATATCGATATTTCCCAAAAATGCCGCCCGAACGAAACCGTTACGCCCGTTGGCGCTATTAAGGTCAAATCCCTTATCGATGAACAGTTTTATAATATCGATATTCTGGGATTCGCATGCCAGCAAAAACGCGTTGCGCGAATTTTTATCTACAGCATTGATATTCGCGCCTTTATCGATGAGCATTTTTGCGATGCCGGTTTCACGCATCTGGACAGCCTTTATCAGCGGAGTAGCCCAGTCGGGCGGAACCGAGAAATTTGCGTCTGCGCCTTTATCGAGAGCCGCTTTTATCCGTTCATGCATATTACCGGCTGGTCCGATAGGCTGATGGAATGCGCTTATTAATTCGAGATTCAAACTTTCTTTATCAGTTTCAGACATATAAAATAAGTAATCGGTCGAAGTAGTTTTGACGGCCAGATATCCTTCGCCGCGCTCGAGCGATTGATATGCGCCGGGTTTAATAATGCGGTAAAGTCTTATTAATTGCATTATTTTTTGATTATTGCACTTGCCGGCGTATTCAAAGATCGTCCATCCGTCGCCGTCAACGGCCTCGACATCAGCCCCTTTGACCAGAAGATATTTTATTCTCAACGGCTGATTTTTTAAGATGGCATCCATCAAGGCGGTTTTGCCGCCAATACGCGTGAATTCGACTTCGTTGGATTCAGAATTTTTGCGACGCTCGAATTTTTTAACGATCTCATCGATACTGTTTAAAATGTTAACGATATCGGTGTCTTCCATATAGTAAAGCATTTCAGCTTTGCCTGCGTTGCGAGCAATATCGAGCGAGGTCTGTCCAGATGAATTCGTGACAGCCGGATCGGCCTTCATCTTCAGCAGCAGAAGAGCCGCTTCGTGATAATCGCCTTTTACGGCTAACGAAAGCATGGTTTCTCCATCCCAAACCCTGGAATTCACCCCGCCAATATTCCTGGCTAAAGCGACAAGTGTCGCTTCGTCACCTGAGGCCAGGGTTTTCCCAAGCGTCGTGTTTTCGTCGTGCAACCTTGCGAGTGGATACGCGCCCGCGCGCAAAAGCGCTTTGACGACGCCTGCGCGCTTCAACTCGACGGCCCTTTGCAGCAGGACTTTCCCCGACATCGTGCATTCGTTCACATTAAAACCGCCATTTATCGCCTCAATCAACACTTCGTCGCTTTCTCCAGCCGCGAGCATCCCCATGAGGCGGTAAATATCTTTAACGGGTTCATTTTTAGCGCCATTGAACGTTTCGATAATTTTTTCGACGCCGCGAGATTTGAACTTCCTGGCTATTTCCAGCGCAGTTTCTCCGGTTTCATCGGTCAGCGCGATATTCGCGCCTTTTTGGAGAGCGGTTTCGGCCAGCTCCGTTTTATCGCTCATCGCGGCAAAGTGAAGAGCATTAAACCCCAGATCATAAATTTTATTTATGTTAAATCCTTTGTCAATAAGAAATTTAATCAAATCAGGCCGTTTTTTTTCAAGGGATTGCATAAAAATTTTAAGTTTAAAGTCAGATTCCGTTTCGGGAACGGAACTGCGTTTAAAAACCAGCGAAATTCCCTGCGTATCTTCAAATTGAATAAATTCGCGGCAGAATTCATCGGCTAAATTGGCTTCAATGGCTTCAATGGCTTCAATTCTCGTTATAAACTCCCTGGCGGCTTCAGGCATTTTATTATAAAACGACGTTCTGACGGCGTTGGATAAAATTTTATTATCGAACTTTTTGTGCACATCCAAAAATGTTTTCAAAATATCTTTATTTCCGGCTTTTAACAATGTCATTATCTCGTTCCAGCCGTCTTCGGATAATTTAACGTTCTTTCGCGTGTCGGAAAAGCATTTTAGCTGTTCGCCGCTTCCTGCTTCAAGTATTGATTTATATAGAATTTTTTCATCGATGTTAAACTTCTCGAAAAGCATTTCAAAAAATCTATCTTGACGCAGGTTTTTTTTCGAAGCTAAATAAATAAGCGATTTCAAGCCGTTGGAATGATTCGCTTTTAAAAAATCGGCCGCCGTTTTTTCATCGACTTCGCCTGCCCGGCTTATTTCCCTGTCAAGAATCAATCTCAGGGCGCCGAAATTCTTTTCGCCGTGTTTATCTGATAACAGCCTCAGCAAAGCCGCCATATCATCAAAACCTTTCGGCCCCGTAACAGGGCCCGCGCCGGCTTCGATAAGCGCCGCGGCAGATTCCCGGTCGCAGGCTTTTATGAGCGCGCAGTTTCCGGCCGAATCTCTGGCGTTGACATCCGCGCCGGCTTTTATAAACGCTTTCACGAAATATGGAAGCGAGTATCTGGCGGCCATCATAAGCGCGGTTTCGCCGTTTCGGTCCCGGTCGTCGATCATGTTTTTCATCCTGGCGATAAACCCGTCGATCATCTCTTCGCTTAATTTTTTCTGTTCGTAGATCATCCCGGCGCATTTTTGAGACATAAGCATCATGGCATTCTCGCCTGAGCGGTTTTTGACGCGCACGTCCGCGCCTCTTCTTATAAGCCAATCCGCTAAAAAGATCCTGCGGCCGCTTATAAAATTAAGCAGCGGCGTCATGCCGGAATTATCCTTCTGATCGATATTCGCACCGCATTTTAAAAGAAGTTCGACTTCTTCAGTTTTTTCGCCTTCATAGAAAAACAGTATATTTTTACCTTCATTATTGACGTG
Organism: bacterium UBP16_UBA6123; assembly: GCA_002423385.1. GTDB lineage: Bacteria > Muiribacteriota > UBA9980 > UBA9980 > UBA9980 > UBA9980. The sequence continues at coordinate 16,887 of DIVV01000120.1, forward strand.
GCCGGCATTTTTTAATTTAGTGACATAGCGTTCGTAACCGAAATCTTTAATATTTTTTTGCATTATATACATTAAAGCAGTGGTATTAGACGAATCGACCGCGGATAAATCCGCGCCTGCCTGCACAAGAGCCAATGAAAGCTCATTCATGTTCCATTTTTTCAAAGAAGCTACCAGCAAAGTTTCGCCTGCGTCATTTTTTTCTTCGAGATTTTTGACCTTTGCAATTAAATTCAATGCCGTTTTTCCGTTATCATCACTCGCTATTATATTAAAAATTTTTATAGCGGCTATGTTTTCAGGCTCGAAGTTCGCGTCCGCGCCATATTTTACAAGCATATCCTCGAGATCGTACTGGAGAGTTTCGCGAGCCAGTAAAAGCGCGTTAACGCCCCTGTTATCGCATGCGTTCGGAACGGCGCCTTTTCCTAAAAGTTTTGCAACGAAACCCGATTTAAGGTTTTGTATTGATTTTATTAATGCCTTTTCCGTTTTTACTTTTTGAGACATCAGATAATTCAAAATTACGTCGTCACCGCCGGCCAGCGAGGCATAAAGAGGGTCTATGCCGAATGGAGAAGCCGCCCCGAGGTCCGCGCCGGCTTTCTCGAGCGCTTTTGGGATGTCGATACGCCCGGATTTAACCGCCGCAACTGCAAGAGGGGTTTTGAAAAAATCGACGGAGTTCGCATCGGCGCCATTTTCTAAAAGCAGTCTGACCGCTTCGAGATTTCCGTCTTCCACGGCTGATATCAGCGCGATCCGCCCCGTTTCTCCCGTCGCTCCGGCACTGCCCGCCGAAGTCAGATAAGATTTCGTAAGCGCGATATTATTCATTTTAACCGAACAAATCAAAATTTCGGACGTGGACGCGCCCGCCGTCAGAAGTGATTTTAAAATTTTAGAAGCGGCAGTATTTTTAGCCGTCATTGCGCCCGTTATCGCGTAAATATATTCTTTTTTTTCGCTGATAAGTCTTTTCAGGGTCTTCGCGTCGAAATCGTCGCACGCCGTAACGCCAATTTCCGAGAACCTTCTTATCACGGCGGCGTTGCCGGTTTCAACTGCCTTTGTGAGAGCGGTTTTGACGTTGGCCGATTTAAGGTCGATATCTGCGCGTTTCAATATCGCCAGAGCGATGCCGGTGTAATTTCTTTCTATAGCCAGCTCCAGCGCGCATTTTCCGGACAGCGGATCGACGATATTTATTCCAGGCTCTCTGGATGAGAGAAAAAGCGCCTCGCGCCTCATGCCTCCGGCTATCGCATAATTTAAAAGCGTGGAATCGTTCGGAGGCTTTACCCACGTATCCATTCCGCTGAAACTGAACCTGCCGCTCAATCCGAAAAAATCCCCGGCCCCCTTTTTGAAACGGCCCTTAACGAGATCCGCGCCGCCTTCGACAAGTTTTATGAATATTTCAGGCCGGTTCCACTTAAGCGCGACAGCGACTATAGGACCTTCATTCGAGTAAGAGCAGTTTGGATCTATTTTGTTTTTTAGCAAATAATCTATGATCGAAATTTTATTGTCCCTGATAGCGAAAAAATAACTGTACTCGGGATCAGCTATGGCGGCGCCTTTAGCCATGGCGAGATCCGCCAGGTCGAACCTTTCGGCCGAAACGGAGCTTTCGACAAAATATCTGTCGTAGAAATCGGCTGTGTTATCTATAAGATATTTCGCGATCTCATCGTTACGGCATTCGAGAGCTTTCTGAAAAAAAGACCTGTATGAACCGGGATCGAATTTTTCCGCGCCAGCCGCTTCCAACGCTTTTTTAAATTCGGCGAAAGCGCCCGGCCGTATGGATTCGTATACGCGTAAAAAAGTCCTGTGAGCGGGATCGTCTTCATCTTTGCGCCGCCGCTCTTCGGAAGTATCTTCCCGATTTTTATTATTCAGCAATAATTCGGTCAGCATGATTTTCTGGCTCAGCGGCAGATTAATCATCAAAAAACGGTTCATCGAAAAATTGTCCGATGAAACCGATGCAAGGATCATTGCCTGATTCAGTTGCGTATCTTCAAAACCGTTTTTAGCCATGAATGATTTAACTTCTTCGTTCAGTTTTAATTTAATCATTTCAGCAATAAGTTTTTGTATATTTCTTTTATTTCTTTCGGAGTCGAATTTAAAATCAGGGTTTTCAATCAATTCCAGCGCGGCTTTCAAATTCTCCGCTTCGGGAGTAGTTTCATATCTGTCGTATATCAACGACTGGATTATATTATCAAATACGTAGTTGTTTTCGGTTTTAATTCGTTTTGAAAAATACCTGACGCATTCGACGTTTTTAGCCCTGGCGGCGGCAAGCGTTATCTCGGCGGTCATAGAAGATAGTTTAGCGCTTTTTTCGATCGAATTAACGATTGATTTGCATGGTTCGCCGGTAAGTTTCGCGATATAGAGCGCGTTGGTGAGGCGGTCGCTCAGCGAACCGGGCCATCCGGTATTTTCAACGGTTGAGCAAACCAGATCGACAGCGTAAGTCCCCGCTTTTTCAATTCCGAACAGCTTGTTTTCAAAAATATACTTTATTGTCTGCGGGCCGTGAGAAAAAATAATGGCTTTCCAAATTTCATCGCTGCCAGCCAGCGAGTATTTTTTTCTTCTCGCAATATCGAGCAATATTTTCAGTCTTTCGAAATCGTCGGTCACGTGCGAGGCTTGATTTACAATCATTAACGAAAGCTCTTCTTCGCCTATTTTAATCTCGTACCCTTTTTCAATCAAATAATCGTAAATCTCGCGGTTGCCTCTTTCTATAATCGAAATAAACGGACTTTTTTCTTTGCCGCCGATATAAAGGTCCGCCTTGTTTTCTATCAGAAGCTTTATAATGCTGTTATTCGGGGGGGCTATCTCGATCCTCGAGGCAAAATATTGCAGCGCCGTCATCTGTAACGGGCCGGTTATATCGATATTTTCTGAAATAGCGACAGGGAGAGTTTCGCGGACTATTTCGCCTCTTTCAATTTTATTTTTATATCCGTAATCGTCGTTGATGATCTTTCTTATCTTTGACGGAAACCCCTTGATGTTCCATGGTTTGCTCGAATAATATCTTCGCGGTTCGAGCCCGAGCGAATCAGCCAGGTTGGATTGGCGGTCGTTCGGTTCGCCGGCGAGGCGTTCGAGCTTCGCGCTGTCGAACGGATGGCCTCGTTCCATAAGTAATTTCACGATTTCGTCAGAACCTGACTGCGCCGCGATATCTAGCGCCGCCCCGCCTTCATAAGAACTTGCCGCGTTATCCACGTTCGCGCCGCCGTCTATCAGAACCTTTGCGGCTTCATAGTTTCCGCCTCTGGCGGCAAGCGATAAAGGTGTCGGCCCGAATTCTAAACGCTCGTTCGCATTGGCGCCCGAACGCAAAATCAATTTCAGCAAAGGCGTATTTTGCGAGTCTATCGCCTTCTGCATCGGCGAATCAAAGCGTCCCCTGGCCGAATCAAGTAATTGCAAGGCGTCAGCGCCCCTGTCGGCAAACAGCTTGAACAGTTTTTCATCGCCGGAATTAAGCGCTATCAGCGCGGCGTTCGGATCACGGCCGGCCGCGTCTTCGAACTTCGCGCCGCGTTCGAGGAGAATTTTTACCGTATCGTAATCCCTCAGGTAAGCCGCAAGCGTAAGAGGAGTCTCGCCGCGCGCATTCTTCGCGTTCACGTCCGCGCCATGCTCTATAAGAAATCGTGCAATATCGAAATTTTCGAAATTGAGCGCCGCCATCAGCGGCGTATGGCAGCCCTCTTCGACTCGGTCGATCCCGGCGCCGTATTCGACCAGTTTTTTGACGGCCCTCAGATTACCCGTCACGCAGGCTATCATCAGAGGCGTATAATCCCTCCCGGCCGCCACACCGTTGTTAATGATTCTTTCCACGAGACCGTTAACGGGATCGGCATCGTAAAACGATTCGCTTTGCACAGTTTTGTACGCTTTATCCGGATCGGCGCCTTTTTTGATCAGTTTTTCGATCATGGAGTTATTTTCAGATAAAACTGCTATACCGAGAGCGTAAGTTCCCTGCTCGCCGTCAACACCGGAACTTTTTTCGACGATCAGGTCTTCGACGCTCTCAACGCCGCACACAGCCGCATATACCAGGGCGGAAAAATTGCAAACCGTTTTTTTGTTCACGTCGGCGCCGCTTTCAATAAGCAGCTTCACTATATCGTACATTCCTTTTCCGGCCGCGTACATCAGAATAGTTTCGCCTTCCTTCTCGATCATAAGGCCGTTCGGATCGAATTTAAGGCCGATCAAATACCGGACCATTTCGGCGTTATTGTGCCTGACGGCGATCGCGAGAGCGTTGTTTCCAAAGCAGTCCAGGAGGCGGATGTCGGCTTTGTTATCAACTAAAAGTTTAGCCATTTCGATAAAACCGAATTTCACCGAATACAAAAACGCGCTCATTTTATAAATATCGTCTCTGGCATCGATGTCCGCGCCGGCGGAAATAAGCTCGCGGGCATTATCCACAAAGCCGTAATTGGTGCTTAAAATTAGCGCGGTTTTTCCAAGACTATTCACCGCATTGACTTCAGCGCCCCGCTTTATTAAAAGCCGCACCGGGTAAGAATCGCCGAATTCGGCGGCGGCCATTAGCGGAGTGATGCCTTTGCGAATTTTGAAATTAACGTCGGGTATATTTTTAATTAATGATTCAATTGTATCGTGTTCACCGTTCTGAATGGATTCGATGAGTTTAACTTCGTTCTCTTTTAGGAGAGCCCCGGAATCGGCGGCAGCGCAATCGTGATTTCCGCTCTGCAATAGCGCAATTAATAAGACGGCAATAAGAGAATAAAATATATTTTTCATATAAAAACGGCTCCCTGATTTTTTTCTTTAATTTTTAATAATATTGTGTTATCATAATATTAAAATTATTATAATAAATCAAGAATTATTTTAATTAAAACTTAATGAAACTTGATTAAACAGGTAAGGTAAAATGAAAAAAAATAATTTTATATTCATTGTTTATTTATTGTCCGCATTTTTTTTTATCATGCCGGCGGCGCTACGATGCGAAAGCGACATTGTCGCTATACCGACCGGCCTTATCGGTTGGGAGATATCATCTCCGCGGGTCGGAGCAGGCGCGGGCAGGCCGTCGTATATAATCGGCACCATCCATTCGATGTATCATCCTAAATACGCTTTCAATCAAGACATTGATATTTATATGTCGTCCTGCGAAGTATTCGTAATGGAATCGAAAAATTCGCTTTTTACTTCTAAAAATGAGACTGATTATTTTCTGCCGAAAGATACAGATATGAAAAAACTGCTTGGTGAAGAAAAATGGGGAAAACTCTGTGAAATCTGCCGCAAAAATTCCATTGACGGCGGATTTAACCGGTATTTGCCGTGGTATATGGCTGCGCTATTAACGCGGCCGGAAATCAGGGACAAAGAATGTTCTATAATGGATCAGCATCTTCACGACAGAGCTCTCGAAAAATCCATGAAAATCTATTGCCTTGAAACAATGGCTACCTCTTCACTTAATAAAATCCCTCTGGAAGCTCAGATTGAAGAATTAGAAGAGATAATATCCAGCCTTGACGAAATTAAAACGGCCGAAACGAATATTATATCGGCATACAATTCGGGCGATGTTCAAAAATTATCGCTCATTATAGGCAAAAGTTCAACCGGCCAAAAAAGAAAGATCGCCGAAAACCGCGTTGAAAGCATTTTAATTGACGAAAGAAATTCGATCTGGCTTCCGTTGATAGAAAAACATATTGATAAAGGCCGGTGTTTCATAGCCGTGGGGGTCGCCCATCTTATTGGAAAAAACAGCATCATAGAATCGCTGAAAAACAAGGGATATGCAGTTAAAAACATTAGCGTGCCGTCTTCGGAATTTTCCAAAAAATAATAAATGGAGGTTGAATTTATGGCGGGTGATAAGGCGTTTTCGTGCGATGATGAGTTTACGGATTTTAATAAAAATGATATTTCGGCTGAGCGGGCGAAAAAAAATCTGGCTTACGACGCCTATGAAGAACTTGCGGACCTTTACGCTTCGCTCGTAGACACCAAACCTCATAACGCATATTACGACAGGCCGGCCGTTCAATCGCTGATAACCGGCGGTATCGAAGGTATGAAAATACTTGATTTAGGCTGCGGACCGGGTGTTTATGCCGAATGGCTCGCATCGCGCGGCGCGATAGTTACCGCAATCGATGCAAGCGATAAAATGATCGGTCACGCTAAAAAGAGGGCCAAAGGCAAAGGCAAAATCGAAGTGTTGAAAGCCAATATGGAAGAGCCTTTTGATTTTTTTGACGCCGGAACTTTCGACGGCGTTCTGAGCGCGCTTGCCATCACTTACATAAAAGATCACGCCGGACTTTTCGGCGAGATTAATCGCGTGCTTAAAAAAGGCGGCTGGTTCGTATTTTCGACCGAACATCCGTTTTTTTCATATAGATATTTCGGAATTAAAAATTATTTCGAAACTCGCCGTGTATGCTGTGATTGGGAGGGTTTCGGCAAGAGCGTAAATATGCCGAGTTATTATCACAGCCTCGGTTCTATTTCTGAAGCCCTTAGCGGCAGCGGCTTTGTCATCGAAAAAATCCTCGAACCGAAACCTAGCGAAGAGTTCAGAAAAGCGGATGAGCGCGGCTTTGAAAAATTAATGAAATTTCCGCTTTTTATATGTTTCAGGGCGAAAAAAATCGAAGATGCGCGATAATTTAGGAGTTTTATGTTTTATGTCCGTATTTTTACGAAAAGACGCCTTACTCCGTGATGTTCTGGATCAGGCATATGACCTTTATTTTGTGCGTTTATACCATATCAGTTGAGCTTCATCGGGATGCTCTTTGTAGGCGTGAATATCGATTGCGCCAAGTTCGCAGCCCTGTCTCGCATAAAACTTGCATGCTGAAGCGTTATTGTTCTGCGTTTCGATCTTTAAAAACAGGCAGCCTCTTTTTTTTGCGCAGCCAGCGGCGCGGTGGAATAATTCCGAGCCGGCGCCGTGACCGCGAAAGTCCGGGTGTATGCGGATATCCCAGAGGGCGGCTATATCTTTGCGTCCGTCTAAAAAATTTAATCCTTCGGTGTCGTAGGCAACGAGCGCTCCGCCGATGCGTTTTTCATCCGCGTAAGCCGAAAGCACTTCCCAGTTTGAAATGTCCCATTGCTTAGCCCACGCGGAGGGCCCTTCGCCCGGATGAGCGTCATAATCTTTTAAATATGGTTTATCCACTTTTTCTTCGTGAAGCAAAATGCCGCCCAGGCCGTTTTTGACGGTTTCGAAGCGAAATACCGTCTCGACTTTAAACGATATCGGTATCAGGGCGTACTGCGGCAAAACTTCAATCGATTCCTGAATAATATTTATATTCATAAGTCATCCTGCTTTTTAAGTAATTTTTGGCCGGCTTTATTAACCAACCAATTAATTAATTCAATTACTATATCAGATTTTATCACAGTTTTTTGTTTTTTGCCATCGTTTTATCGTGAAAATAAAAAGAATAAAAGAATAAAAGAATA
>DIVV01000129.1:0-13871 GCA_002423385.1 bacterium UBP16_UBA6123
AACGGAAGCGCCTGTATCGCATACCACGAAGGATTCGAAGTCATCTGAATCGTAAAGCCTTTATGAACGATAGTATCAGACTTAGCTGAATTAAGCAGCTTTTCAAATTTGAATTTTTTCTCGCCGGCGTTTCTTATCGGAAGCTGTATGGCTTCCTGGACGTAAATGCGGCGCGAAAGAATCGGAATAACCCCTTCTTCGCCGTCGGAATGATCGCCTGCCGCCGCTACGGCCTTAAATTTAACCATATCGACTTTATCCGGCGCGGTTATCGGATAGTAAAAAGATTTAGACTGCTTCGCTGGTATGACGAATTTCTGATCGGTGGTTTTATTCATAAACATTTCATCGAGCGCTTTTTCTGAAACGGGGTCCAGCAGAGTGAAACGAACATCGCCGTTTATGTCTTTATCGGTCATATTCGTCACTTTAACGCTGAATTCGATAACGTCGCCCTCGCGTATGAAACGCGGCGGATTCGGCTGTACCATAAGGTCTTTCTGCGTAACCGCATGCTCTTCGATAAGGCCGCTTTCTAAATTTTTGCCGTGCGCGAAGCCCATAAAGTGCCACTTAGTAAGCGCTTCTGGCATAGTGAAAGTTATTTTGACCGCGCCCTCGCCGTCGGTAGTAAGATGAGGATAGAAAAACGCGGTTTCGTTAAGATTGCTTCTGGCGGCTATTTTTGATAAATCGGGACCGGAGGCTTCCGCGGGCGGAGGAGCCGGAGCCGCAGATTGCGCTATCATGCCGCCCTTATCTTTGGAATCCTCTCTTTTTTCTTCCGCATCAGCCATCGAGAGTTTAGCGGCCGGCATCGAGGATTCCGACATAGGCGCGGGTGCGCCCGGAGGACTCATTTCGCGCGATACGGATTTAAAACGCATACCGCCATCGCTTTTTTTGAGCATACCTCCGCTACCCAAACTTTCTTCTTCGTCATAGTAATCATATCCGAAGAAATTTTGCGTTATTTCGTGCAGGAAAGAGTCGTAAGTTCTCGAAGGCACGCTCGTATGGCCGCCCCAATTACTTATATAACTTGAATAATTGGAAAGCGCGTTAGAGAAGCGCTGCAAGACTCCCGTCCGATCACTTTTGAATAATCCGCTGAAGGCCGGCCAGTTGTGTTTTACAAATGCGTCGAGCGATTCGTCGTAGAGCGCCGCGAGAAATTCAGCGGCTTTAAGCTCTGCGCCCGGCCCTTTAACTTTGATCGACCATGTTTCGTTCTGGCCGGGAAGAAGTTTCGAGCGGAAAGTTTCAAATGATATATCGTATTTTTTATTCGTCCATGGAACATCGACTTTAATTTGCTCAGTATAGAGCCTATTTTCACGAACATAAGTGGTCAACACCGTAAAACCGCCGCGAAGTTCCTCGGTGGCCGGGATTTCAATTAAGTGCGCAGTCGCGCCGGCGGGCGACCAGTATTTTTTGATTATTTTATTATCGACGAGCATTTCTATAAAGACACGGCCGCTTTCATATCCGCTGCCCCAGAAGCCCTGGTATTTATCGCCGACTTCAACGCTCTGGGCGCGGTTTATAAAGTAATGCGGAACCTTCACGCCGAATTTTTCGGCTTTAAGATCGTTTACAATAAATGGAACGAATGCCGTTATTTTATTTCCCGCGCTGTCGTTGGTGTTTAAAACAGCTTTATATACGCCGGGTTTTAAAGTGAAATCGATTTTCAAAGATTCACCGGCTTTTTTATTAAACCCTTTTTTGTCTACTACTGCGTCAACCGGCCATAAAGCCCAGTTGGAAGTGTTCGAATCGCCGGAAAGTCCCGGATTTTTATCGACTTTTTTCTGAAAGCTATAAAACCAATAGTAAAAATAATCCGGGTTCAATTCGGCTTTAACGGGTTTTGCCGGCTGTTTCAGTGAATATATTTCGAGGACGCCTTCCGCGTCGAGCGCGGTGCCGTCGAGCGTAGAAGTTTCGATCCCGATCGATACCGGCGCATCGCCGGTCAGCCATTCGCCGGCGCTGAGAACGGCTTCCATACTTTTATATCCAAGTCTTATGCTCGTAGCGGCGCTTCTGGTTTCGCCAGCGCTGTCGGTTACGTCGGCGTAAATTCTAAAATCGAATGTCGGATCTTCGTTTTGCGATATTTTTTCGTCGGCCGCGGCGATAAATTTAATTTTAAACTTGCCGTCAACGCCGGTTTTAACCACGCCGTTCGTTATTTCACGGGTTTCGGCACGCGGCTGGCGCGAATAGCCGCCAAAGTAAAAGTCGAACCAGTAGGGCATCCTTACTTCACGCACCACTCTGTATTTAACGGCGGCCGAATCGATCGGGGCACCGGTATAAGCCGTGGCCAAACCTTCTACCGTAACTTCCTGGCCGAGTTTGAATCCCTGTTCCGGCTTTTTGATCTCTACGCTGAATTTGGGGCGCTTATATTCTTCAACCCTTATACTCGACTGACCGGGAATTTTCTGGGCCTGTAAGTACATAACTCCCGTGCCGCGGTCGGCGGGCGCGGTGAAAGAACCCGAAAAAGAACCGTAATCGTTGGTCGTTAAATCTAATTTTTCGATCTGCTGATGGTTTTTATCTTTGAATACAACCGTGACACTGTGACCAGCGGCTACTTTATAGTCATTATTATCCCGCATGGCGCTTACGGCTATGCCTTTAAAGTTGACGGTCTGACCGGGGCGATATATAGCGCGATCGGTGAATATATAAGAAGCGTAGGTGCCTCCGGCGAGTCCGGTTGCGTATGAAGAAAGACCGTTCGGATCGAAGATTTCAGAGCCTTTGCCGTCGGAAGCACAAACCATACAACCGGAATAGTAACGGTCCATACGTTTATAAGGTACGCAAAACTGCCCATTTTCGTCGGTCTGTGTAGATTGGATCACTTCGGTTTCACGCTTGTAACGATTGTTGACGTATTCTTCACGCGTACCGTAGATTTTAATATCGGCTTTCGCGACTGGCGCGCCGTTTACGCTTTCTAAGACAAAGCCTTCAACGAAGCCGTCGCGCGTGCGGGTAATTACCGATATATCGCTTACCCATAAAAGGCAATGCTGAATGCAGTTGCTTGAACTAGAAAAATCTTTTTTATAACTGGCTAATATTCTGTAAAAACCCGGTTTAAGAGGCGGCGCCTCTACTTTTGCGTCAATTGCCCTGTAATCGGCCGTCGGGGTGAGCGGCAGGCTCCACTCAGAAACCGGCCTGTCGTTTTCAAGCATCGATTTTATTTCACTCTGATCGATCCAACTGAAATTTTTGCGGCTTCCTTCCTTGATATATTCGCGCCAGTCATCTTTATAGACTCTGAAGGTAACGGTGTCTATATTTTTGTAGTTAATATCGATACTGAATTTAGCGTCTGACGGAACCGATTTTTCGGATTTAATTCCGATAGTCTTCGCTTTGATCGATTCGATAATGCCGGCGCACAGAGCCCCGCCGTAAGTGGTAAAATTAGAGGCGCCTTCGGCTATTTTAAGCGCCTGAGTCAAATCGCCGGACTCCTTGATTTCTTTTGCCCAGTAATAACGGGCCAGATTTGATAACTCAGAGCTTTTATATTCTTCGGCGATCTCTTTCATACGCTTAATGTATAATTCATTTTTAGATTCGCCGACCGATACGTTTTTAATGTAATTAAGCCTCAGTATATCCACATCGAGCCATGCGTCTTTATCTTCGCCGTTCTGGTGGAAGTCGAGAAGTTTTTGAAAAATACTTATGGCGGCTAATTTTGCCGATGAAGTGTCGGTAGTTTCGGGTGAATATGAAAGAAATTTAACCGCGTCGTCGAAGACGCCGGAATCGGAGCGAACCTCGAAGGCATCCTGCGGCTGAGCGGCCGCCTGTTCCGCTGACATGTAAAATTCAAGCGCGCGGTGCATTATGAAATCAAAAAGAGTGGGGCGTATCTTTTCAGGCACGTTACCTTTTTCGAGAACTTCTGAAAAAACCGATATTTTAACGGTTTTAAACTGTTGGGAATCTGAAATGAGTTTTTGCTGTATAGATGAAATGTGTTTGAATAATTTAGGAAGGTCCCATGTGGTAAAGTCTTTTTCATCTAATCCGGCGGTCGCCGTGCGGTTTATAAAACGGTAGCGGTTGCGCGAAAAATAATGCCAGTACCATTGGGCTAAAACGGCGCGCATTAAAGGCTTCATTTCATCGGCCGCCGTGAGTATTTCTTCTTCGAGCCTTTTAATTTTTTCTTCAGGCTTGTTGCCGGCTATATTAGTTTCGCTTACTATCTGTTTGCATATAGCTTTGAGCGCTTCGCCGTATTTTTTTTCGGAGAGCGCCTGTTTATAAATTTCTTTTAAATGTTCCACGGCCGTTTTGGGAAGGCCGTTGTTATCGGCTTCATAAACTTTTTTCCATAAATCCGCCGTTGCCGCGGATGAGATTCCGAAAAGACTGAAACTGACTATTACAATAACGAATCCGGTTAAAAACAACCTCAGACAGGGTCCGCTGGAACATTTTTTTAACATTATCAATCACCGCTTCCTTTTGATTATGGATTTTTATTTTTGCCATACTAAAAATTAACGCAGGTTTTTGCACCGGCCTTCGATATAGCAAAAGATGGCCGTATCTTTTATCCTTTGATAGTCTATCACAACTATTTTGATGTGTCAATTTTATTTTTATCCATATAAAAGGTAAAATCCGGCGGTCTTGCGCATAATGCACGCAGAGCGCCGGATTTTTATATAGTTTCTTATGAAGGCGTTATGAATTAAAAATCCATAGGCGGCGGAGGCGGAAGTTCGGGTTCGTCTATGCCGGGCGGCAGAGGAAGGTCCGGCGGCTCATTACCGTTATTGCCGTTATTGTTAGTGTTGGTATTGGTGTTATTATTGTTGTCGGGATTATCGAAGCCCGGGCCGGAATTATTTTGCGGCGGTTTCGATGTAGTCGAAAATTGAAGGCTGTCGGGGTTTATATTAGCTTCGTTTTTATTTTCGCCGGGCGCCTGAGTTTCTGCGGGCGGAAGCGGTTCGAGTTTAGAAAGATATTGCGGTCTGTATTTTCCTTTCTGATCGTTAAGGGTAAGATGGATTACCGTACTTCCAATATCGTCAGTTTCAACTTTAATAACTTTAACTTCACCGTCGGTGAAGCTCAGTTTATTTGATAACTTACTCAGGCGTTCGCGGTCTTTCATGCCAATATTAAACATTCTGAGTTCTTTAGTGTAGTTATCGAACACTTTGAGCAAATCTAAAATATCGGAGCGGGTTACGCCCACGCGCGCGAGCTGGTCGGGCGCCGAACGCAGCGTCATACTGATTATCGAAGCCAATGAACGGCCCATTTCGTAATTATTGGCCACGAAATTTTTTTTGACCGATACCGCCGAGATATCTTCGACTACGCCTTTATTTACAAAGCGCCTCAGAACGGCCACCTCTTCGTTATTTACCATATTAGGAAAAGGATTTAAATCGAAATATTTATTGAAATTATTTTTTTTAGGCTTGTCTTCGGGTTTAGGCGCCACCGGCTGATATGTTTTTTCAAGCGAAGTCGGAACGGTAATCGTCAGAACGAGGTTTTTACTTTCGTTGGCGACTGTGTCGGGCACCGGAATCGTCACGGTGGAGTCGGCTGAAGCGCCGCCGTATAAAAAAGCGGTTAAAGCGAGCGCCGTGGCGCATATTCTAAAATTATTCCGCGCCGCGGGTATTTTAAAAGGCCATAATTGCATCATATTAACACCTCCTGTTACATATATTATACCAGAAATATTGATTTTATTCAATTATTATGATTTCTTTCGTGGTTTTCGTGAGTATTTTGCATCCCTTTTTTTCCATGACCACTATGTCTTCGATGCGCACGCCGCCGAAACCGGGTATGTAAACGCCCGGTTCAATCGTAAATACCATATTTTCCCTGACGATAACTTCGCCGAGAGACGATACCGTAGGACCTTCATGTATTTCAAGACCGACGCCGTGTCCCAGGCCGTGGCCGAAGTTATCCTTATAGCCGTATTTAGTTATTACGTCGCGGGCTATTTTATCGATTTGCATGCCGCTCATGCCGGGTTTTGCCATGCTGATGGCCGCAAGCTGCGCCTCGAGAACTATTTTATAGATATCTATATGTTTTTGTGAGGGCTTGCCTATGAAAACGGTCCTTGTCATATCCGAACAATAACCGTTTAATTTAGCGCCAAAATCTAGTTTGAGAAAAGAGCCGCTGCCGGCTTTTTTGCTTTTAGGTTTCACGATAACTTCAGATGACGGCTTATAATGCGGATAAGCGCTGTTAGTATCAAAAGCCACTATGGATTCGAATGACGGGCATTGCGCCCCGCCGCATTTCATATAATATTCAAGTTTCGCCGCTACTTCGCTTTCGCTTTTATTGATAAAATTTTCTTTACCCTTCGATATCATCTGATAAAAAGCGAGGTCCGATAAATCGACGGCTTTTTTAATAAGCGTGATTTCGTCTTTCGACTTTTCCATGCGCTCGTTTTCAATAAAAGCCGCTGTGGCTATAAGTTTTTGCGACTTAGAGATCTGTTCTTCGAAGGCTCTGAAATTGTTGAGGCTTAAATGGCCGCCTTCTACGGCTATTTTTTTATATTTTTTCTTTTTGATGAATTCGCAAACTTCGCCGGATTGTGATCTGCTGGTCTGAATAATTTCAATCTTGGAAGTTTCCTTTTTTACCTGTTCAATATATCTGAAATCTACGAAGATATAAGCGTTTTTCTGATCCACTACCATATAGCCGGTCGAACCCGAAAATGAAGATAAATAACGTATATTTTCCATTTTAGATATTAAAATAGCGTCGAGTTTTTCGGCGCTTAATTTTTTTTGAAGCGCGCCTACTCTTAATTGATTGATTTTCATTGATCTCTCCTTTTTATTTTACGAGTTTAAGTGCCCTGGCGAGGTTTTTATCTTTGTCAGGCGGCCCGATTATCGAAAGGGCCATCTTTCCTTTTTTAAAAAGCCTTCCGGCCATATAAGAAATATCCTGCTCGCAAACCGCGTCGATACTGTCGAGAACTTCGTCTATAGCGATCTGGCGGTTAAAGTAAATTTCATTTCGTCCCATGCGGTTCATGCGCGAATTTATGCTTTCGAGCGACAGTATTATATTTCCTTTTAATTGCTCTTTGGCCCGCGTTAATTCTATTTTTGTAATATTGTTTTTTTTGATTTTTTCGATTTCGTCGAGAATGAGTTTAATGACCACTTCGATGTCTTTATAGCCGCAGCCGGCGTATATGGCGAAAAGCCCGGCCATTTTATATAATGTGGCGTAAGAGAAAATCGAATAGGCGAGGCCGCGGTTTTCGCGTATTTCCTGGAAAAGCCTCGAACTCATGGAGCCGCCGAATATTGAATTGAGCACGTAGAGCTTATAGCGGTCTTTATCGGCTTCGTTAATGCCGGGAGCGCCGAGAACTAAATGCACCTGCTCGATATTTTTTTCCCTGAGATGCTTTTCTATTTTATAATCAGGCTGTTTGACCTTAGATGAACTGAATTTATCGTCGCCGTCGAATTTGAAATATTTTTTAATCAGCGAGCTGAATTTTGATATTTTAAAATTGCCCACGGCCGTTATAAGCATATTTGGCGCAAGGTAATTTTTAGCGTAATAATCCATTATTTTATCGCGGCCGAGAGCGCTCACTGTTTCGAGTGTGCCGAGGATAGGCTGGCCGATCGAATGATTTTTCCACAGCGACTGGGAAAATATATCGTGAATGAGCTCGTCCGGCGCGTCTTCATACATTTTAATTTCTTCGATGACCACGTTTTTTTCACGCTCTATCTCGTCTTTATCAAAAAGAGAGTTTTGAAGCATGTCCGCCAGCAGCGAAATAACCATTTCCATATGCTGGTCGCGCACTTTAGCGAAAAAACAGGTGAATTCCTTTGCTGAAAAAGCGTTTATCTGTCCGCCTATCGAATCCATCGTCTCGGCGATCTGACGGGCCGTATGTTTTTTCGTGCCCTTAAAAAGCATGTGCTCGATAAAGTGTGAAACCCCGTTTAATTCGGGGGTTTCATATATGGCGCCCGCCTTTACCCATACGCCGATACATATCGAGCGCACGCTCGAAGTGTTTTCCACTACAAGCGTCATCCCGTTATCTAATACTACTCTTTTTTGCATTAAATCATTCCTTACTAACTTAATTTTATATGCCTATATTCGTTAATGCTTTATCACCGGCCGCTTTTTCATAGCCGGTTATTTTTTTTAATTCCGATAATTCAGCCGGGGTTATTTTGCGGCTGGCGCCCTCTTTAAGTCCCACGACCGAAAGATTGGCTATTTTCACCCTGAAAAGATCTTCCACTCGAGCTTTGCAGGCTTTAATCATCTGCCTGATTTCGCGTTTTTTGCCTTCGTTTAAAATTATTTTATATACCCTGTTTTTAATTTTACTAATTTTAAGCGCCCTGTAGGTTTCGTTTTCATAAGTTATTCCTGTTTCGAGTTTTTTTATCTGCGCGCCGCTTAATTCGGCGTTTATGGTAACGATATATTCCTTTTCGATCATATTGCCCGGATGCGTGACAAGGCCGCATAAAAGCCCGTCATTGGTTATCAGCACCAGGCCGCGGGAATTAAGATCGAGCCTGCCCGCCGGAAAAAAATGTCCTTTAACGCTCAATAAATTAAATATCGTTTTTCGGCCGAATGGATCGTCGCAGGTAGTAAGATAACCGACCGGCTTGTTCAATATGTAATATTCGAACCCGTCTTTACTGCCGCCTGTTTTTAAATCTAAAAGAAGGCCGTCCTTATAAATTTTATCGCAGCCAATTATCGCCTTCGTGCCGGCTTCGACTACGGTGGCGCCGTTAAGCGATATGCGGCCTTCTTTTATAAGCCGCTCGGTTTCGCGTCTTGAACATATCGAGCAGACCGAAAATATTTTAGATATCCGTTCCGGTTTATCTTGATATAATATCATAATTACCCTTATCGGTAATTAAATGATTTTATTTATTGTTTTGAATTTTTTTGACCGTTAATGGCGTTTATTAAATTTACGGTCCGCCTGTAAAGACGATTGTTTTCAACCTCAACGGCATTCGATTTTTCTTCGGCGGCGTTTTTTAATTTTCTTAAAATTATCAGGGCGTCAAAAAATCGGCGCTCACCATAATATAAACCGGCTAAATTATAGGCGATCAAATCGTTAAAATCTTTTTTCAGATAATCGCCGAAAAGAATTTCCGCCTCGGAGGTTTTGCCTTCGAAGATAAGAGTGAGTCCGAGATTTAGAGCGTAATCTGGATTGCCCGGATTGAGCGCGCGCGCATTTCTCAGATTTTGCCCGGCGCTTTTATAATTTTTAGAATCCATGTACGAAAGGCCTAGAAGGTAATAAATTCTTTCCGCATAACGCGGAAGCGCGCCGTATCGCAGGAGCGCTTCTGATAACGCGGCGGCAGCCTTATCGTGCATACCCATTAAGTAATATGCGTGGCCGAGATTTACCGTCGCTTCCGGCGTGGAAGCATAAGTTAAGGCCTTCTGAAAATATTCGACGGCGGCGGCGTAATCCTGCTTTTTTTGATAAATGCAGCCTGAATTGAGCAGGTAATATAAATTGTGAGGCGCTATATCGAGCGCTTTTTTCATATATTCGGCGGCGTGATCGTACATGCCTATTTTATAAAAGGCTAAGCCTATGTTGGAATATATATTGGGGTCGGACTCGCTTTGCAGGGAGCGCATAAATTCGATCACCGCCGCGTCGTATTCCTTGTTTTGCATATGATATATTCCCATGTAGTAGCGCGTTTCGCCGTTAAATGGATTCGCTTTTATCGATTTTTGAAGGTATGCTCCAGCTTTGTGAGTCATGTTAAGTTTGAGACAATCAAGCCCTGCCTTCATGTTGATATTAGCCGTGATATAAGCGGGCGCCGCGGCGGCGAGCATTAATAAAACAAGCGTAGCGGCGGCGGTAACTATAATCGCGTTGAGCTTAAACGGATCGAGAATATAGCGCGCGGTGAATAAATATCTATAACGCCCTTCGGCCCGGCTGAAAGCGAGCCGGTCGGATAATACGGCGCAGGTTATAAAAACTAACGCGGTTGGAAGTATGTGCAGCGGAAAGGCGAACAGCGAGTTGATAAAAACGCTTATAAGCGATGCCGAAACGAATAAAACGGCAATATATCTGCGAGCGGCGGCGGGCGTTTTATAGGAAGCCAGCGCCTTATGCGAGCCGTAAATAAGGACGGCTATAAACGCCAGGGCTGATAAAAAGCCGAAAATTCCCAGTTCGCAAAAAATTTGCAGCAGCTCGTTATGAGCCTGATTGGCTTTGGCGAAAAACTGGTTTTCATAAAATAAATTCGAATTTTCTTTAAATAAAAGGCTCTGGTAATCTAAAAAATTCATTTTGAAATATCCGAGGCCGCAGCCGGTCCAGAAGTTATCGCGAATCATTTTAACCGTCGCATGCCAGATGTCGAAGCGGATGGCGATATTGCGCTCCGCGGTGAAATCGAAAACAGAAGATAATCTCTGGATGAGATCGGTTTTATCGCGGGTGAACGGGGTGGCGCTCGAAAATATGACGGCCGCTATTATAAGCACGGCGGCTCCACCGGCAAGAAGGCGGCTGTTGTAGGTTAAAAATGATCGCAGACGGCTGTTGCGAACTATCATGATTATCGAATAAAGCCCGCCCGCAGCGAGCGCTAAAAACGAAGCGCGCGATTGTATTATAAAGATCATAGCGAAATATAAAACCAGCGCTATATAATAAAAAGCGAGCGCGCGGCCGCGGTTTTTGATAATGCGCCCGCGGCGGCCGTATAAGGATAATATTAAAATTTTAGCGACTATTAAAAATATAACCGCGGTTATAAATTCACTGAAATAATTTTTATTGCCGAAAAAAGAAAAAAGCCTCATCTTATCGGCCGGCGCGGCGCCGCCGAATATAAAATCGAGCCTGTAATATTGTAAAAAGGCGTATAAAACTCCGAGAAGCCCTGAAAATATAAAACAATCGACGAATTTATTTAAAATAAAGTTTAGCCGGTTGAAAAATTTAAGTTCGCAGTAAAAAACGGCCGCCGCTATAACAGTTATAAAAGGATGAAGCGCCGGATAAAAATCCTGCCGGGCGGCTATCGAAACCGCGCAAATTAAAAGCAGAGTAAGAGATATCAGGTCGAGCGCGCTGAAATAAAGCGTGTGTGTGACTTTTTCAGTATATAGTTTTATGCTTCTGTAAAAATAGATAAAGGCGATAACCGCCATGAAAAAAAACTCTTTTGGAAATAAAAAAGAGTCCTGCGTTATTTTGGAATAAATAAGCGGAGTGACCAGCGCGATTAGAAACAGCGGATAGCGCCCCATCACAGGCGCCCGGCCCCGCGCGCGCCGCCATAATAAGAGCGAATTTCATCGACTAAGGCTTCAATAGTGTATTTTTCGGGCTGAATGTCGGGCGTCAGACCGTATTTTTCACACGTTCCCGCCGTTATGGGGCCTATGGCGGCGATTTTGAGCTTGCTGTTTTTGACGGCGGCGGCGATTAAATCGACTCCGGCGGCGTTTACAAAATTATCGACCGTAGATGAACTCGCAAATGTAACAAGATGGATTTCGCCTGAGGCTAAAAGCTCTTTAACATCGAAAGCGTCCGAAACGGCCGGCGCCGTTTTATAGACATGCGCGAGGCAAACTTCGTGACCGGCCTGCTTTAACTTTTCGATGAGCGTATCGCGTGCGGTCTGGGCGCGTGCGACAAGTATTTTGAGTTTTTTTGATTTATAGATTTCGATTATTTTTTCAGCGAGGTTTTCAGCTTTATATTCCTGCGGCATGATATCGGTTTTTAAATACCGCGCGTTGAGGGCGGCCGCGGTTTTTTCGCCTATGGCGGCAAGCGCCGGACCCGCCATGTGGCGGATGTCGCCTGCGGTTTTATACAGGCGCTCTAAGAAGCGCGAAACGCCGTTTGCGCTCGTAAAAACTATTAAATCATAATTTTTTATGCCGGCAATCGCGGCATCAAGAGATTTATAACCGTCGTCAGGCGCTTCGAGCTTTATCATGGGCGTTTCATATACCATCGCGCCGAGCCGTTCGAGCCTCTGGCTTAATTCCGACGCTTGCTCTCTGGCGCGCGTCACAATTATTTTTATGCCCGCCAGCGGCCTTGTCTCAAACCAGTTGAGCCGCTGAGAAAGACCTACGGTTTTACCTACTATAAAAATCGAAGGCGGGCTTATTTTTTTACTTTCAGCCACTGCGGCTATATTTTTTAAATCGGATATAAGCGTTTTTTGAAGGGGCGTCGTTCCGCGTTCGATTATAGCGGCGGGAGTGTCCTGGCTGGCGCCGTTATCTATTAAATTACGGCATATTGCAGCCAGATTTTTAACGCCCATAAAAAATACGAGCGTTCCAATGCCCGCGAGCGACTTCCAATTTATATCGCTTTCTTCTTTTAACGGGTCTTCATGGCCGGTAATCACCGCCGCGCTGGAAGTATAGCCGCGGTGAGTCACGGGAATTCCGGCATAAGCCGGCACGGCCGAAAAGGCCGAGATTCCCGGCACGACTTCAAAAGGAATTCCTCGTTCTTTGAGCAGCAGAGCTTCTTCGCCGCCACGTCCGAATATATAAGGATCGCCGCCTTTAAGGCGCGTAACGATATTGCCGGCTTCGGCTTTAGAGGCGATTAATTCATTGAGCTTATCCTGAGCTATAGCATGCATGGAGGCTTCCTTGCCCGCGTATATAAGCTCACAGCCTTCTTTAGCTTCGTTTATAAATTTTTCGTTGGCCAGACGGTCATATATCAATACGTCCGCCGTCCGAACGCATTCGAGGCCTTTTACGGTTATTAAACCATAATCGCCAGGGCCGGCGCCAACGATATAAACGTATCCTTTATTTGAAGACATTATTATCTCCTGCGGGATTTATTTGACGCTCGATTCGATTACAGGTATTTCGGTAACGTAATGGTATTCGACCGGAAACTCATTTATTATGAAATTCGCTTTCATCAATATTTTTTTAACCGCGCGCGGCCTGAGCAAAATAGCCCTTATACGAAAGGTTTGAGTGTCGCATGAATTTTCGTCCGTAAAAAATTTAAAGAAAAATCCGCTTCCACTCTGCGCCGACATAACGGCTTTACGGGAGGCGCGATAGTCGTAAACGAAATCAGCGTCGCCATTTTTACCTTTAGACGATTCATATTCAGGCTCGGATAAAAATTGAAAGCCTTTACCGCCGGTGACTATAACTTTTCCTGAAACGGGCGCGGCGCTTTTGAAGATATCGGCGGTGGGAAACAGGGATATAACGCGGGGCCTCAGTGACGGCAGAGCGAAATCGTTAAATGAAACGTTTACTGCCGCCGAATTGAGTTTCAGATTGTATTTCGGTCTGATATCGAAGTAAAGGTTTAAAAGATGAAAATCGAAATCTTCGACGTATTCTTTTTCGACGCTGTCTATAACGCCCGTATTTATTAAATTTTCACATTCGATAGGCTCGTGGACCGATATGAGTTCACGCATTTCGATGGCTGGATGGTCCGTAATGTATTTTTGGAGATTTTCAACGTTCGCCGGCGGTTTTAAAAATGAAAGATAATCTGAAAAGTCGATATTTCTGGATGAAATTACGGCGAATGCGTTCATAAGAGTGGCTTTTTGCGAGGCTTGAAAATGCTCTTTAACAAACGTTTCGATTGAAAAATTCTGATACATACTTTCCTCCATGTATATTTTTTAATAGCTTTTTTATTATCGGATTGTATTTTACCAGATAACGCTTAATTATTCAACTTTAATTTTTTTTATCAAGGGAGGGAGAGAAAAGGTTAG
>DIVV01000129.1:13877-14068 GCA_002423385.1 bacterium UBP16_UBA6123
TATCGTTAGTTTGTCGATAGCTTTTCTATAAGAACTTTAATTTCTTTTACTCTCCTCTCTTATCTTCTCTTACCCTCTTTTGTCCTCTCTCAATACTCTCTCAATACTCTTTTATACTCTTTCATACTCTTTTATCCTTTCTTATCTGTTCTTAATCTGTTCTTCATTCGATTTTATCTTTCGATTTTATC
>DIVV01000246.1 GCA_002423385.1 bacterium UBP16_UBA6123
GACCTACTTTTATGTCGCACACCCGCTTAAGTGAAACTTCGAGCGTTTGAATTTCGCGAACGAAACAGACTCATTATAAAAGTTTCATCAGATATAGTCAAGAAAATAATCGCGATAATCGCGACAAATAATCGCGACAAATAATTGATGACAATAACTTAAAAATATGATAATTTATATTTATGATAAATAAATCGATTGACGGAGAATTAAAAAAATATTTAGCGAACGCTTTTGTGCATTCGCCCGGAATTATTGACAGGCTTCCGCTGCCAGCGGAGGAATTTGTGGCGCCGTGGCGGTCGTATCTCGACGAGTCATTAAAAACGGGCGTTTTCGCGGCGCTTAAAAACCATCTTCCGCAGCTTAATTTTCCGATTGAAAAGGGAATAAGCTCGACTGAAAGATACCGCGCGGCAATTAACGCCGAAATGCGGCCATGCGATATTGTTTCGGATTCATCATTGCCGCTCGAAGCGCCTGATGAGCTTGAACTAATGATACACGAAACTCCCGCCGGGCCGATTCCGGTTTTAATAACGAGAAACCGCAATGATTTCGTTACGTTGTTTCGCGCCCTGGCCTTTAAAAACGAACCCGCCGATATTCCGGCTTCGACCGGCGCCTGCGCTATAAGCGGTTATAACAACTGCGAGCGCTATATAGCTTATAAAAACATGCGGGCGCTCGAGGACCCTTTCGGTTTAGCGGCGCCTGAAGAGCCAGCCGTTCAAAAAAGTCATTATCAGGACAGGTTTTTATTGTTAAGCGACGGTCCGTACAGCGGCATATCTTCAGTGGAAGCCGGTTTTGAAGAGGCCCAGTGGCGGATTTATTCGCTTAAAATAAGGCTCGGCCACGAATCGGCGCATTACTTCACAAAAAGATGTTTAGGCTCCATGAGAAATAACGCGCACGATGAATTGATAGCCGATTACGCCGGAATATGCGAAGCGCTCGGCGCTTATGACAGCTCGTTATTTTTAAAGTTTTGCGGGATTAAAGGGCCGCGAAAAATTAATCCGGCCGGAAGAATTAATAATTATAAAGGAACGCCGCCTCTTTCGGACGAAAATTTCGCCGCGCTGTGTGAATTATTGCGCGCGGCGGCTTTAAACGTTGAAGTTTTCGATAAAAAATGCAGAAAAATATTTTGCGGCGGCGATTTTTCGACGGCGGCGATTTTATGCATGGCTTCGCTGGCTATAGATGAAATGGCGGCCCCGGACGGCGCCGTTAAACTCGAAAAAGCCCTCGAAGCTATATATTTAACCCGTTAGCGCCCGGCGCAAGGACGCTTCGGATTAACTTCGGATCGATAAGCCGGAGCGCCGTCAGCCCGATTCCCGCGAGCCCGGTAAAAAGCCCCGGCGTGAAAATCGATTTCGACTCATCGACCGGAAGAGTATAGCTTCCGTTAAGGCCCGATCTGTTAATTACGAATGAAAATCTTTTTTTAGCTTCTTCCATTAATTGTGGCCTGTTAAGCTCTATGGCGGCTTCTATTAAAAAATCTATGTGTCCGGCGTTGCCGCAGCAGAGATGATCGCGGAATTGGCCGGACTGCGCGAACTCCAGCGTGAAATTAAGGGCGTTTTCGATATCGTCTTTCACCTGCCGGTTATGGAATTCCGGCGGCATTTTGATGCGCGCGAGCCCTATGCCGGGCGCTCCCGAACACCAGCCAGCCATGAAAGCCGTTTCGCCGGGTTTTAAGTCACGGTTATGCCTGAAATCCGGCCAGTTATTATTCAGGCTTATGTACGAGGAGGCTTCGTAATCGACGGCTTCGAGCGCGGCTTCTTTGAAAATATCGACGCGCGTGAATTCATAGGCTTTAGCTAAGGCCAGCGCGTAGCCCGCCGCGCCGTGGGCGAAGCCCGTAAGCGGTTTAAACGCATGATTGGAAGGCCATAATTTCCACTTATCATACTGGAAGCGTTTATTAATTAATCTTTCGGCGCAGCTTTTTATAAATTCTAAAAGCCGCTCACCGCCAAGCGCGCCGTAAAAAGCCGCGAGGGTGAGCGCGCCGCCCGCCGCGCCGCCGATTATATCCAGCGCTTCGTCGTTTTCGGGCGATTCATGGCCGAGAAGCGCCAGCCCTTTATTGGCGCTCGAAATTAATTCTTCGTCGTTAAGATAATTTCCGGTATTATAGAGCGCCCATAAAATGCCGGGCATGCCGCCGCAGTAACCGGGCGATGATTTAGCGGCCATAGCGGCGGCGGCTTTATCGTTAAGCATTTCTTTTATTCCGGTAAAGCAGTTTATCGCCAGGCCGTGATGAGTTTTATCGCCGCTGAGTTTTTCATACGCGCCCAAAAAAAGGCCGACGCCGGATATTCCTTCGTATAGCGTAAAATCTATCGGCCCGATAAAATTAATATGTTTCAGCGGATCGGTTTTAAGCGTCAGCCATTGGGGCTTTCCTCTGGTGTAAATTACCCTTTCGGCGATTTTAGCGGCTATGAGCGCGGCGGTTTTGATATATTCATTTTCCGAAACCGGCGGCAGTTTAAAAGCGTCTTCGTTATTCTTTATTTTAAGCGGCGTATTTTTATTTTTTTCGTCTGAAAATCTGCACGAAAGAGAGGCGTCTATCATATTCGACTGAAATTCCATGTCGGCGGCGCCGAGTTTCAGGGCGCGCTTTTCAGCCTGTTCTATGGCCGTTTCCAGGAAATAATCGCCGAGTATGGTTCCGTCGGCGTCAAAGACGGAAAGTCCGCCGGCGCTAAATTCAAATAATGGAATATTCAACGAAACCAGCGACCGCCTTTCGGCTTCAAAAACCTTCCAGACAGCTTCCACGCGATCTTCGGCGGCGTTATTTAAAAAAGGTTTCGCGAGGCCTTCTATTTCAATCGAAAAAGCGGCGCCGTCACGCATCAATCCGGGCGATCTGAGGCGGTCGATCATATCGGCGTAAACCTGCGACTGCCTGGTTAAATAACGCATACGAATCCCGCCGGCTTTTTTCAGCGGCCCGTTATCGCCTAAAAACTCGTCGCGGTTATTCATTATAAGTTTATACGCGTCTTCAAATCCTTTTATAACGTCGTCTTTATAATCGTTTACGCTGAGGATGAGGCCGTTATAGCGCGCGACGTTAGGCGATGGATTGTTTTTACGATCGATATATTCGCGCCGCATTCTATCGGTGTTTATATCGAGCCATTCGCGCTTTAAATAAGAAGCGTTATCGTCGGGCGTAAGCCCGCCGTAGTCTCTTGAAACTTCTTTTGATACCGGCATCCACAGGGGAAGCATGCATGTTCTTAATACCGAGTCGCCTTCGAGGCCGAGATAATCGTTTTTATCTTCGGCGCTCATCTGAGTATAATTAAAAGGCTTTACTAACGGATTGAGTATCGTTTCAAGGTCGATTAAAACGGGGCAATTTCCGCTTGCGATAATATTTTCCTGGTGAAAGTCCGTGCCGCCGAGAGTATAAACTAAAGCTAATATAGCTCCGGCTTTATAATAAAAACCGGCGGCGTCTTCGATTTGATCCAGGCCGGAATCTGAAATATTTTTAACCCACGAGCAGCCGCTGCCTTCCGCGTGGGCGGGTGTTTTAAATTCGACGCCGGGCATTTTTTGCGCGAGCCAGTTTAAAACGGCCGTCCACAGAGTATCGACGCCGCCCGGGCGGGGTTTATAATAAACGGCCGGGCCGTTTTCAAATTCGAAACGGATTACGCTTTTGCCGCCGTTGTGAAAATCGGAAAGGCCCGCTTCTAAATTTATTATTAAGCCGGGATTTATTCCGCCGTTAATAATTTCACCGATTTTATCCGCGTCTTTTTCGAAATTTTTAAGAGTATCGGCGAAATAAAGCGCCTGCTGGCGGCATAAAACGGATATGAGCCGGGCCGCCACGGGATATTTTTTAAAAAAATCGAGCCAGCCGCCTTCGAGCATGGCGCGTGAAAAATTATCATAACGGGTTTTCGAACCATGAGGAAATGAAGCGGCCGAAGGCATTTTAAAAAAATTGAAATCGTTGAATCTAAGAAGGTCGAAGGCTGAATTAAGGCAGAGCGCGAATTCTTTATTCATTAAATTTAATATATATCTCAGCCATGATATTTCGGCTTTTTTGCTTAATAAATCCCCGACTTTTGCGGCAGCGTCTTTAAAAATTTTGTGGCACAGCAGAAGCCACGGCACCCATGCGTGCTGAAAAGGCGTGTCATACTCGCTGGATAGAGTTTGTGCCGGCAGCGCTTCGAGAAGTTCGGCATAAGTGGCCGGCAGCATTTTGAAGAAATCTTCGAGCGTTGAAATCCATTCCGGTAGAGGTTTTTCGTCATTCCATGCGATCGGACCGGTAAGGGCGCTCATTTCGCCCGGATTTTTTCCGGCGAGTTTAAGTCTGCGCTCGAATCCTTTATTATCCAATCCGTCCGAAGTTAATTTTGCCCACCTTTTTATAATTTCCGATGCCGCATTATCATTTTTGGCATTATCATTTTCGCCGTTTTTATCTACGCCGGCGGATATTACGATGCCCGCTATGCGTTCTTCTATAAAAGAGGCCTTCGCGGCTATTATTTTTTTATCTTCTATGCTTAGTTTCATGCGTTCCTTATTATTTTCAGCAAGTTTTATTGTTATAAGGTATATAGTATATAGTATATGCTATATTATTATTTTGTAATATATTATTTTGTAATATATAATTTTGTAATATATTGTTTTGTAATATATAATTTTGTAATATATTGTTTTATAATATTATATTTCGCTATTATATTTCGGATATTTTACTAAAGATTTTTTTTGCGTATTACCTGGTCATATTGTTCTATGGAGTATTTTGCAAATTTTTTTTTAACCACTTTAAGCCGCGCGGGATTATCGTATCTTACATGAAACAGGCCGAAAGGATATTTTTGAGCTAGATCGGTAAGAAGGTGCGCCCTGATCGAGATCATCTGCAGAGCTATTCCGAGCGTCGCTCCCTGAAATTCGGGCATTATAAAAATGGATGTGTATGCTATCGTGTCCTGATCGTAGTAATTGCATATAGTCCAGCCGACGATTTCATCCTTTCTGCGAAGCCCGAGGCTCGTTCTTGCGACCATGGTTTCCTCGCCGGAAAAAGGCGAAAGTCTTTCATCGAACCAGTCTTTATTTTGCCATTCAAGTCTTAATTTTTCTTTTAACGCCGGATTTAAATCGTTCCATTTGAAAGTCTCAAAACCGGCGGGCAGGTTTGTATATTCAATAAGCGGCATATTCGCGAAATTTTTATCGCATTTGCAGAAAAATACTTCCGGCTCGGCCGGAGCGAATCCGCAGCGGTCGAATAAATTGTTGATAATCGCCGTGAAAGGGCGGTTGTCGAAATAAAACGAACTGACGGTTTTAATACCGGCTTCACGGCATTTATCTTCTAAACAGGCTATCATTTTAACCGCTAATTTCCGTCCGCGAAACTCTTTTTCGATAAATATCGAAAGAATATCGGCTTTTGTATCGGCCGAAAGGTGTAAAGCCAGAAGAAGCCCCGCAGGCCGGCCTTCGTAATAAAGGCCGACGGGAAAAAGCCTTCCGAGAATATTATCCATCCATGCAATAAACGGTTTATATCGGCCATAGGTCATATTTTTAAAATCTTCGGCCTGCGAGTGATTTAAAAGTTCGATTTTATATTTTTCATTCATTTTTAGTTGGCAATTCATTTATTTTTAAGTTATTTATTAAGGTTTGTTATTTAATAAGCGCGGGCATTTTTGGTATCGACACGGTAACGCCGGTTTTGGCTTCCTTGTATGTCTTTTTGAACGTGGGATCTTTTCCGTAATGATCGTCGTAAGGGAACCCGTAAACCAGCCCATTCATGGCTTTATCGTGAAGCATTTTCGAATAAAGGTTATATTGTTTCGCGTTCAACGCGCTATCGGCGTAGTAATCTTTTGACGCGCCCCAGTCTTTATTGCAGAAGACGCCTCTATTTAAAGCCGCGCATATGCAGGCATGCAAATTTCTTTGAGCGACGGTGGTTTTTGAGCCGTCATTGGAAAGAGGGTCGCCGTCGCATTTAAATACCGTGAAAGACGAAGGTTTGAACGATACGTCATAGGTGTCGCCAACGTTGCCGGCGCCGGCCGTCACGTTGAAAACGAAATGGTTTTTGAGTTCCCCTTCCGCGGTGTGGACGCGCCCTTTATAGGTCCAGTTATACTTTATTTCGAGTTCATTGGTGCTGTAGTGGCTCCATCCGGCGTTGATGGCTTCATCTAGAGAGCCGAACGAGTTTTCGATCTGGTTGGGTGAAAGGACTCTCATAATATTTCCTTTAGCATCCTTTATGACGGCATTTTTCCAACTGTCGGTGCGGCTGAGGAACGGGGCCGCCAGTTCGTCGTTGCAGGCCACCTGGAAGCCTTTTTCGATACCGTCGTTATCGAATTTGAGCGTGAAACCGATGCCTATGAAATCAACGACGGTGGTGTTCAAATACACTAAAGAGCCGTCGCAGGTCAATTCGAATTTATCGAAAATGGTGTATTTGTCTTCGTTCATATGCGACGGTTCGGCCAGGCCGGCTTTCGCGTCGCCATTGTTGACTTTGAAATGTCCCCTGTTTTTGAAAAAAACATAAACTCTGCAACTGACGGTGTTTTCGAATGGATGGATATATTGAAATTTATTGGGACCGAGGGCTTTTATGCCGCCGATCGGGAAGCAGAATTTATCGCCGGCTTGATTATCGGTGACTATTCTCATTTTTTTATATCCGTCGCCGTTGTCGAAATAATAGTGATTGCCCGATTTATCCTGGCCTATAATGGCCAGATAAATTTCTTCGGTTTTATAAACGGATGAATTATTAATGATGGTTACCGGAAATCCGTCGATTGCGGGCGTTCCTTTTAAAATTACATGCGTTATTTCGCCCGCGACTGCCGGGATGTCGTTTACACTTTCGAATGTATATCCGTCTTTAACGGCCGTTGCGGTGTGAATGGCGCCTGAAATCAGGCCGTGAAAGAAGGTCAAGCCGCTAAGATGGGTGGAAGTTGACGTCCAGTCGATAGCGCCGGTATTGCTTATCTGCCCCTTCGCTTCGTAAATGAGAGTTGTTTCGCTCGTTAAGGCGTTGTTGGTTAAATTAACCGTTACGCCGGAGTCGTCTGAATTGGACACGGCATCTGAATGAATCATGACGTAAGCTCTGGCGGGATCGTAAGAATGGCCGGCGCCAAGTAATTGCGTCCATTCGCTTGCCGAAAGCTGCTGCAAGGTGGTTTGAACGTTTGAATCGACCTTGAAGTGGGTTGTCATGGGAACGAAACCATCCGCGCTTGTTTTGAGCTTATAATCTCCGGCGGGTACTCCGTAAAATATATACGCGCCGTTCGCCCCGCTGATAGTACTTTGCGTCGAAACGGCAAGAGATGGAGCGTCCGTGGAAGCGCCATCAGGCGAAAGAGTGCATACTATTCCCGCAAGCGGCGCTCTGGTGAGAAGGTTTAAAACCGTGCCCTGAACGGTGTGTGATGGCTGCGTTCCGGCAGTTACGCCGCCGTCGCCGTCGTCGTCGTTGAGGGCGCAACCCGATACAAATAAAAAAACGAGTAAAGATACGCATAAAAGCGTTCCGGCAAGTTTGAAAGAGTTGGTAAAAGAGTATTTTAAATTTTTCACAAAAGCTCCTATATTATTATATAAAACAACATTCATGTCAAAGGATTTCATTAGAATTGAAACAAAATTATTGAAAGAAGGTGTTTTTATTGTACAACATGGCGGATATAATTGTCAAGAATTTTGACGGATATTTTAAGCCATATGATGTTGTGAAACCCTTGTGCAATTATGCAAAATATATATTGCAAAATGAGTATTAGTTTGGTAGAATAGCTCCATTATTTTAACTTGAGTATGAAAGAAAACGATATGGTATTTTTTTATTCAAAAAAATCAGTTAATATTTTATTGTCGTTGATTCTATTATCATTATTACTGTTGTTTCTTTTGCCCGCGCCGAAATTGTTATTCGCGGCTGCGCCGGATGAAAATATATCCAGCAATGAAATAAGGCTTATCGACGCCGTCAGATCGGCTATTGAAAAAGACTCTACCGTTAAGGTTTATAAGAGTCAGCAAAATATAGCGACCGCCGGGCTGCTTTCCGCTTCGTCGGCTTTCGATGCGACTTTGAAAGCATCGGCGACGCGTTCATCCGATTATACGCCGATATCCGAAACGCAGAAAAATAGTTATAGCCGTGCCGGCTTTTCCGACGTTACCAAATTAAAGCAGGGCGCGCTTTCATATAGCGCCGGGTATGAAAAACGCTACAGGAGCGGCATATCTATATCGCCTGCCGTTACCGTTTCAACCAGTGAAAGTAACGATCCGCAAAACCGGCAGCCTGTGACCAGCGGCAAAATCCAGTTCGCCGTTACAAAATCTTTAGCGCAGGGCAGGGACTCGAGGGTAAATACCGCTTATGAAAAATCCTCGCGAATCGAGATTGAAAGCGCTTCGCTGGACAGTCTTTACACAATATCACAAACCGTCAGTAAAGCCGTTACGGCGTACTGGAATTATGCTTATTCATATAAAGCTTTTATGATATCCGAAAAAGCTTTGCAGCGTTCGCAAAAACTTTATAACGATACGAAATTGCTCGTTGAAGGCTGTGAATTAGCGCCATCCGAGCTCGATCAGCTTACGGCCAATCTTAATCAAAAATTCGCCGATTGCGAGAAAGCTTCTCATTCGCTTTTGCAGTCAAAAAATGATTTGAAAATAGCCATGGGCGTAACCCGCGATTCAAATTTCGAAATAGGGCCGCCCGCGGATTTTTTTCCGGTCGAGCGTATTCTTAACGGAACTATCGAAGTCGAGCGGAGCGAAAAAAGACTTATAAAATTAGCCGTCGCTAAGAGAAAAGATTATCTTGCGGCTCAAAAACGGCTTGAGGCTTATAAATTTAGCATACCCGCCGCCCGCGACGCTTTGAAACCGAAAATCGATCTGCAGGTGAGCGGCGGATACAACGGCAGAAAAGACGACAAGGGCGCCGCTGCGCTTATTGCCGCCATGCACGATAACGTGCCGGGCGTTAATCTCAGCGCCACGCTCAGCTATTCGTTTCCGCAGGATAACAAATCAGCTAAATCTGAAGTTATAAAGCAGGAAGAGCAATATTATCAGGCTAAAATAAAAGCCGAAGAAATCGCCAGACAGATCGATATTAACATGGGCACGCGCGTGAACGCGATCGCTTCGATAATCAGGCGTTATAAACAAATGGTTGAATCTGAAAGGCTTTACGAAAAAGCCCTGGAGAACGAAAGAGAAAAAAACAAAATGGGCGCTTCAACGCTTTTAGATATAGTAACGGTTGAAGACAATCTCGGGCAGGCCGAATTGTCGCTCGAATCCGCCGTGCTTGAATTCGCCTCGGCTATAGCGGATTTAAGATTTGAAGCCGGATGCCTCGGAACTATAGAAACCGGCGAATGTGAAATAAAAATGGAAGATTTAATATCTTTACCGGATGTGATAAACATTGAAAAATAAAGAAGGTTTTAATTTAAATTATCCGGCGGGCGCAATGTCTTTTTTTTTAATTTTACTTTGCCTGTCATTGATTTCATTATTATCGGGCGGATGCGATTATAGTTTTTTGAAAAAAGCCTCGCGCGCCGATAAAGTTAAGTCATCGTCAACTATTAATATAGGCGCCGTGTGGCCTCGGAATTCAAATTTTAAATCTTTTGGTAACGGCGTAGTTATGGCTTCCGACGAAATTAACCGCGCAGGCGGCGTTATAGGCAAAAAAATAAACGTCGTATTCAAAGACGACGAATCCAATGTTACCCGCGGCATGATTATCGCCGACCAGTTCGCCGATGATCTGGAAGTGTGCGCAGTTACCGGGTTTTACGATTCGCACGTCGCTCTTCCGGCTTCCAATATATATAACTCGGCGGGGATTTTAATGATTACAATCAGCGCTACCGATCCGGCTTATAATTCTTTTAAAAGTCCCCTTTTATTTAGAACTATCGCCGATGCCGACGCTATCGCGGTAAAACAGGCGGCTTTGTTTAAAAAATCCGGTTATAAAAAAGTTATGATCTGTTATGTGAACGACGAATATGGTTTGAGCTCCGCGAACGCCTCAGAGGACGAACTTAAGAGACGGTCGATATCGGTGGTTGACCGGCGTTCATATATTTCAGGAAGTGAAAATGAATTCGAGCAGATAATCGATTGCTGGAAACTTCTTAATTTTGACTGCGTAATGATTTACGGCAATTCGGAAAGCGCGATGACCTTTATTAAAATGCTCCGCCGCAATAATGTTACCGTTCCGGTTTTCTGCGGCGATGGCGCCGATTTGCAGGAAACGCCAAGCGCCTATGGCGAGTATGCGGACGGCGTGGTATTTGTGACTTTTTTTAATCCGAACCAGCGTTCGCAAAAATTGACGGCATTCGAGGCTGAATATATTAAAAAATTTGGAGCGCCGCCCGAATCTCACGCGGTGAGCTCGTATGACTCGATTATGCTTATAGCAGAAGGCATCAAGCGCGCCAGAAGCGCGGCCCCATTAGATATCGCAAATTCATTGCGTTCCATCGATAACTATGAAGGCGTCGCTAATAATTATAGTTTCGATGAATGCGGCGAAGTAAAAAATATGAAAGTCTTATTGAAAATGTATCACGGCGGTAAATTTATATATCTCGATCCCAATAATGAAGTCGATTTAATTAAAAAAGCGGCGTTAAATAACGAAAAATGGAAGTGAAAAAATGGCCGGCAGTCTATTTAGAAAAGCGGCGCTCGAAAAATTATCCACGCCGGATCAGCTCGACCGTCTTATAGTAATAACCGGTCCGCGCGGGTGGCTCGCGCTTTTAGCGATCGCTATCGCTCTTGGGACCGCTCTTTTGTGGGGAATTTTCGGCACTATATCATATAAAGTGAACGGCACAGGAATGCTCATTAAAACGGGCGGCCTGTTTAATATTTGTCCGCTTTTCAGCGGTAAAATAGTCGATATACGCATAAAAGAAGGCGATCTGGTTAAAGAAGGCGACGTGGTCGCCAGAATCGATCAGCGCGATACGCTTAATCAGATAGTTGATTTACGCGAAAAAATAAAAAATCTTAATTTACAAAAAAATAAAACGTTAATTTATAATTCCGACAGCCTTAAAAAAAATATCGAATATATCGAAAACGAAGCGCTTACACTCAAAGACGGCATTAAAAAAAATCTCGAAAGTCTCCGGCTGATGAATGAAAAACTTGGCAATCAGAAAAAGTTATTTGAAAAAGGGCTCGTGACTAAAGACACGCTTTTAACCACTCAGCAGCAGATAAACACCCTCGAAGAAACCGTAGCTTCGTCTAATAATCAGCTCAAATCGCTCGAAGTCAAAAAAGTTGATAACGAAAAGAGCCAGAGCAACGAGATATTTACCCTTGACAGCCAGATAAAAGAAGAAAACGATAATTTAAATTCACTTTTAAAAAAATATGAAGATTCGTCCAGGATAATAAGTCCCTATACCGGAAAAATAGTTCAGACGGCCGCTGTCATTGGGAAAACGGTTAATCAGGGCGAAGCCGTGGCTATTTTAGAATTGAGTGGAAACAATATAAAAGACCTCGAGGTTATCGCTTATATACCCGTTAATGAAGGAAAACTTGTAAAAACGGGCATGGATATAAGAATTTCACCGACGATAGTTAAAAAGGAAGAATATGGTTTTATGCTCGGCAAGGTGACTGAAGTGTCGGAATATCCCGTAACTTCAAGCAGATTGACGGAAGTGCTCGCAAACGATCAGGTGGTTTCAACGATTACGAAGATGGGCGCGGTTATCGAAGTGAAGGCCGATCTGATATACGATAATAACACCGTGAGCGGCTTTAAATGGTCCACTGAAAAAGGGCCTCCGCTGAAGATACTCAGCGGCACTTTTTGTGATACTTTAGTTACCTATAAAACCGAAAAACCGATAAACCTCGTTATTCCAATACTAAGAAAATGGACTGGTATTTATCAATAATCAGCAAACGCAGCAGGACGCGCGGCAAGACGCGTCGAAAAAACGATATAAAAGGGTTAAAACTCCGACGCTTATCCAGATGGAAGCCGTCGAATGCGGCGCCGCCTCGCTTGGGATAATTTTAAGCTATTATAATCTTTTCGTAACGCTCGAGGAGCTGCGTGAAAAGTGCGGCATTTCGCGCGACGGCAGCAAGGCGTCGAACGTTTTAAAAGCGGCGCGCGGATATAAAATGGAGGCTAAAGGCTTTAAATACGAGCCGGCCGAGCTCAAATACATTAAATATCCGGTTATACTGCACTGGAATTTCAATCATTTTCTTGTCCTGGAGGGGTTTAGAGGCGATAGGGTCTATTTGAACGATCCGGCCGAGGGGCCGCGCGTAGTTTCATACGAAGAATTTAACGAGTCGTTCACCGGCGTGGTGCTTACTTTTAAACCGACGCCGGAATTTAAAACGGGCGGGCGGACAAAAAGTATGTTTCGGGCCATGCTTAAAAGGCTTCCGGGCGCAAGAATGGCATTGGCTTATTCAGTGCTCGCCGGGCTTTTTCTGGTGATACCCGGCCTTGTAATTCCAACTTTTTCTAAAATTTTCATCGATAATATATTGATCGGAAAAACTACCGATTGGCTGAGACCGCTTATAATCGGAATGGCCGTTACCGGCATTCTGCGCGCCGCTCTCACCGCGCTTCAGCAGCATCATTTATCCATGCTCGAAATCAAGATCGCGCTTTCGAGCTCGTCGAAGTTTTTTAATCATTTGCTGCATTTGCCGATCGAATTTTTCTCGCAGCGCTTCGCCGGTGATTTAAGCGCGCGGCTTCAGTCAAATGATCAGGTAGCGCAGTTATTTTCGGGTGAATTAGCCACCAATGCGCTTAATTGCGTGCTTATAGTGTTTTACGCGTTTTTAATGTGCCAGTACGATCTCATGCTTACCGCGATAGGCGTCGGTATAGCCTTAATTAATATAGCCATACTCAGGGGCGTCGCGCGCCGCAAGGTCGATCAAAATCAGAAACTGCTCCAGATCAGGGGCAAGTTCATGGGCGATGCGGTGAGCGGGCTTTCGATTATCGAAACTTTAAAGGCTTCCGGCGCCGAATCTGATTTTTTCGCTAAAATAGGCGGCCTGCACGCTAATGTGGTTTGCGCCTCGCAGGAAATGGATGTAACCAATCAATTCATATCGTGTATCCCGACTTTTTTGAGCGCTTTAAATAATGCGCTCATTCTTGGTTTCGGCGGATTTTTAGTTATGGATGGAAAAATGACGCTCGGTATGCTCGTCGCTTTTCAAAGCCTTATGACGAGTTTTATCGATCCGGTCACAAAGCTCGTCCAGCTCGGCTCTTCTTTGCAGGAGCTCGAAGGCAGCATGAACAGGATAGACGACGTTTTAAACTATCGCGTGGATAAAAGATTCGAAGAAAAAAACACTGGTGAAAAAATAATTTTAAATAAGCAAATAAGCGTGAATGCGGAAAAAAATTTGAATGAAGCCGGCGGCGCTAATAAGCCTGAGGAATTTATAAGCGAAGAAAGTGCGCCGAAATTATCCGGTTTCGTTGAATTGAAAAATGTTACTTTTGGCTACAGCAGGCTCGAACCGCCGCTCATCGAAAATTTCAATCTTAAACTCAAGCCGGGAATGCGCATAGCTCTGGTGGGAGGCTCAGGTTCTGGAAAATCTACAATCGCCAAGCTGGTTTCGGGGCTTTACTCGCCGTGGTCGGGTGAAATACTTTTTGACGGCCGTCCGCGCTCACAGATATCCAATCATGTAATGACCAATTCGGTTTCAATCGTCGATCAGGATATATCGATGTTCGAAGGCAGCATCAAGGAAAATATTATTTTATGGGATTATTCGATCGCCGATACCTCCGTTTTTGCAGCTACCACGGATGCTTCCATTCACGAAGATATCGTGCGGCGCCCTTCGGCTTATGAAGCCAAAACCGAGGAAGGCGGAAAGAACTTCAGCGGCGGTCAGCGCCAGAGGCTTGAAATAGCCAGGGCGCTGGCGATAAATCCGGCGGTGATGATTTTAGACGAAGCCACCAGCGCGCTCGATCCTCAGACGGAAAACGTGATAGACGCGAGTATAAGGCGCCGCGGCTGTAGTTGTATTATAGTCGCCCACAGGCTCAGCACCGTGCGCGACTGCGATGAAATAATAGTAATGGAATACGGTAAAATAGTGTGCCGCGGAACGCATGAGGAATTGACGGCGGACCCCGAAAGCGCCTATTCGAAGTTAATAAAAATGCACTGACAAAGATCGGTTAAGGAAAAGTAAATGCGCATCGATATTAAAGCTAAAGATATATTTTTACTCGAAGGCAGTAAAAAGGCCTGGCTCGTAGAAGACGGCACGCTGAATATTTTTTTTACGAAAAAAGGCGATGACGGCTCTTACGGCAGAAGGAGCTGGCTTTTTACGGCCGAAAAAGGCGATATGCTGGTCGGTTTCGATTTCAATCCGAAAAGCCCGTACAGGATAATCGCCTGCGCTTCGCCTCATGCCGTTATAAACGAAAAACCGGTCGGTTTTTTGAAGGATGGCCCGCAAACGGCTGATTCGATCGCGGCAGCCTCGAAAC
This sequence comes from bacterium UBP16_UBA6123, assembly GCA_002423385.1. Classification (GTDB taxonomy): domain Bacteria; phylum Muiribacteriota; class UBA9980; order UBA9980; family UBA9980; genus UBA9980. Next base: position 14,669 of record DIVV01000246.1, read on the forward strand.
TTCTTAACGGGCTTGCCGATAAACTGACTTATGCGCTTGTCGGTTATAAACTTCCGCCAAAAAGTCTTAAATTTATCGAAACGGGCGACGGTTCCGTCCTGGATGACAGCTATTCCTACGGCGCGCGGCCGAATCAAGTTTTGTGGATAAAACTTCTCGAAGGCGAAGTTGAAATTCTCGGCAGTTATATGGCCTTTTTTAAGGGACATGCCGGATATTTTCCGGCAACTAACCGGTTCTGGTTTAAAATTTACGCCGATAGCGAGGATGAAAAGGCGAAGCCTTCCATATCAGCCTATTCTACCGAAAAATTCCTTGAATTTTCCGACGCGGCCGAAAGCATATCGGCTTTTCACGCCATCGTGCTGTGGCTTTTAATAGAAAAAAACGAAAACGCCGATATAGAAGAAAAGACGCGTTTATTTAAAAAAATCGAGCGCGACGCGGATATAGTAGAAGGCAATCTTTGCAGTTTCGCCTCTATAATCGATTCTAAATTCATCGATTTTTCCAATAAGGCGCAAGATTGTTCCGAGTTTGAAACCGCCTGCCGCCGGGTGGGCGCGGCCGCAAAAATTAATATCGTAATGCCTGTCGCTATAAAAAAAGGCGAAAAAATAGCGGACCCGGTCGGTGAAACCGCGCGCGTTTCGATGGTGCGTCATAGAAAAGTATTGCTGCGTGACGATTGGTGGACTAAAGATTCAGGCCCGATTCTCGCGTTTCTTGAAGACGGCCGGCCGGCGGCGCTTATTCCTGAATCGGCCTCGGGTTATAAAATCTATATTCCGGGCGTAGCAGGGGCGGTTAAAGTCGGACGTAAAGAATCGGCGATGCTTTCAGGCATAGGTTATATGTTCTACAGGCCGCTTCCCGCAAGGCCTCTTAAATTAAGCGATATAAGTTTATACTCAATTAATGCAGGCATTATTCCCGATGTTATTATGATGATAGCGGCGGGGTTTGTTCTCAGCCTGATTAATATGTTGACGCCCATGGCGACAGGCATAGCCTTCGATAGTATTATCCCCGAAATAGAGCGGTCTCAGATGACCCAGATGACGATTATTTTAATATCTTCTTCATTTTGTATTCTGCTTTTTCAATATTTTCGATCAATAGCTACCGTGCGTTTCGAAAATAAAATAGATGCCTCGCTTCAGGCGGCTGTGTGGGACAGACTTTTAGCGCTTCCCGCGACTTTTTTCAGGAAGTTTTCGACGGGCGATCTCGCGATGCGCGCCATGAGTATAAATACCATACGTCAGACCGTTTCAGGAACGGTTTTCAGCGCTTTTTTAACGGGAACTTTTTCCGTATTTAATTTCGCCCTGCTGTTTTATTATAATATGAAACTCGCATTGATATCCGTTGTGTTGACCGTTATCGCGATGTTATTTTATATTATTGTAATGTTTTTGCAGTATAAATATTCAAAACTTTCAATGGAGCTCGACGGAAAGTTATCGGGCCTTGTTTTTGGAATAATAGGCGGCATCGCCAAGTTTCGCGTGGCGGGCGCGGAAGGTAGAGCTTTCGGCATGTGGGCGAAGATTTTCAAGCAGAAAAAAGAAATTCCCGTATATGTGTTGACTAATGTGATGGCTGTTTTTAATTCCGTCTATATGCTTATCTGTTCGGCGATATTTTTCTGGTGTATCATAACCTATTCCGAAAGCGATATGTCGATGACCTCAGGTTCGTTCGTCGCTTTCAACTCGGCTTTTACGACTTTTTTTTCTGGAATGATGGAAATATCTTCATCGATGCTTTCTTTTTTAAATGTTTTCACTCTTTATGAAAGGGCAAAACCTATATTAGAAGCGGTTCCCGAATTCGATGAAGCGAGGGAGGATCCAGGCGAATTAAACGGCGGCGTGGAAATTTGCGGCGTTACTTTCAAATATGACGGCAGCCTTATTCCGGCGCTCAACGACGTGTCGATAAAAGTTAAACCGGGCGAGTTCGCGGCGATAGTCGGCCCGTCCGGCAGCGGCAAATCCACTTTGATAAGACTTCTTCTTGGTTTCGATAAGCCCGTTGCCGGCTCGCTTCTATTCGACGGACAGGATTTAAGCGGCATCGACGTGAGGGCGGTTCGGCGCCAGATAGGCGTGGTGCTTCAAAACGGGCAGTTAATGTCGGGAACTATAATGTCGAATATAATAGGCTCTTCAACGCTCACTATCGACGATGCGTGGGAGGCTGCCCGCAGCGCGGGGCTCGAAGACGATATTAAAATGATGCCCATGGGAATGCATACGATGATAAGCGAGGGCGCTTCGAGTATATCCGGCGGGCAGAAGCAGCGCATATTGATCGCGCGCGCCTTAGTTAAAAAGCCTCGTATAATTATTTTTGACGAGGCCACCAGCGCGCTCGACAATAAAACGCAGTCGGTGGTTTCTGAAAGCCTTGAAAAACTTCACGCAACAAGAATCGTTATAGCGCACAGGCTCAGCACTGTTATAAAAGCCGACCGTATTTTCGTTATAGAGGCGGGCCGGCTGGTTGAAACCGGAACTTACGACGAACTTATAAAGCAAAACGGACTTTTTAAAAGACTCGCGCAACGCCAGCTTGCTTGATTGAAATTCAATGGGCGAGAGTTAACGGCTGAATTATAGAAACGTGTAAGTTAGCAAAATGATGATTAATTAATAACAATCGAATGTTCAATTTGTCGATTATTATGCTTATAAATTATATTAATAGAGTTTTTATATTTTTCCATTTCAATTGGTTTATTTAAAAGTAGTGAATGATCTAAAGTTTTCAAATCAGAAATTTTATCTGGTAACTTTTTATTTTCTTTATAATATTTTTTGAGCGCATTCTCTAAGTTATGAGAATAATTTGCGGAAATGACGTAATCAAAATAATCTAATGAATGTCCGATGCTTCCTTTAGTAGAACGTATAATACATGAAAATGTATCTAATTCATATAATGTGTTCCACGGGTCCTTTTGCCATTTATCGCCTAATTCATTAACATTAAGGGGAAATCTGGAATTTTTGTAATAAAAAGAAAAAATAATATCTTTAAAGATTGATTTATCAATTTCAAAAAAATCATAATTTAAATATGATTCTTTGTATGAATTATCACCTGCGCAAAAAACTTCGTATTGTGCGTTGTCTATTGCATATGCTTTGCCCCATTTTTCGTATGGCAAGTTATTTTCAAGTTGTTTAACATCATATGGTAGTTTTCTATTTTTTTCATAATATTTAACAATATTTTTTATGATATGTTTTATGTCATACTTTACTCTATACTGCATAAAATTTAATTTGAAAATCATTACTGAGCTATACTTTTGAGTTTTCATAAAATCCGGAATACTTTTTATAATTTCGGGACTATTACAATAAATTTCATAACTATTATTATCAAGGAAATACTTATTACCGTAAGGGTCATAAAGTAAGTCATGCAAGTAGTCTTCAAATTTTTTATCAACATCCAATTCTGACGGGCGAATTAAATAGTCATATCTTTTTTTTATCTCCGGTTCTAAATCGTCTATTTTGCTTAATAGTTCATTATTTGATCTATGAAATTCTTCGACAAAAAGTCTTATTTGATTTAACTGCCTGCTTATTTTTTTATGTTGTAACCATAATTTTTCCTCTTTGGAAATCAAAAATTTATTATAAATTATGTTTACAATATTATATTTTGAGTCAATCGATATAATCGGATGCATAAGTAAAAACAATAAAAACATAGCGATTATTAGTTGTGTGAACTTTCCTGCTTTTTTCATAATATCTCCATTTTAATGGTGGCTATTTAACCTCTATATTAACAAAAGTTTCTAAAGCGGGGTAATCATCGCTTGATAAATAACTCAACTTTCGCAGGAAAAGTTTGGCATCAAGCCTTTGAAACAAGCAGGTAATGACGAAATAAATTGAACAATGAAAGACTCCAATTCCTTTTTAGAAAGTAAAAAAGTATTGTTGTTTTTTAATGCTGATATCAGAAGTTTCAGTAATATTTGAAGCGATTGAGACACGCTTATATCCTGAAGTTCT